>NZ_JBEPLH010000003.1:0-528306 GCF_040545135.1 Burkholderia sp. 572 | reverse complement strand
GGCTTGGCTTCACCCTTCTCGTAACCGAGATGATGGGTCAGTTCGCCGCCCAGCGCACGCTCGAAGATCGCCTTCTTGAGCGCGGCCAGTTGCTCATTGATCGTCGCCCGGTCCAGCGTCCCGGGCACCAGTTGCTTGATCAATTCCGGGTCCAGGTTCAAGCCCTTGCCCGGTTCAATCGTCATTTCTTCCTTGCGTTTGCGTGGCATAAAGTGGCTCCTTGGTCGCCAGTTTATGCCTCACACACAAAAGATCGGATAGGCTCCCGTGTCGCGCACCTGGCCGTTGCGTTCGGCCTCGGTGCGCGTAGCCAGGAAATCGACCGTGCACAGATCCGGGCGGCCCAGCGCCTTCAGGATGCCCGACGTGCGCCACGCCGGCAGCCAGTCGGCCCACGACAACCGCACGCCCAAGAGCAGCGCGAGCATGACGCCGATCGCGGCCGGCCCGCCGAGCAGCATGGCCAGGTCGGCACCCAGGTCGGAAAAGCCGTCGTCGCCGGTCCAGAGCAGCAGGATCATCATCGGGATGACAAAGCAGTTCATGCCGATGAACATCCATTTCCACGCCAGCCAGATGTCGTGCGTCAGGCCGGCCAGCCCCGTGTCGCTGCACGTGTGATCCATGACCGTGCGGCGCCGGTCCGGCGACGACAGCGCAAACAGGCGGCCACGGCGATCGACCACGGCAACCACGTCGTCGCCGACGTCGAAGCACTGCCCGCCGAGGAACCCGCGGTACGACTCGCCGCCGATTTCGATTTCCACCGGTAGCTTCGCGAACAGGATCCTGCCGTTCTTCCCCACGGTCACGAACGCGTTTGCCGACGCGAAGGTCCTGGTTTCGCGCAGGTTCGCGTACGACCACGTCGCCGGATGCTCGACCTTGTCGGCCGCGGCGTTCAGCTCGGCCAGGACGAGATCCTCGTCGGCTTGCTGAAACACCAGGGCATTGGCCGCGGCCCCGTTGCCGGTGAGTGCCGCGAGGATCGGCACCAGGGTGTGCGTGAACCAGTAGCCGAGCGATTTCTTGCGGGCTTCGGGGTCGACGGGCGGCACCTGACGGCTTCCGGCGCCACCTTGGTCGGGGCGCTCGAGAAAGCGCATCGCGGTCAGTTTGCCTTCGACAAGACGCAGGGGTGACGACATCAGGGCAGGCCGCTGCAATGGGACAAGGTTTGCGGAGTCTACCAGTCGTCTGTCGGCGCGTTTGTCCTGCTTGACGCGCCGCTCCACCGGCCCCGCATCGTGGCCGCCAGCGCCACGCTCGCGCACCCTGACCCGGAGGCCTTCAACCCGGGCAGCCCAGCCGGTCCGCGAGTTCGTTCAGGTCCTTGACGTCGAAGTCCCACTGATCAACGGCTCGCAGGTCGGTCGTCTGGCCGGGCCCGTGTTCGGTCGGCCGCAGCACGAACGCGGTCGACAGCCCCTGCCGGCGTGCGGCCGCGAGATCGCCGTTGTGCGCGGCGACCAGGCACAGCTCGGCCGGCTCGATACCGAGAATCTCGACGGTATCGCTGTACACCTGCGGCGACGGCTTGTACGCGCGCACGACTTCCGCGCCGAGGATCGCATCCCACGGCAGCCCCGCGCGTTTCGCGACGTCGACCATCAGCCGGATGTTGCCGTTCGACAGCGGCGCGATGATGTAGCGTCGCTTCAGCCGCTGCAGCGCCGCGACGGCGTCGGGCCACGGGTCGAGGCTGTGCCACGCGAGGTTGAGTGCGTCGATGTCGGCGTCGGGCACGTCGACGATTCCGTAGCGGTCGAGCGTGCGCACGAGGTTCTCGCGATGCAGGACGTCGAGCCGCACGTAGCGGCGGCGCCCGCTGCGGATTTCTTCCATCGACGGCGAATATTCGGCCCGCCACGTATCGGCGAATTCGAACGGGTCGAGTGCGGGTGCGTGGCGATCGAGGAACGCGGCGGCGCCGCGTGCGACGCCGCTTCTCCAGTCGACGATCGTTCCGAATACATCGAAAACGAGCGCCTTGATTTCGGCAGGGTTCGTCATGGTGATCCTGTGAAGGTCAATCGATGAGGGTACACATCGCCGTGCCGCGCGCGATGCGCGGCGCCGGAGCCATCGACATTGAATCACGGATACGAAAACGCGGCCTGCCGGCCGCGATGCAGTCCGGCCGCGCCGGAACGGAGAAGCAGGGCAACGGCGCGCGCCGACGGCCGGACACGCCGGCCGCCGCGCGTGCCGTGCCGGTCAGCTCTTGTCGTAAGAGAACTGGATGCCCGCGGTGCCGCCGGTTTCGATGAACAGGTTGATGAATGCCGGCACGGTGGCGCTGCGCGCCCAGTCGCGCTGCAGTTCGCAGAACAGCTGCGCGACGCTGATCATCTGGCCGCCGGCCTGTTCGATGCGGCGCAGCGCGGCTTCGTGCGCGGCGACCGACGTGCCGCCGACCGCATCGACGACCACGTACACCTCATAACCGGCCTTCAGCGCGTCGAGCGCCGGGAACGTCAGGCACGCTTCGGTCCACAGCGCGGTCATGATCAGTTTCTTGCGGCCGGTCGCTTCGACGGCCTTGCGGAATTCGATGTCCTCCCACGAGTTGATGCTGGTGCGGTCGTAGGTCGGATAACCTTCGAGCGCCGCGCGCAGTTGCGGGATCGGCGGCTTGTTCAGGCCCGTCTTCACGTTCACGGTCGAGTGGACGATCGGCAGGTTGTACGCGACGGCCGCCTTCGACGCGCCGACGATGTTGTTGATCAGCAGCTGGCGATCCATCGACGCGATGGAGTTCACCTGGACCGGCTGGTAATCGATGACGATGAACGCCGCGTTCTGCGGGGTGAGCAGGTGGTCGTTCGCGGGGTCGCGAACCGGTTCGCTTGCCATGGTTGTCTCCAGTGACGGTGCGGGAAGTGAGGGGGTAAATCCAGGTCCAGTGAACCGTCGGGTCCGGCGAAGAAGCCGGTCGAGAAAATTCCCGGCTGCCGCGACACGCTCGATCCACGCTGAAACACGATGCTAGGCGTGCAACAACCGGCGTTCCAGTCTCTTAAAATGCCGTCAGTGTTCTATGGGTGGAACAATCATGGATGACCTGAACGACCTCTACTATTTCGTGAAGGTGGTCGAACACGGCGGGTTCACGCAGGCCGGGCGCGCGCTGGACGTGCCGAAATCGACACTGAGCCGGCGCATCGCCGCGCTGGAAGCGAAGTACGACGTGCGGCTGCTGCAGCGTACGACGCGTCATTTCACCGTCACGGAAACCGGACGCGAATTCCATGAGCGCTGCCTCGCGGTGCTGGTCGAGGCCGACGCCGCGCGCGAGGTGATCGAGCGCCGGCACGCGGAGCCGCGCGGCGTCGTCCGCGTCAGTTGCCCGACCGCGCTGCTCGAATATCGCGTGAGCGAACTGGTCGCGCGCTTCATGGCGATTCATCCGCAGGTGCAGGTGCATCTCGAGGCGACGAACCGCCGCGTCGACCTGCTGAGCGAAGGGTTCGACCTCGCGCTGCGGGTGCGCTTCCCGCCGCTGGAGGACAGCGATCTCGTGATGCGCGTGCTCGCCGACAGCCCGCAGCGGCTGGTGGCCGCGCCGCACTGGCTGGACGGGCGCGCGCCGCTGTCGGACCCGGCCGCGCTGGCCGGCGCGCCGAGTCTCGACTGGGGGCCGGCGCGGCATCACGTGTGGCAGCTGGTCGGGCCGAACGGCGAGCATGCGCAGTTGCGCCATCATCCGCGCTTCGTCACGGACGACATGCACGCGTTGCGCGATGCGGCGATTCACGGCGTCGGCATCGTGCAGCTGCCGTGCATGGTCGTCGAGGACGATCTGCGCGACGGCACGCTGGTCGACGTGCTGCCCGGCTGGGCGCCGAAGGGCGGCCTGGTGCACGCGGTGTTTCCGTCGCGGCGCGGGCTGCTGCCGCGCGTGCGGCTGCTGATCGATTTCCTGGCCGAACACATCCGGAAGGATTGACGCTTGCACAGGCGCCGCGCTGCAAGCCTGGCCGGCGCGTGTGCGGGCCCGATGCCCGATGCATCGGCGCCGGGCGCGGCGCCCGGAGCGTGGCGGTCGCGGCTGCCACCAACGCATCGAAGGCGATCACGCGCACGGATCCCCGCGCGGACGATCGAACGCGAACGGAGCCGGGGCGCCGCCGCAATCTGACGAATGGCTTTCGAACGCGGCCCGCATGGCGCACGGCCTTGCCCGGAGCGGTCGCGCCGCGCGCAGGTCTTCCGGCGGACTGACTGCCGGCCGGACATGCCACATCGACCGCGTGTAACCCCTGATGCGCATGGACGCCCGGGTTGCCACGGATTGGTGTTAAATGTATTTCGGCGCGCGTTGGCACCGCGTGCAATACGGGGCGCACCGGGCATCGGCGTATACCCGGAGCGAAAAACGGCACGAAGGATCGAAAACGAATCGGGCGCATCAGACCCGATCGGACAGACGGCAGGATTCATCTTGAATACCGAACCGCAAAGTTCTCGTTACAGTCTCGGGCTCGCGGCGGAAGTGCTCGCGTCCGAGCAAAGCGTGCTGAGGCTGATCACGCGCAACACACCGCTGCCGGAGCTGCTCGTCGAAGTCTGCCGGCGCGCCGAGGCTTTGCTCGGCGACGGTGCGTCGTGCACGATCCTGCTGCTCGATATCGACGGCGTGCACGTGCACGTCGGCGCGGCGCCGTCGCTGCCCCGACAGTACAGCGCGGCGATCGAAGGCGCGACGATCGGGCCGGTGGCCGGCTCGTGCGGCACGGCGATGTACCTGCGCCGGATGGTCGTCGTCGAAGATATCGAAACCGATCCCCTGTGGGCCGACTATCGTGCGGTTGCGCTGCCGCTGGGCCTGCGCGCGTGCTGGTCGGTGCCGTTCCTCGACGACGCGGGCGCCGTGCTGGGCGCGTTCGCCGTCTATCACCGCATGCCGCGCCGGCCGAGCGACGAGGAAACCGAACTGCTGCGCGACATCGGCAACAGCGTCGGCCTCGCGGTGCACCAGGACCGGATCGCGCGACAGCTCGCGCGCAGCGAGGAACATCACAGGCTCGTGGTGAACAGCCTGAACGAAGGGATCCTCGTCGTGTCGCGCGATGGCGTCGTGGTCGCGAGCAACCCGAGTGCGAACCGGATGATGCGCGTGAAGGGCGACCTCGTCGGCCGCAGGCTGTCGACGGTGATCCTGCGCAAGCTGCGCGAGGACGGCACGCCGATCGCGCCCGACGACTGGCCGAGCCGGCGCGCGCTCGAAACGGCCACGCCGATGCTCGACTACACGGTCGGTTTCGGCCTGGCGGACGGCGACACCATCTGGGTGCGCGGCAACGCGGTGCCGATCGTGAGGCCGGGCGAAACGCAGGCCGACTCGGTGCTCGTTTCATTCAACGACATCGGCCCCGTGCGCGAAGCGCAGCAGCAGCTGCGCTACCTGGCGACGCGCGATGCGCTGACGGGCCTCTACAACCGCCGCTGGCTCGGCGACCGCATGCGCGAGCTGTTCGGCGGCCACGATGCGGCGGGCGGGCCCGCGCGCGTCGCGATCCTGTTCATCGATCTCGTCGGCTTCAAGAAGGTCAACGACACGGCCGGCCACGACGCGGGCGACGCGCTGCTGCGCAGCGTCGCGGCGCGGCTCGCGGCGTGCGGAGGCGGGCAGCATGCGCTCACGCGCGTCGGCGGCGACGAGTTCGTGATCCTCGTCGACGACTGCGACGATCCCGACAAGCTCGCGGTGCTCGCGCGCGAGGTGATCGACGCGATCGCGAAGCCGTTCGCGATCGCGAACAACGAATACTGGCTCGGCGTGTCGATCGGGATCAGCGTCGCGCCGCGCGACGGCGACGATGCCGTCACGTTGATGCGCAACGCCGATTCGGCGATGTACGATGCGAAGCAGCGCGGCCGCAACCACTTCACGTTCTTCACCGCGCAGCTCAACCTGCGGCTGCAGCGCCGCTTCGCGATCGAGCAGTCGCTGCGGCGCGCGCTCGCGTCGGACATGCTGCGGCTCGCGTATCAGCCCGTCGTCGACGCGCGCAGCGGCCGCACCGTCGGCGCCGAGGCGCTGCTGCGCTGGACGAGCCCCGAGCTCGGGCCGATGTCGCCGGCGGAGTTCATTCCGGTCGCGGAAGATACGGGGCAGATCGTCGCGATCGGCCAGTGGGTGCTGGAAACCGCGTGCCGGCAGGCGGCCGAATGGCGCCGCACGATCGCGCCCGACCTGGTGCTGGCCGTCAACCTGTCGCCGCGGCAGTTCCACGAAGGCCTCGTCGAGTCGGTCGGTCGCTGCCTCGCGCAGACGCGGCTCGATCCGTCCGCGCTCGAGCTCGAGATTACAGAAGGACTGCTGATGAACGACACGGACACCGTGCTGCCGATGCTCGAGGCGCTCACGGACATGAACGTGCGCATCTCGGTCGACGATTTCGGCACCGGCTATTCGTCGCTCGCGTACCTGAAGCGCTTTCCGCTGCACAACCTGAAGGTCGACCGCTCGTTCGTGTCGGGCGTGCCCGATCATCACGATTCGGTGGCGATCACGCAGGCCGTCGTCGCGATGGCGCATTCGCTCGGGATGAAGGTCACGGCCGAAGGGGTCGAGACGCAGGCGCAGTCGTGGTTCCTGCAGCAGATCGGCTGCGACATGCAGCAGGGCTACCTGTTCAGCCGCCCGCTGGACCCGAGCGACTACGCGCGCCGGCTCGGCGCCGCGTGAGCGGGGTGCCGAGCCGGCGTTCGGCGTTCAGTCGGTGCGTGGCGCACCGAAGCCGCCGGGGACGGGCGGTGTCGGCGTCGCGTCGATCTCGACGCGGTTCTTGCCCTCGTGCTTCGCGCGATAGAGCGCGCGGTCGGCCGCTTCGATCAGCACGGTCGTCGGCAGGCCGGGCGTCGGCACGATGGTCGCGCCGCCGATGCTGATCGTCACGGTGTCGCCCGTCGACGAATGCGCATGCTGGAGCCGCAGCGCCTCGACCGCGAGGCGGATCTTTTCGCCGAGCAGCCGCGCGGCACCCGGCGACGTGGCCGGCATCACGACCGCGAATTCCTCGCCGCCGAAACGCGCGGCGAGATCCCCCGACTGGCCGAGACAGCGCTCGATGGTCGACGCGATCTGCTTGAGCACGCTGTCGCCCGACACGTGGCCGTACGTGTCGTTGTACAGCTTGAAATTGTCGACGTCGATCATCAGCAGCGACAGCTCGCTGCGCTCGCGCGTGCCGCGCCGCCATTCGGCGGCGAGGTATTCGTCGAGATAGCGCCGGTTCGACAGCCCGGTGAGGCCGTCCGAATGCGTGAGGCGCCGCAGCTCGAGATTGGCTTCGAGCAACTGCTGCTGCGATTGCCGCAGCGCGCGATAGGCCTCGTCGCGCTGCAGCAGGTTCATGTACGAGCGCGAGTGGTAGCGCACGCGCGCGACGAGCTCGATGCGGTCGGGCAGCTTCACGAGGTAGTCGTTCGCGCCGGCCGCGAAGGCGGCGCTCTTGATCACGGGCTCTTCCTGCGTCGACAGCACGATGATCGGCACGTCGCGCGTCGCCGGATTCGTCCGGTACGCCTTCACGAGGCTCAGACCGTCGGTGCCGGGCATCACGAGGTCCTGCAGGATCACGGTCGGCCGCGTCTCGATCGCGGTGGCCATCGCGTCGTCCGAACGCGGGCAATAGTGGAAATCGATGCCTTCCTCGTCGACGAGCGCGCGCCGTACGGCTTCCGCGACGATCGTCTGGTCGTCGACCAGCAGCACCATCGCCGGCACGTCGGCGGGCGGCACGTAGGGGCCGCCTGGCGGGTGAGTCGGGTCAATGCTCATGGCCGATGCGGGTTGTTGCGAGGGCAGGCATGGGTGTTGCAAGTGTTCATCGGGCTTCAGATCCGTGCGAGCGCCGCCAGCTCGCCCGCGATGCGTCCGAGCGGCAGGATCGCGCGCGCCGCGCCGAGCGTCGCGGCCGCCTTCGGCATGCCGTAGACGGCGCTCGTCGCCTCGTCCTGCGCGATCGTATGGTAGCCCTTCATCCGCAGCGCCTTCAGGCCGATCGCGCCGTCGCGGCCCATCCCCGTGAGCAGCACGCCGATCACGCGGCCGGGCCAGTGCTCGGTCAGGCTGTTGAAGAATACGTCGACCGACGGGCGATACGGCGTGGCGGCCGGCTCGCGCGTGTATTCGAGCGTGCCGGCGCGCGTGATGCGCAGGTGGTCGTCGGTCGCGGCGAGCAGCGCGACGCCCGGCTGCGGGCGGTCGCCTTCGCGCGCGACGCGCACGGCGAGCGACGTCTGGCCGTCGAGCCATTGCGCCATGCCTTCGGCGAACGCGCGGTCGACGTGCTGCACGATCACGATCGGTGCGTTGAAATCGGCCGGCAGGCCGCCGAGGACCGACGCGAGCGCGCCGGGGCCGCCGGCCGATGCGCCGATCGCGATCAGCGGTCCGCCGCCGGTGCGCGGGGGCGTGCCGGCGAGGCGCGAGCCGCCGGGCGCGTCGAGCAGGCGGCCGATCTGGTCGATCTTCGCGAGCAGCAGCCGGGTCGTGTCGCCGGCCGAGCCGTCGCCGAGCCGCGGCGTATCGACCGCGTCGAGCGCGCCGGCGCCCATCGCCTCGAACACGCGCCACGCATTCGCGCCGATGCAGCTCGTCACGATCAGGATCGCGCACGGTCGTTCGGATCGCATGATCCGCCGCGTCGCTTCGATCCCGTCGAATTTCGGCATGATCAGGTCCATCAGCACGACGTCGGGCGGCTGCGTGGCGCATAGTTCGACGGCTTGCGCGCCGTCGGTCGCGACCCACAGCACGCGGTGCTCGGGCCGTCGCGCGATCGCGCGGCGCATCGCCTCGACGGCAAGCGGGAGGTCGTTGACGATGCCGATGTTCACAAGCGGAATTCTCCGGTCGGTTCGTGATGCTGGAGGTGGGCCGGGTTCATGGAAGGAGGGGGCCTGTTCGGCGCCGCCGGACGGCATCGGCGGCCGGACGGCACGGCATTCTTTTCGGTTGGCGACGCCCCGAATGCTGTCATGCGGCGCGGGCGGCGGCAATCGAAAAATTTGCGCATTGCGCCGATTCAGTGCGTTTCCTCTATGACTGTGCGGTGTTTGCGGCGGGCGGCGGAGCCGGGCCGGCCCGCGCGTGCGTGCATGGCCGCGCGGTTTCGGCACGGCAGGCCGCGGAAGCCGGCATGTTACCGTGGCGGCTTCGAAGAAAAAGACGGGGAGAATTCAGGATGGCCGTGCCCGACACCGTACTCGTCAGCCGCGCCCCGTGGGCGCCGATCGTCACCGAGCATGACGGCCGGTTGCTGTACCGGATCTACATCGAGAGCGGACATGCGTCGTTCCACCGCGATTTCCCGGTCGAACCCGACGCGGTGCGCGTGCTGCGCGACGACGCCGAGCGCTACTACTTCCTGTTCGCGGCGCTTCACCATCCATACCAGCTGAGCGCGACGAACCTGTCCGACGCGGAACGCGAACGCTACTTCAGCACGATCCTGTTTGCCGGCCGCGACGAAGTCGAAGCCTTCATGACGGCGCTCGACCGCGCCAGCAACGGCGCGGTCGCGAACCTGCTGAGGATCTTCACGCAGGCCGACTACCGGCAACTGCGCGCGGGCCGGTGGTTCGACAGGGGCGCCGGCACACCGGCCGCGTAGCGCCCGCGCAGGCTCGTTTTCCGCTTCGACGGGCGCCGGAGGAAACCGGCCGCGCCGTCAATGGCTGCGCGCGTACCCCTGGATCAGCGCGCGCATCATGCCTTCGACCGTCGCGTCGAGCAGGTCGTCTTCCTGCTCGGCTTCCTCGACGAGCGCGGCATACGCGGTCGCGAGCGTCACGCGATCGACCTCATGGCGTTGCTCCATCAGCGTCACCATCCCGTCCTTCGCCAGATGAGCGGAGAACGCGCGGCTGCCGATGGTCTGGAATACGTCAATCATGGCGGCTCTCCCGTCCGTTGCCGATGCTTTCCAGTTTAGTCGGCGCACCGGGGCTCCGCCACGCGCGGCGGCCCGTCGCACGCCGCCCTCCGGGGCGGCAACGCGCGTGCCGCGACCGGTGCGTCCGCGCCGGCCGGCCAGCCACCGATTCCTCGGATGAAACGTCGCCGACACATGGTTCGGGCACGGTGTCCGCACACTTCAACGTTTACCCGAAGCAGCAAATTGTCGACTTTTTATCGATAAAGTCTCGTGCTAGATTGCGCCGTCAGAGCCCGGTCCAAACCGGGCAGGCGGCGCGTTGCCAAGGCGCCGCGCGTCCGATACAAGGAGGAGCAATGCTGGTGCTGATTGGGGTGCCGATCGTCGTGATCGGTTTTGCGCTGCGCTTCAATGCGCTGCTGGTGGTCACGATCGCGGGGCTCGCGACGGGGCTGGCGGGCGGGCTGAATCTCGTCGACATCGTCAGCGCGTTCGGCAAGGCGTTCACCGAAAACCGCTACATGGGGCTCATCTGGCTGACGCTGCCGGTGATCGCGCTGCTCGAGCGCAATGGGCTCAAGGAACAGGCGAAGCGGATGATCTCGCGTGTGCAGGCGGCCACCACCGGCCGCGTGCTGATGCTGTACTTCGTGCTGCGCCAGGCGACGGCCGCGCTCGGCCTCACGTCGCTCGGCGGCCATGCGCAGATGGTGCGTCCGCTGATCGCGCCGATGGCCGAGGCTGCCGCGGTCAACCGGCACGGCGAGCTGCCCGAAGCGGTGCGCCAGCAGATCCGCGCGCATGCGTCGGGCGTCGACAACGTCGCCGTGTTCTTCGGCGAGGACATCTTCATCGCGATCCAGTCGATCCTGCTGATCAAGGGCTTTCTCGAACAGAACGGGATTTCCATCGAACCGCTGCACCTGTCGGTGTGGGCGATCCCGACCGCGATCGCCGCGCTGCTGATCCACTGCACGCGCCTCGCGCTGCTCGACCGCCGGCTCACGCGCGGCTTCGGCCTGGTCGGGCGGGAGGGCGCGCGATGATCGGCCTCGAATCGCTGTACACGCTCGCGGGGCTGATGTTCGCCGCGTTCGCGTGCTTCAACCTGACGGACCGCACGAACCCGCGCCGCATCGTCAATTTCGCGTTCTGGGCGATCTACGCGGTCACGTTCCTGTTCGGCGCGCTGCTGCCGCACTTCGTGACGGGCTGCCTCGCGATCGCGCTCGCGGTACTCGCCGGCTCGGGCAAGCTCGGGCGCGGCAAGTCCGACGAAGCCGGGGAAGCCGCGGCCGTGCGCCGCGAGACGCTCGCGCAGCGTTTCGGCAACCGGCTGTTCCTGCCCGCGCTGCTGATTCCGGTCGTCACGCTGATCGGGACGTTCGCGCTGAAGGGCGTGCCGTTCGTCGACCAGAAGAGCGTGACGCTGATCTCGCTCGTGCTCGGCACGCTCGTCGCGTTCGCCGTCGCGCTCGCGATGCTGCGCGATTCGCCGGTGCATGCGGTGAGGGAGGCACGCCATACGATGGATGCGGTCGGCTGGGCCGCGATCCTGCCGCAGATGCTCGCGGCGCTCGGCGCGTTGTTCGCGGTCGCGGGTGTCGGCGGGGTGGTGTCGGGGCTCGTGAAGGAGTGGGTGCCGATCGATTCGCCGTTCGCGGTGGTCGCGGCCTACACGGTCGGCATGGCGCTGTTCACGATGATCATGGGCAACGGCTTCGCCGCGTTCCCCGTGATGACGGCCGGCATCGGCCTGCCGCTGATCGTCCACCAGTTCCACGGCAACCCGGCGATCGTCGGCGCGATCGGGATGCTAAGCGGCTTCTGCGGTACGCTGATGACGCCGATGGCCGCGAACTTCAACATCGTGCCGGCGGCGCTGCTCGAACTGAAGGACAAGAACGGCGTGATCAAGGCGCAGTGGCCGACCGCCGTGCTGCTGCTCGCCGTGAACACGTTGCTGATGTATGCGTTCGTATTCCGCTTCTGACTCGATGGACGAGATCCTCATGACCGACCGACTCACCCCCGAACTCGCGTCGAAGTTCGCGTCGCTCGCGCTCGCGCACCTGACCCGCGAATATCCGAACAAGCTCACGCATTCGCTCGCCGGCCCGCAAGACGTGCAAGGGCCGCGCGCGCTGCACCCGATCTTCTACGGCAGCTACGACTGGCACTCGTGCGTGCACGGCTACTGGCTCGTGCTGCGCGTGCTCGAACGCTACCCGGCATTGCCGGAGGCCGAACGCATCGTCGCGATCGTCGATGCGCACTTCACCGATGCGAACGTCGCCGGTGAGCGGGCGTACCTCGCGCTGCCGCACAACAGCGGCTTCGAGCGGCCCTACGGCTGGGCGTGGCTGCTCGCGCTCGCCGCGCAGCTCGAGCGGCTCGCGCTGAGAGGCGCGCTGCCGCAGGCCGCGCGCTGGGCGAAGACGATGGCACCGCTCACCGACCTGTTCGTGTCGCGCTTCGAGACCTTCCTGCCGAAAGCGACCTATCCGCTGCGCGTCGGCACGCACTTCAACACCGCGTTCGCGCTGGCGCTCACGCTCGACTTCGCGCGCGACACGCAGCGCGACGGGCTCGCGGCGCTGATCGTCGATACCGCGAAGCGCTGGCACCTGAACGACGTCGCGTGCCAGGCGTGGGAGCCGTCGGGCGACGAATTCCTGTCGCCGGCGCTGATGGAGGCCGAGCTGATGCGGCGCGTGCTGCCGGCCGCCGAATTCGACGGCTGGTTCGCGCGCTTCCTGCCCGATCTCGCGCGCGGCGAGCCGGCGACGCTGTTCGAGCCGGCGACGGTCAGCGATCGCAGCGACGGCAAGATCGCCCACCTCGACGGGCTGAACCTGAGCCGCGCGTGGTGCCAGCGCGCGCTCGCCGGCGCGCTGCCGGAAGGCGACGCGCGGCGCGCGAAGCTGCTCGATGCGGCCGGCCGGCACCTCGCGAGCGCGCTCGCGCACGTGGCCGGCGACTACATGGGCGAGCACTGGCTCGCGACGTTCGCGTTGCTCGCGCTGGAGGCGTAGCGCGCGAAACCCCACGGGCGGCAAGGTCATCGATGCGCGGCTATACTCGCCGCTCGGGCCGCCTCGTGCCATCCATGTTGCGCGAGGCGGCCATCCCTCCGTTCGCCGCCTCGCCATGGACAAGCTCATTTCCTACGTCGCCGCGATCCACGGGCTCGCGGGCCCGGTGTCGATCGTGTCGCATGTCACGTCGCACGACCGCTGGACCGACGACGACGTCGAGGTCACCCGCGACGAAACCGAATACCGCTTCGACAACGGCGCGATCGTGCGCCGCTCGGTCGAGCAGGATCGCGCGCCGTCGGACCTGCTGTGCGCCGAGTGCTGGATCGACTACGACGTGCTTCGCCATCCCGATGCGCAGCCGATCGGCCCGACGCGGATGACGTTCGACAACGCGTGCCGCGAAACCTTCTGGCTGCGTTATCACCTCGCTTGAACGCTTGAACGCTTGACCGCTTGACCGCTTGACCGCTTGACCGCGTGACCGCGTGACCGAGTGACCGAGTGACCGAGTGACCGAGTGACCACGCACAGCCGCTTCAACCCGCCGGTGCGCCATCGGCCGCCTGCAGCAGCGGGGCGAGCCGCGTCGCCGCGTCGCGCATTTTCGGCACGTTCTCCAGCAGATCGTTGAGCGTCGCGCGCGCGGTCGGCGCATGCACGGCGAGCGCCGCGAGCACGCGGCCGCTCGCGGCATCCTTCACCGGCACCGCGACGGCCACCATCCCGCGCACGAATTCCTCGTTGTCGATGCCGACGCCGCGCGCGGCGAGCCGGTCGAGCTCGGCCGCGAGCAGTTGCGCATCGGTCAGCGTCCGGTAGGTCATCTTCTTCAGCGTGAGCCGCGCGAGCATCGCGTTGCGCTCCAGCGCATTCATCTGCGACAGGAACAGCTTGCCGCTCGCCGTGCAGTGCAGCGGCACGCGCATGCCGGGCCGCATCTCGAGCCGCAGCGGCTCGGTCGTCTCGACACGTTCGACGTACAGCACCGTGTCGCCGTCGAGCGCGGTGAGGTTGCAGGTTTCGCCGAGCACGTCGACGAGCGCGCGCAGCACCGAGCGGCAGCCGCGCGTGAAGGTGTTGTTCGACAGCGCCGCGAGCGCGAACTGCGCGGCGCGCGGGCCGAGCGCGATGCCGCGGTCGTGGCCGCGCGAGTCGGGCATGTGGATCACGTAGCCGCGCGCCTCCAGCGACTCGATCAGCCGCAGCAGCGTCGCCTTCGGGATATGCAGCCGCGCGGCGAGCTGCGACAGCGTGTACGGCTGGCCGGCCGACGCGAGCGCTTCGAGCACGGCGAGGGCGCGCAGCACGCGCGCGTCGTCGGCGGGCGCGCCATCGGGCAGCGCGGGGGCAGGTTCGCGCATGTGTCTCCTCCGTCGGGATCGGCGTGCGTCCCGGGATGGTGTGTGTGCGATGGAAATGAAACGAATTGAACGGTTTTTGTACCACATTCGCCGCGTGGACAATAAATCGGCTTGTACGTGCTCCGTGCGCTCAATAAATTTGGACGAAACATACCGGATTTTTTCAAAACCCCGGAACGGAGACACGGAATGACACGCAGCTTCGACTATGTCGTGGTCGGCGCGGGATCGGCCGGTTGCGTCCTCGCCAACCGGCTGTCCGACGGCGGCCGCCATACGGTGTGCCTGCTGGAAGCCGGCCCCGCCGACAGCTATATGTGGATCCACGTGCCGATCGGCTACGGCAAGACGATGTTCCACCCCGTGTACAACTGGGGCTTCCACACCGATCCCGATCCGAACATGCACAACCGCCGCCTGTACTGGCCGCGCGGCCGCACGCTCGGCGGCTGCAGCTCGATCAACGGGCTGATCTACGTGCGCGGGCAGCAGCAGGACTACGATCACTGGGCCGCGCTCGGCAATCGCGGCTGGAGCTGGCGCGAATGCCTGCCGTATTTCCGCAAGCTCGAACACAACACGCTCGGCGAAGGGCCGACGCGCGGCACCGGCGGCCCGTTGTGGGCTTCCGCGATCCGGCAGCGGCACGAACTCGTCGATGCGTTCGTCGCCGCGTCGAACCGGCTCGGCGTGCGCACCGTCGACGATTTCAACACGGGCGACCAGGAGGGCGTGGGCTACTACCAGCTCACCACGCGCAACGGGCTGCGCTGCTCGACGGCGGTGGCCTACCTGAAACCCGCGCGCGGGCGGCCGAACCTGCATGTCGAAACCGATGCGCAGGCGCTGAAGGTGCTGTTCGACGGCACGCAGGCGTCCGGCGTGCGGTACGTGCAGCACGGCAAGGTTCACGACGTGCGTGCGCTGCGCGAGGTGATCCTCGCGGCCGGCGCGCTGCAGTCGCCGCAACTGCTGCAGGTGTCGGGCGTCGGGCCGGCCGCGCTGCTGGGGCGGCACGGGATTCCGGTCGTCGCCGATCGGGCGGGCGTCGGCGAGAACCTGCAGGATCATCTGCAGATTCGTCTGATCTATGAAGTGACGAAGCCGATCACGACCAACGACGAACTGCATTCGTGGGTCGGCCGCGCGAAGATGGGGCTGCAATGGGCGCTGTTCCGCGGCGGCCCGCTCGCGATCGGCATCAACCAGGGCGGGATGTTCTGCCGTGCGCTGCCGGACGAATCGGCGACGCCCGACATCCAGTTCCATTTCTCGACGCTGTCGGCGGATTCGGCGGGCGGCAGCGTGCATCCGTTTCCCGGCTGCACGTATTCGATCTGCCAGCTGCGGCCCGAATCGCGCGGCACCGTGCGAATCCGCACCGACGATGCGCGCGACGCGCCGTCGATCCAGCCGAACTATCTCGACACCGAGCGCGACCGCCGCACGACGGTGGCCGGCGTGCGCTTCGCGCGACGCGTCGCGGCCACCGAGCCGATGGCGCCGCTGATGAAGCGCGAGGTGCGGCCGGGCGCGGACGCGCAGACGGACGACGAGCTGCTCGAGTTCTGCCGGGAATACGGGCAGACGATCTTTCATCCGTCCGGTACGGCGAAAATGGGCGTCGCGAGCGATCCGCTCGCGGTCGTCGACGAGCGGCTGCGCGTGTACGGCACGCGCGGGCTGCGCGTGGTCGACTGCTCGATCATGCCGACCCTCGTATCGGGCAATACCAACGTGCCGATCGTGATGGTCGCCGAGAAGGCGTCCGACATGATCCTCGACGACGCGCGCGCCGCCGATCGCGGCCGCAGCGTCGCGCCGGCCGCCGAGGCCGTCGCGTAGGGGCTCGCCACGCATCTCCCCGCGTGGCCCGTGCGCCTGCGCCCGGACGGCCGCCGCGCGTTCATCGATGCCCCCGCCGGTACGGCGTCGGGGCAGGTTGCGGCGCATCCTTACCTGGAGAAGCTCGCATGGCAATCGAATCCCGGGTCGTCCGACGCGTGGCCGCGGCCAGCGTGATCGGCGCGACCGTCGAGTGGTACGACTTTTTCCTGTACGGCGTGGTCGCCGGCATCGTGTTCGACAAGCAGTACTTTCCGGCGGGCGACCCGTTCGTGTCGACGATGCTCGCGTATGCGACGTTCGCGGTCGGCTTCGTCACGCGGCCGCTCGGCGGCTTGCTGTTCGGCCATCTCGGCGACCGCGTCGGGCGCAAGTCCGCGCTGATCCTGACGATGCTGATCATGGGCGTGTCGACGGCCGGCGTCGCGTTCCTGCCGACCTACGCGCAGATCGGCATGTGGGCGCCGGTGCTGCTGCTGACGCTGCGCGTGCTGCAGGGCATCGGCCTCGGCGGCGAGTGGGGCGGCGCGGTGCTGATGGCGTACGAATATGCGCCGCCGCACCGGCGCGGGCTGTACGCGAGCCTGCCGCAGATCGGGCTCGCGATCGGGCTGTGCCTCGCGGCCGGCGTGGTCGCGGCGCTGTCGCGCGTGCTGCCGGACGCCGCGTTCCTCGCATGGGGCTGGCGCGTGGCGTTCGCGGCGTCGCTGCTGCTCGTCGCGGTCGGCTTCTACATCCGCACGCGGGTGGCCGATACGCCCGAATTCGTCGCGCTCAAGCGCCAGCGGCGCGATACGAAGCTGCCGGTGGTCGAACTGCTCGCCAACTACCGGCAGGCGATCCTGCTCGGGATGGGCGCGCGCTATATCGACGGCGTGTTCTTCAACGTGTTCGCGGTGTTCTCGATCGGCTACATGACGCGCAACCTGTCGATCTCGCGCGGCGACGCGCTGCTCGGCGTGATGAGCGCGGCGGTCGTGATGTGCGGGTTCATCCCCGTGTTCGGCAGCCTGTCCGACCGGCTCGGCCGCGCGCGGGTGTACCGGTGGGGCGCGACGCTGTGCGGGCTGTCGGTGCTGCCCGCGTTCTGGCTGCTGCAGACGCAATCGTCGAACCTGCTCGCCGTATGGCTCGCGCTGGTGATCCCGTTCGGGATCTTCTACGCGATGGCGTACGGGCCCGAGGCCGCGCTGTTCGCGGAGCTGTTCGACGCGAACGTGCGGTACACGGGCATTTCGTTCGTCTACCAGGTGTCGGGCATCTTCGCGAGCGGCCTGACGCCGATCGTCGCGACCGCGTTGCTGCGCGTGAACGGCGGTGCGCCGTGGCTCGTCGGGGTGTACGTGATGTTGTCTGCACTCCTGTCGATCGTGTCCGCGCGGGCGATCGAGAAGCGCGGCAGCGTGGCCGAGGTCGCGGTGCGCGCGATGTGACGGCGGGAGGGGCGGAGGGAGCGGGCGGGGCGCGGGGCCGTTTCGACGGGGCGGTTGGCGGTCGTCGATCATCAGTCGGCGGCGCCCGTGTCCGCGCCGCTGATCGTTGTCGCCAACCGCTCGTCCGCTGCTGCCCGCCGTTCGGGCTCCCGATTGTCCGGGGGCGAGCCCGCGCCGCGACTGCCGCCGCCCGCCCGCGGTCGCCTGCCATTCCCCGCCGTTCGGCACCCTCGCACGCTGGTCCAAGCGAATCCGGCCCACTGGCCCTACCTGCCAAAAAACGGCCTGCCTACACTTTCCTCGACAGATCGCCGCATTGAAGCATCTGCACACGATCGACCCGAAGAGAACGATCAGGAGACAGGCATGACCAACAGGCAGTCGGCAGCATTCGCCCGCCCGGCGAGCGTACGCCCCGCATCAGTCAGTCGAATCGCCTCGCGCGCCCGTTGCGGCGCGGCAGGCAAGCCCGCATCGGAGGTCTGACCATGTCGACCCCTTCCATCGAACGCACCGCGAGCGGTTTTGCCGGCGGCCGGTCGAACGATACGCGTTACGACCCGACCTACGATCCGCTCGTGTCGCCGGGGCCAGGTTGCGGCAAGCAGTACGCGCCGACCTACTGGGTCGCGACGGCCGGCAACCCGCCGCCCGACGACGGCCCCGTCACGCGCGATCTCGACGTCGACGTCGCGATCATCGGCGCCGGCTACACGGGCCTCGCGACCGCGCTGTGCCTCGCGCGGGACCATGGCATCAAGGCCGTCGTGCTCGAGGCCAACCGCACCAGCTGGGGCTGCAGCAGCCGCAACGGCGGGCAGGGGCAGAACGCATCGGGACGGCTGTCGCGCTCGCAGTGGATCGAGCGCTGGGGCAAGGACGTCGCGCTGAAGATGCACGACGAGATCCTCGAAGGCTTCGAACACTTCAAGTCGCTGGTGTCGGAAATCGACTGCGATCCGCAGCCGGGCGGCCATTTCCTGATCGCGCACCGTCCGCGCATCATGGCGAAGCTCGCGGCCGAGGCGAAGGTGTGGAAGGACGTGTTCGGCTACCCGTCCGAACTGCTGAGCGCGGAAACCTTCCGCCGTGAATTCATCAACGACCACGAGGCGGCCGGCGCGCTGCACGAGCCGGAAGGCATCGGCATCCATGCGCTGAAGCTCGCGTTCGGCTACCTGCGCCTCGCGCGCGCAGCCGGCGCGAAGGTGCATACGAGCAGCCCGGTGCTCGGCTTCGAGACGATCGACGGCGTGCACCATCTGCGCACGCCCGGCGGCGTCGTGCGTGCCCGGGCGGTCGGCATCGCGACCGGTGCGTACACGGCGCAGACGCTGCATCCGTCGCTGCGCAGCAAGGTGATGCCGATCCTGTCGAATTCGATGGTCACGCGCCCGCTCACCGACGCGGAAATCGACGCGTGCAATTTCCGCACGACGCAGGTGCTGACCGATACGCGTACGCTGCGCTTCTACTACCGTTTCCTGCCCGATCGCCGTCTGCAGATCGGCAGCCGCAGCGCGATCACCGGCGACGATGCGCCGAACCCGCGCCATGTCGAATTGCTGAAGGAAGGGATGGCGCGCAAGTTTCCCGCGCTGCGCGGCGTGCAGATCGATTATTCGTGGTGGGGCTGGGTCGACGTGAGCCACGACATGATGCCGCGCGTGTGCCAGCCCGATCCGCGCCAGTCGGTGTACTACGCGCTCGGCTACGGCGGCAACGGCGTGTCGTATTCGCAGCAGGCCGGCCGCCGATTGGCCGAGCAGATCGCGGGGAAGGGCGCACGCCAGACGCTGCCGATCTTCACGTCGCCGCTGCCCGGCCACCCGTTCGCGCCGTTCCGGCGCATCGGGCAGCGGATGCTCTACCTGTCGTACTTCAGGAACGACGAAAAGCCCTGAAAAAGCCCTGAAGGCAGTGCACATCGCCCGGCGTGATGCAACGCGCGCCGGGCCGTCCAACACAAGAAAAGCAACGGAAATCCGTGCGGCCGGGGCTGCAGGCGCCCCTGCACGCGCCGTCGCCGGCGGCGCCCGCGTTCACCCGACGGTGGCGCGGGCGGCGTCCGGACAACTGGATATGGAGAAGACATGCAACCCTCGATGAACCAGAGTGACCTGAAGTGTGGGCTCAAGCAGCGCCACATGACGATGATCGCGCTTGGCGGCGTGATCGGTGCCGGGCTGTTCGTCGGCAGCGGCGTGGTGATTCAGCAGACCGGGCCGGCCGCGATTCTGTCGTTCCTGATCACGGGCGGGCTGGTCGTGCTCGTGATGCGGATGCTCGGCGAGATGGCCTGCGCGATGCCGGCCGTCGGCTCGTTCTACGAATACGCGCGCCTCGCGTTCGGCAACTGGCGCGGGCCCGGCAAGATGGCGGGTTTCCTCACCGGCTGGATGTACTGGTATTTCTGGGTGATCGTCGTCGCGCTCGAAGCGGTCGCCGGCGCCAAGCTGATCCAGTTCTGGCTGCCTGACACACCGGCGTGGCTCATCAGCCTCGCGCTGCTGGTCGTGCTGACGCTCACGAACCTGATCTCGGTCGGCAGCTACGGCGAGTTCGAGTTCTGGTTCTCGTCGATCAAGGTCGGCGCGATCATCGTGTTCCTGTTCCTCGGCGGCCTCTACGTGCTCGGCCTGTGGCCCGCGTCGATGCACACGACTTCCGTGCTGCCGACGCTGCTCGGCCACGGCGGTTTCATGCCACTCGGCATCGGGCCGGTGATGAGCGGGGCGGTCGCGGCCACCGGCTTCTACTTCGGCGCCGAGATCGTCACGATCGCGGCGGCCGAGGCCAAGGAGCCCGCGAAAGCCGTCGCGAAGGCCACCAATTCGGTGATCACCCGCGTGCTGGTGTTCTACGTCGGCTCGGTCGCGCTCGTCGTCGCGCTGGTGCCGTGGAATTCGCATCAGATGGCCACGCCGTACGTCAGCGCGCTCGAAGTGATGGGCCTGCCGGCCGCCGCCAACGTGATGAACGCGATCGTGCTGACGGCCGTGCTGTCCGCGCTCAACTCGGGCCTCTATGCGGCGTCGCGGATGCTGTTTGCACTGACCCGCCACGGCGATGCGCCGGCCGCACTCGCGAAGGTCAACAAGCGCGGCGTGCCGGTGCGCGCGATCCTGCTCGGCACGGTGTTCGGCTACGTGTCGGTCGTGATGTCGTACGTGTCGCCCGATACCGTGTTCGCGTTCCTCGTCAATTCGTACGGCACCGTCGCGCTGTTCGTGTACGTGCTGATCGCGTTCTCGCAACTGCGCCTGCGCAAGCGTCTCGACCCGGTGGCCGCGAGCAAGCTGCGCGTCAGGATGTGGGCGTACCCGTACCTCACCTGGGTCGCGATCGTCGGCATGGTCGGCATCCTCGTCGCGATGGCGTTCATCCCGGACCAGCGCAAGCCGCTGTGGCTCGGCGTCGCAAGCCTCGCCGTGCTGGTCGTCGCTTACGGGCTCACGCGCCGCAGCCGCCGCGAGCATCTCGACGACAGCGAACTGCTCGCGTATCCGCCGCGGTAATGCCCGGTAACGCATGACGTCGAAGGCCCGGCACGCAAGCCGGGTCTTTGCGCATGCGGCGCCGGCGGCGGCCCGATGGATCGCGCGGCCAACTATCGGGCCGCGCGATAGAACCGATCGGAGGATGCGACTTTATGTCGGCGGCCGGCGCGACTAGCATGGACGAATCGATTCACGGGCGTGCCCCGCGGGGGGCGCCCTCATCCGCGAACGAGGACAGACGATGGAACATCGGGCACGCGAGCGCGACGAGCAGGCCGATATCAAGACGACGACGTGCTACATGTGCGCGTGCCGCTGCGGCATTCGCGTGCACCTGCGCGACGGCGAGGTGCGTTACATCGACGGCAATCCGGAGCATCCGCTGAACCAGGGCGTCATCTGCGCGAAAGGTTCGTCGGGGATCATGAAGCAGTATTCGCCCGCGCGGCTCACGCAGCCGCTGATGCGCAAGCCGGGCGCCGAGCGCGGCGACGCGCAGTTCGAGCCGGTGTCGTGGGACGTCGCGTTCGACGTGCTCGAAAAGCGCCTCGCGCACCTGCGCGCGACCGACCCGAAGCGGTTCGCGCTGTTCACCGGCCGCGACCAGATGCAGGCGCTCACCGGCCTGTTCGCGAAACAGTTCGGTACGCCGAACTATGCGGCGCATGGCGGGTTCTGTTCGGCGAACATGGCGGCCGGGATGATCTACACGATCGGCGGCTCGTTCTGGGAATTCGGCGGGCCCGATCTCGACCACGCAAAGCTGTTCTTCATGATCGGCACCGCGGAAGACCACCATTCGAATCCGCTGAAGATCGCGCTCGGCAAGTTCAAGCGCGCGGGCGGCCGCTTCATCGCGATCAATCCGGTGCGCACCGGCTACGCGGCGATCGCCGACGAATGGATTCCGATTCGCCCCGGCACCGACGGCGCGCTGTTCATGGCGCTGATGCACGAGCTGATCGCGCGCGACGCGTTCGACCTCGAATTCGTGTCGCGCTTCACGAACGCGGCCGAGCTGGTCGACCAGCGCGAAGGCGCCGACACGTTCGGCCTGTTCGTGCGTGACGCCGGCGCGCCGGAAGTCAACGCGCTGTATCCGCAGAACCGGATGTGGTGGGACACGAAGACGAACCGCGCGGTGCTGCATCACACGGAAGGCGCCGAACCGGCGCTCGACGGCCGCTACACGCTCGGCGACGGCACGCCCGTCGCGCCGTCGTTCACGCTGCTGCGCGAACAGGTGGCCGGTTGCACGCCCGAGTGGGCGGCCGACATCACCGGCATCGCGGCCGACACGATCCGCCGCCTCGCACGCGAGATGGAGACGGTCGCGCGCGAGCATGCGATCGAGCTGCCGGTGCGCTGGACCGACTCGTGGGGCAAGGAACATGCGACGGTGAAGGGCGTGCCGATCGCGTTCCATGCGATGCGCGGGCTCGCCGCCCATTCGAACGGCTTCCAGACGATCCGCGCGCTCGCGGTGCTGATGTCGCTGCTCGGCACGATCGACCGGCCGGGCGGCTTCCGGCACAAGGCGCCGTATCCGCGCGCGGTGCCGCCGTCGGCGAAACCGCCGAACGATCCCGGCCAGATCAGGCCGAACACGCCGCTTGCGACCGGCCCGCTCGGCTGGCCCGCCGGCCCCGAGGACCTGTTCGTGCATCCGGACGGCACGCCCGCGCGGCTGGACAAGGCGTTCTCCTGGGAATACCCGCTCGCGGTGCACGGGCTCATGCATTCGGTGATCACCAATGCGTGGCGCGGCGATCCCTATCCGATCGATACGCTGCTGATCTTCATGGCCAACATGGCGTGGAATTCGTCGATGAACACGACGGAAGTGCGCAAGATGCTGGTCGACAAGCGCGACGACGGCGAATACCGGATCCCGTTCCTCGTCGTGTGCGATGCGTTCGCGTCGGAGATGACGGCGTTCGCCGACCTGATCCTGCCCGACACCACCTACCTCGAACGGCATGACGTGATGTCGGTGCTCGACCGGCCGATCTCCGAATTCGACGGCCCGGTCGACTCGGTGCGCGTGCCCGTCGTGCCGCCGACCGGCGAGTGCAAGCCGTTCCAGGAAGTGCTGATCGAGCTCGCGAGCCGGCTGAAGTTTCCGGCCTTCACGACGGCGGACGGGCAGCGCAAGTACCGCGACTATCCGGATTTCGTCGTCAACTTCCAGACCGCACCCGATTCGGGCACCGGCTTCCTGATCGGCTGGCGTGGCAAGGACGGCGACAAGGCCGTCGTCGGCGAGCCGAACCCCGACCAGTGGAAGCGTTATGCGGAGAACAACTGCGTGTACCACCACCGGTTGCCGGAGCCGCTGCAGTACATGCGCAACTGCAACGGCCCCTACATGCAGTGGGCGGTCGACAACGGGATGCGCAAGTTCGGCGTGCCGATCGTGATCCAGCTCTACTCGGACGTGATGCAGAAATTCCGGCTCGCCGCGCAGGGGCGCACGTCGGGCCGCCAGCCGCCTGACCATCTGCGCGAACGCATCGCGCGTTATTTCGATCCGCTGCCGTTCTGGCACCGGTCGCTCGAAAGCGGGTTGACCGACACGGGCCGCTATCCGCTCGCGGCGATCACGCAGCGGCCGATGGCGATGTACCACTCGTGGGATTCGCAGAACGCGTGGCTGCGACAGATCCACGGCGAGAACCATCTGTTCGTGAACCCCGTGACGGCCGCCGCGCAGCAGATCGACGACGGCGCGTGGATCTACGTCGAATCGCCGTGGGGCAAGGTGCGTTGCCGCGCACGCTACAGCGAGGCCGTGGAGCCCGGCACCGTGTGGACGTGGAACGCGATCGGCAAGGCGGCCGGCGCGTGGAACCTCGGGCCGCAGGCGGGCGAGTCGCAGCGCGGTTTCCTGCTGAACCACGTCATTACCGACGAACTGCCGGATGCGGCGCGTGACGGCGCGCGGATGTCGAACTCCGATCCGATCACCGGGCAGGCCGGCTGGTACGACGTGCAGGTGCGGATCTATCCGGCCGAAGCCGATGCGGCGACCACGCTGCCGCAGTTCGCGCCGATGCCGGCGCTGCCCGGCACGCCGCGCGTGCTGCAGCGCGTGCAGGCGTATTTCGCGGGCACCGGCGCATTCGCCGCGCGGCTGCGGCGCGCGACTTCCGCCGGCCCGAAACCTGACGACCGTTGATCGAAGGAGCACGACCATGACCCAGATGGCCCTCGTCATCGACCTGAACGTGTGCGTCGGCTGCCATGCCTGCGTGACGAGCTGCAAGGAATGGAACACGTCGGGCGAAGCCGGCAGTCTCGCCGATCTGCGCCCGTACGACGACGATCCGTCCGGCACCTTCTTCAACCGCGTGCAGACGTACGAAGCGGGCGTGTTCCCGATGACCGACACGATCCATTTCCCGAAGTCGTGCCTGCATTGCGAGGATCCGCCGTGCGTGCCCGTCTGTCCGACCGGCGCGAGCTACAAGCGCAAGTCGGACGGGATCGTGCTGGTCGACTACGACAAGTGCATCGGCTGCAAGTACTGCGCGTGGGCGTGCCCGTACGGCGCGCGCGAACTCGACGAAGGCCGCAAGGAGATGACGAAGTGCACGTTGTGCGCGGACCGCATCGACAACGACGCACTGCCCGAACGCGACCGGAAACCCGCGTGCGTGCTCGCATGCCCGACGTCGGCGCGGCTGTTCGGCGACGTGCACGATCCGGAGTCGGACGTGTCGCGCGCGATCCGCGAACGCGGCGGTTATGCGTTGATGCCCGAATGGGGCACGCGGCCGTCGAACCATTACCTGCCGCGCGTGAAGACCGAAGCATCGTGCGCATGCGGCAGCGGCGGCACATGCGGCAGCGGGTCGACCGGCCGCGACGGGAGCGACTCGTTCGAAGCCCGCGCGGCGCGTGGCGACGTCGATCTCGTGTCGCTCGCGACGCAGCGCTGAGCCCCGCGCTTTTCATCCAGAACCAGACGGAGTTGCCATGCGTCCAGCCTTTTCGGTCGTTTTCCTCACCACGCTGTGCGGCGCCGCACAGGGTTTGCTGTTGACGCTCGTGAGCGTCGAGGCGCTCGCGCGCGTGGCCGGCGTCGACGTGGCCGCCGCGTTCTACGTGACGGGCGCCGCGCTGTCGGTCGCGCTCGGCGTGCTCGGCCTGTTCGCGTCGTTCTTCCATCTCGGCCACCCCGAACGCGCGTGGCGCGCGATCGCGATGTGGCGCACGTCGTGGCTGTCGCGCGAATGCATCGCGCTGCCGGTGTTTCTCGCGTGCGCGTTCGCGTATGGCGTGGCCCACCTGTTCGGCTGGCACGGCACGTTGCTGATCGGCGCGGCCGGCGCGCTCGCGAGCGTCGCGCTGTTCGTGTGTACCGCGATGATCTACGCGTGCCTGCGATTCCTGCAGGAATGGGCGAGCCCGTTGACGCTCGTGAACTTCGTGCTGCTCGGCTGCGCGTCGGGCTGCACGCTGGCGACGGCTTGCGCCGCCTGGCTCGCGCCGGCGCTGGTCGGCCGGCTCGCGGCGGCCGCGTGCGTGCTGACGCTCGCGGGCTGCGTCGCACGGCTCGCGTCGCTCGCGCGCAATGCGCGGCTGCGGCCGAAGTCGACCGTGCAGAGCGCGACCGGTATTCGCCACGAGAAGGTCGAACAGAAGTCGCGCGGTTTCACGGCCAGTGCGTTCAATACGCGGGAGTTCTTTCACGGGCAGGGCAACGGCGCGCTGCGTGTGGTGAAGGCCGGCTTCCTGACCGGCGCATTCGCGGTGCCGTTCGTGCTGACCGGCGCGGGCGCGCTCGCGCCGACGTCGGTCGCGGCGGCCGTCGTGCTCGGCGCGGCATTCGTGATCCAGTATGCGGGGCTGGTCGCGGAACGCTGGTTCTTCTTCGCGGATGCGCGGCATCCGCAGAACATCTACTACCAGCGCGCGTCATGACGTTGCGCGCGTGCTGCCGCGCGGCGCTAGAAGGTCGCCGCGAGCGCGCCGGCCGCTTCCTGCAGGCGCGGCACGCAGTCGAGCAGCCGCGACAGCGGCGCGCGCGACACGGGCGCATGCACGGCGACCGCGGCGATGCACGCGCCGTCGTCGCCGACGACCGGTGCCGCGATGCACGCGATGCCCGCGACGAATTCCTCGTTGTCGATCGCGACGCCCTTGTGCGCGGTGCGGTCGAGTTCGGCTTCGAGCAGTTCGGGATCGGAGATCGTATTCGGCGTGTAGCGCGGCAGCGCCAGCGCGCGCACCAGCGCGGCGCGCTCGTCGCGCGGCAGCAGCGCGAGCAGCAGCTTGCCGCTCGCGCTGCAATGCGCGGGCACGCGCGAGCCGGGCTTCAGGTCGAGGCGCAGCGGCCAGTCGGCTTCGACGCGGTCGAGATAGACGACTTCCGTGTCGTGCAGCGCGGTGAGGTTGCAGGTTTCGCCGAGATCGGCGACGAGCCGTTCGAGGATCGCATGGCGAAGCCGGCGCGCGCCCGCATGCAGCATCACGCCGGTGCCGAGCCGGGCGAGGCGCGGGCCGATCGCATACGCGTTCTTGCGGCCCGGCTCGCGGATCACGAGGCCGCCGGCTTCGAGCGACGCGAGCATCCGGTGCAGCGATGCCTTCGGGATATCGACCTCGCGCACGAGATCGGCGAGCGACACGGCATCGCCGGCCTGGACGAGATGTTCGAGCAGCGCGAAGGCGCGCAGTGTGGGCGTATCCGCGGGCAGCATGGCAGGCGTTCCGGAAACTGGACTGCGGCCATTGTACCGAACGGCCCGACAGGCCGGCCGCACGGGGCGGCGGGTGCGGCAAGCCGGCACGGATTGCCGGCGGTGGAACGAATCGTTCCGTAAACAAGGATCGACGCCCGCGCATCGGGTAGCGACACGCAAACACCGACAAACACCGACAAAGACAGGCAACGACAGGAGCGCAACGCAATGGAAGGGGTGACGAACAAGCCGGACTGCATGGTGTCGGTCCGCGAACGGTTCGGGTTCGATTCGGACCTGATGGTGCCCGCGTTCAGCGCGCGCGACGACCACGTGCCCGATATCGACGACGCATACCGTTTCAACCCGGACGTCACGCTCGCGATCCTCGCCGGCTTCGCGTGCAACCGCCGCGTGCTCGTGCAGGGGATGCACGGCACCGGCAAGTCGACGCATATCGAACAGGTCGCGGCCCGGCTGAACTGGCCGTGCGTGCGCGTGAACCTCGACGGCCACATCAGCCGGCTCGACCTCGTCGGCAAGGATGCGATCGTCGTGCGCGACGACGTGCAGGTGACCGAGTTCCAGGAAGGCATCGTGCCGTGGGCGCTGCAGCGGCCCGTCGCGCTGATCTTCGACGAATACGATGCGGGGCGGCCCGATGTGATGTTCGTGATCCAGCGGATTCTCGAACGCGACGGCAAGTTCACGCTGCTCGACCAGAACCGCGTGATCCATCCGCATCCGTCGTTCCGGCTGTTCGCGACGGCGAACACGGTCGGGCTCGGCAACCTGAACGGGCTGTATCACGGCACGCAGATGCTCAACCATGCGCAGATGGATCGCTGGAACGTGGTCGCCACGCTCGACTATCTGCCGCGCGACGAGGAGATCGGCATCGTGCGTGCGCGCGTGCCCGAACTCGCCGACGAAGCCGGCCGCCCGCTGCTCGAATCGATGGTGAGCCTCGCGGAGCTGACGCGCAACGGCTTCGCGACCGGCGATTTGTCCACGCTGATGTCGCCGCGCACGGTGATCAACTGGGCCGAGAACTGCCGGATTTTCCGCGATCCGGCGCTCGCGTTCCGGCTCACGTTCCTGAACAAGTGCGACGACGCCGAGCGGCCCGTCGTCGCCGAGTATTACCAGCGCTGCTTCGGCGAGGAACTGGCGGTTGCGTCGCGCGCCGGCGGCGGCGCGCCGGGAGCCGGGCGGTGAGCGCCGATCGCGACGCCGCACGTCGCGCGTCGGCGCGCGAAGCGTTGGGCGCGTCGACCGTGCGTGCGCTGACTCGCGATGCGGCGCTGCATTACCGTGCGGGCCGCGTATGCCGTGACCTGCGGCCGCTGCCGATCCATGCGCCGCACCTGCGCGCGCAGGCCGCCGACGACGATCTCGCGTCGTGGCGCGGCGCGGCCGACGGCGCCGCGCTGCGCATCCTGCATTCGGATGCCGACCTGCATCGCGCGTTGTCCGGCGACGATCCGGTCGAACGCGTGCTGTTCGAAATGCTCGAGCAACTGCGCTGCGAATCGCTCGCGTCACCCGTGATGCGCGGCGTCGTGCAGAACCTGCGCCATCGTTTCGAAACCTGGTCGCGCGCGTTTCACCGGTCGGGGCAGGCCGATACGCATGTCGGGATCCTCGTGTACACGGTCGCGCAGATCGCGTGGTCGCGGCTGACCGGCTGGCCGGTGCTCGAAGAAACGGAAGACCTGATCGAAGCGTCGCGCGCGGCGATCGTGCCGGAGATCGGCGTGCCGCTCGCGGGGCTCAAGCGCTGCCGGCACGATCAGCGCGCATTCGCGGAACACGCGCTGACGCTCGCGCGCCGGATTGCGGCGATGATCCGCGACGCGCGCGCGGCCGTCGTCGAAACGGCATCGGAAGACGCACGCGAGCAGGACGATGCGCTGACGAATTTCTCGCTATGGGTCGATTTCGACGACACGGGCATCGACCTGCCGGCACTCGTCGAAACGGGCGACAGCGTCGTGCTGCATGGCGGCGATGCGGTCTACCGCGCGTACACGACGCGTTACGACCGCGAACTCCGGCCGGCCGCGCAGATCCGCGCGGCACTGCTGCGCGAGTATCGCGACCGGCTCGACGGTCAGGTCGCCGCGCAGCGGATCAACGTCACGCGGCTCGCACGGGTGCTGCGCGCGGCGCTCGTCGTGCCGCAGGCCGACGGCTGGTCGTTCGGCGAGGAGCACGGCCGCCTCGACGGCCGCCGGCTCGCGCAGCTCGTCAGCTCGCCGGCCGAACGGCGGTTGTTCCGGCTCGAACGCATGCGGCCGCACGCGGACTGCGCGCTGGCGTTCCTGATCGACTGCTCGGGATCGATGAAGACGTGGATCGACGGCGTCGCGCTGATGGTCGACACGCTGGCCCGCGCCGGCGATGCCGCCGGCCTTGCCACCGAAGTGCTCGGCTTCACGACGCTCGCGTGGAACGGCGGCCGCGCGCGGCAGGACTGGCTCGCGCGCGGCAAGCCGCGCCATCCGGGCCGGCTCAACGAAACCGGCCACCTGGTGTTCAAGGACGCGGACACGCGCTGGCGGCATGCGCGCACGGGCATCGCCGCGCTGTTCAAGGCCGACCTGTTCCGCGAGGGCGTCGACGGCGAAGCGGTCGAATGGGCATGTGCACGGCTCGCGGCGCGGCCGGAAGCGCGCAAGATCCTCGTCGTGATCTCGGACGGCAGCCCGATGGACGGCGCGACGGCGCTCGCGAACGATCCGTTCTACCTCGACAATCACCTGAAGCAGGTGGTCGCGCGCCAGGAAGCGGCCGGCCGCGTCGACGTCCTCGGGCTCGGCGTCGGGCTCGATCTCGGCCCGTACTACCGGCACCGGCTCGCGATCGATCTTGCGTCGGCGCCGGACATGAAGCGGCTCGTCGAAATCGCGCACTGGATCGGTGCGCGGCGGTGAAGCGGGCACTGTGCGTGCGCATCGCAGCGCGAATGCCGCGCGCCGGAGGGTTCGATGCGGCGTGCGCCGCGCGGCACTACACGCCGCGCAGCAGCGGCGGCAGCGACGTCGCGATCAGCCCGATGCCGATCGCCATCAGCACGCCGAACGCGAGCCGGCGCAGCGCGACCGGCGACAGCGGCGGCGGATAGTGGCGCGCGGCGACCGTCGTCAGCATCACGACCGGCGTCGCGATCGCGGCCAGCAGCCAGATGTCGCGATCGATCTGGCCTTCGCATGCGCTGTACAGCACACGCGTGGCCGAGGTCGTCGTGAACAGCACGATCAGCGCGCAGCGGATCTGCACGAGCGTCAACGGCTGCCGGTAGAACTGGAAGATCAGCGGCGGCCCCGACACGCCGAACATGCCGCTCAGCAGCCCGCCGAACAGGCCGCTGACGAAGAAGCTGCGGTTGTCCGAGCGCGCCGTGAGCGGCGTCGGGCGCAGCGCCGCGCTCAGGCCGCCGTACAGCACGACCGCGCCGAGGATCAGTTGCAGCAGGTCGGCCGCCGAGCGGCTCAGGCATTCGAGCAGCAGCACGCCCGCGACCACCGACGGCAGGATGCCGAGCGTCGCCGCGCCGACCGCGCGCCAGTCGATGTGATGCAGCCGGCCGGGCAGCGCGGCCGCGCCGTTCGCGAGCGACACGACGCTCATCAGCGTGGCGACGGTGGCGAGCGGCGCGAGCCCGAAGCCGCTCGTCGCGCCCATCACGATCATCCCGAGCCCGAAGCCGGTGACGGTCTGGAAATAGCTGCCGGCGCCGATCACCGCGATCAGGATCGCCAGTTTGTCTGCCGTCATGCGGGCGCGGCCTCGCCGGTCGCGGCGCGTTGCGCGGCCGCCTGCGCCTGTACGGTGGTTGCCGCGATTACGTGATACACGTCGTCGGCGCTGCAGCCGCGCGACAGGTCGTTCGCGGGCCGGCGCAGCCCCTGCAGCAGCGGCCCGACGGCCTTCGCGCGGCCGATCCGTTCGGCGAGCTTGTAGCCGATGTTGCCGGCCTCGAGGCTCGGGAACACGAGCACGTTCGCATGGCCGCCCACCTGCGAATGCGCGATCTTGCGCTCGGCGATCTCCGCGACGATCGCCGCGTCGAGCTGCACGTCGCCGTCGATCGCGAGGGTGGGGCGCAGTTCGCGCACCTGCGCGGTCGCGGCCGTCACCTTGTCGACGGCCGCGTGATGCGCGCTGCCGCTCGTCGAGAACGACAGCATCGCGACGCGCGGTTCCTCGCCGAGCAGCGCTTGTGCGCTGTCGGCGGCGGCCATCGCGATTTCGGCGAGCTGGCCGGCATCCGGATCGACGACGAGCGCGCAGTCGGAGAAGATCAGCCCGCCCTTGATCGTGTGGAACGGTTCGCACAGCATCATCAGGAAGAAGCTCGACACGATCCGGAACGCCGGGTCCACGCCGATCAGCTGGATCGCCGCGCGCACGACGTCGGCCGTCGCATGCACGGCGCCCGCGACCGAGCCGTCCGCGTCGCCGAGCCGCACCATCAGGTTGGCGTACGTCAACGGATCGCGCACCGCGTCGCGTGCTGCGTCGGCGGTCATGCCTTTTTTGGCGCGCAGCGCGTGCAGCGCGTCGGCATACGCATCGCGTTGCGGGGCGTCGGCCGGATCGACGAGCGTCATGCCGTCGAGATCGATCGCGTCGCGCGCGGCTGCCGCGTGGATGGCCGCACGGTTGCCGACGAGCACGATGCGCGCGATGCCGTCGCGCGTCGCGCGCGCGGCGGCGTGCAGCACGCGCGGATCGTCCGCTTCGCACAGCGCGATGCGCATCGGCGCGCGGCGCGCGGATTCGAGGATGCGGTCGAGGGCTTTCATCGTTCGCTCGCTGAGGAATGGAACACGGGAAGGAAAAACGGCCGGATGCGGCGGCCCGCACGGGGCACGGCGTCCGGCCGGGTTCAGGCCGCGCGGCGATGCGCGCGGCCTGAAGCGGGTGCGTCAGCGACGCGGGCTCACACGTAGTCCTTGTACTTGTCGAGCATGCGTACCGGCTTCGACAGCGCGTCGCGGCGGAACGGATCGCCGAGTTCACGCGTGCACATGATCTCGATGATCGTGGTCTTGCCTTCGTTCATCTGCATGTCGATCGCGCGCTTGAGCGCGGGGCCGACGTCCTCGAGGCGGTCGACCGTGATCCCTTCGGCGCCCATCGCGCGCGCGATCGCCGCGAAGCTCTGGTTGTCGAGTTCTCCCGCGACGAAGCGGCGGTTGTAGAAGTCGACCTGGTTCTTCTTCTCCGCGCCCCACTGGCGGTTGTGGAACACGACGGCTGTGACCGGGATGTTGTGGCGCACGCAGGTCATCGTTTCCATCAGGCTCATGCCCCACGCGCCGTCGCCCGCATACGACACGGCCGGACGATGCGGCGCGGCGACCTTCGCGCCGATGATCGTCGGGAACGCATAACCGCAGTTGCCCCAGCTCATCGCCGCGAAGAAGCTGCGCGGCTTGTTGAAGCGCAGGTAGCTGTTCGCGACCGAGTTGATGTTGCCGATGTCGGTCGACACCATCACGTCCTCGGGCATCGCCTTCTCGAGCTCGCGCAGCACCTGGCGCGGATGCAGGTACTGGCCGCCGCTGAACGGCTTCTCGTGCTTCTGCTCCTCGATCATGTCGAGGCTGTACGCGTCGCGCTCGTGCGTCCAGTCGTCGAGTTCCTTTTCCCACGCGGCCTTTTCGGTCGCGATCTGGTCGGCGCGATCGCCGCGCGAGCCGTCGCATGCGAGCGTGCGGCCTTCGAGGCGTTGCGTGAGCGCGATGGCCGCCGCCTTCGCATCGCCGCAGATGCCCACCGAGATCTTCTTCACGAGGCCGAGCATCTTGTGGTCCGCGTCGATCTGGATGATCTTCGCGTCCTTCGGCCAGTAGTCCATCCCGTGCTGCGGCAGCGTGCCGAACGGCCCGAGACGCGAGCCGAGCGCGATCACGACGTCCGCGCGCGACAGCAGTTTCATCGCGGCCTTCGAGCCCTGGTAACCGAGCGGGCCGCACCACAGCGGATGGTTCGCCGGGAACGAGTCGTTGTGCAGGTAGCTGTTGACGACCGGTGCGCCGAGCCGTTCGGCGAGCGCCTTGCATTCCTCGATCGCATCGGCCATCACGACGCCGCCGCCCGAGATGATCACCGGGAACTTCGCCTGCGCGATCAGCGCGGCCGCATCGTCGAGGCTCTGTTCGCCGCCGGCACCGCGATCGAGCCGGCGCGGTTGCGGAATCTCGACCTTGACCTTGCCGTAGAAGTAGTCGCGCGGGATGTTCAGCTGGGTCGGGCCCATCTCGGCCTGCGCGCGGTCGAAGCAGCGCGCGGTGAATTCGGCCATCCGCGCCGGGTGCGTGACGTGGCCCTGGTACTTCGTGAATTCCTGGAACATCGGCAGCTGGTTCGCTTCCTGGAAACCGCCGAGGCCGATGCCCATCGTGCCGGCTTCCGGCGTGACGATCACGACCGGGCTGTGTGCCCAGTACGCGGCCGCGATCGCCGTCACGCAATTGCTGATGCCGGGGCCGTTCTGGCCGATCACGACGCCGTGGCGGCCCGACACGCGCGCATAACCGTCGGCCATATGGCCCGCGCCCTGTTCGTGCACGACCGGGATCAGGCGGATGCCGGCGGGCGCGAAGATGTCCATCGCGTCCATGAACGCGGAGCCCATGATGCCGAACATGTCGGTCACGCCGTTGGCCGCGAGGGTCTCGACGAAGGCTTCGGACGGCGTCATGTCCTGCGGACCGCTGACCGATGCACGCAGGGAAGTGGATTGTTCGCTCATGGGTTGTCTCCGATTGTTCAATTAACGGAACGTCTCGTTCCAGATGCTATTTGCCGGGAAAAGCCGGTCAAGTCATTCCACCTGCTGCGGGGAAATGTGGAATGAAATGAAATGATTCGTTTCAAAATGCGTGCGGGTACGGTGGCCCCGAGTGGTGCGCTCAGGCTGGCTGCTTCGGCCGTTCCTTGCGGAACGCACGCTTGACGGCGATCAGCCCGTCGCGGAATTCGAACAGGTCGCAGCCTTCGGCCTCGATGCGCCAGCCTTCGGCGTGCGTGCCGGTGAACACCCACTCGGACACGCCGCGCTCGCCGGTCACGTAGTGGCGGCCGCGGCCCCAGTGCGCGTCGGGGAAGGTCTTGAACACGGCTTCGAATGCGGCGCGCACGGCGTCGCGCCCGACGAAGCGCGTGCCGTGGATGTCGGGGCCGCCGGCCGCGTCGAATACGCAGTCCTCGGTCATGAAGCCCATCAATGCATTCGCGTCATGCCGGTTGAATGCGTCGGAAAACGCCGCGAGCATGGCGGCCGTGACGGGGGCGGTGAGCGTGTCGGACATAACGTGTCTCCTGTCGAATGGTGGGCGGTGCGCGAGGCGCTGGCGCGCATGCGGCACGCGGTATCGACACGTTAGTGAGCGCTCGTTTTTGGCGGTAGCGCCAGTTCGGGGGATTCGGTTGGGCCAGCGGCGGATGCCGGGCACGTTCGCGCGTTCACGGCGTTACCGACATGGCGGGACGCACGGCTTGAACCGGTTTCGTGCCGTCTCGCACGACGCGACGGCGAACGAGGCCGGTGAGCGTGGCGTGCACGGAAAATGGCGGACGAGGGATTCGGCCGCCATCGGGGCGGGACCCGCGACGCGGGCAAGCGGGAGGAGGCGGGGGGCACATCGTCGCGCGCGATGTGCCGCCCCCGCCGGTCATGCGGGCATCACGATGCCGTCATGCCGATACCGAACACGTGCATCTTGCCGGCGCTGACCTGCCGCGGCAGCACGATACTCGTCACCACCTTGCCGGGCGGCACCGGAATCTTCTGCGCGAAGATGTAGGTCTTGACGTTGTCCTGCTGGCCGTTGCCGGCATTGCGATAGGCCATCGTGACGGCCACCGTCGAGCGTGGGCTCGCGCTGCCGCCGTTCAGGGTCCAGTCGTCGAAGGCCAGCGTGACGGCCTGACTCGACCCGTCCGCGAAGTTCAGCTGCGCGATCCCGCTGCTCGGGCCGTTGTTGGACGAACCGAGCACCACGACGCCGGTGCCGGCCGATCCCGGCGGCAGCATCACGGTCTGTCCGACGGTCACGGTGTTGTCGAGCGAGAGCGGCCCGCCCGCCACCGTCACGGTGGCGCCGGCCACCGCGAACGGCTTGCCGGGCTGCACGCCCGCCGCGCCGAGCGCATTGACCGAGTAGCTGAACAGGCTGCCGTCGAAGTCCGCGCCCTGGCCGTCGGTATTGGTCGCACCGTCCATGCTGAAGCCACGGTTGTTGTAGCTGTCGGCCGCGTTGAGCGCCACCGGTACGCCGAACGACGGCGGCTGCGCCTGTGCGCCCCATCGGGACGGTGCGCTGCCCATCGCGAAGTGCAGCGTCGCACCATCGGCGATGTCGTCATAGGCGACCCATGCGGCAGGGTGGGCACGACCGTTGATCGACAGTGACTGCACGTAGCTCGAGGCCGGTGCGCCTGCGGCACGGATCCGCCAGGTGTGGCCGTTGCCGAGCCGCACGTCGATCTGCGGGAACTGCGGGCTGCCGATCGCCAGGCCCGCGACGCCGGGGATCTGCGGGTACAGGCCCAGCGCGCCCCACACATACCAGCCCGACACGGCGCCGAGGTCGTCGTTGCCCGGCAAGCCGTCGGGGCCGGTGCCGAACGCGCTGGCCATGATCTGCTGCACCACGCGCTGCGTGCCCGACGGTTGCGCGGCCCAGTTGTAAAGCCACGGCACCTCGAAGGTCGGCTCGTTGCCCATGTAGAAATTCGGCAGGCTCAGGCCGGCATTGAGCACCGTGAAGAACTGGTCGAGGCGCGACGTCACGGCCGTGTTGCCGCCGAGCTGCGCGAACAGGCCGGCCGCGTCGTACGGCACCATCCACGTGTACTGTTCGGCATTGCCTTCCACGTAGTTGTCGCCGCTGCCCGGCGTTTCGGGTATCCACGCACCGTTCGATTGCCGCGCCGCGATCAGCGGCGGCGTCAGCGCGGTGTTGAGCAGGTTCTGCCAGTAGGCCGAGCGGCTCAGCAGCATGCGCTGCGTGGCGGTATCGCCGAGTGCGCCGGCAAAGCGCGAGATCGCGAAGTCGCTGCTCGTGTATTCGAGCGTCGACGAAGCCTGCCCCCACTCGCCGCCGGTGATGTAGCCGCCCTGCAGGTAGCTCGCGCGGCCGCCGTTGGTGGTCACGTTGTTGCAGGCGGTGCCGGGGATGTTCGCCATCTTCACCATGTGCTGCAGCGCGGAGCGCGTATCGAAGCGCCGCGCGCCGAATGCGTAGGCGCTCGAAACGATCAGCGAACCGGCATCGCCCGGCATCACGCCGTCCTCGACGTTGTCGTTGACCCAGTGCGGAATCGCGCCGCACTGATCGGCGTCGTTGACCAGCGACTGGATCATGTCGCTGGTTTCGGACGGCGCGAGGATCGACTTGAGCTGGATCAGCGAACGGTAGATGTCCCAGCCCGAGAACGACGAATACTGCGCGTTCTGGCCTTTGGCGAGCTGGTGCACGGTATTGTCGAAGCCGATGTACTGGCCGTTCGCGTCGCTGAAGATGCTGGGCGCCCACAGCGCGTGATAGAGCGCCGTGTAGAACTTCTTCTTCGCGTCCAGCGTCCCGCCTGCCACGCGGATCGCGTTGAGGCGCTCGTTCCAGATTCTGTCTGCCTGCGTGCGCACGCCTTCGAAGTCCCAGCCGCGATTTTCCGCGTCGAGGTTGGCCTTTGCATTGGCGGCGCTGACGTACGAAATGCCGATCTTCATCCTGACCGCCTGGCCGGGACGGAAGCCGAGCTGCGCCACGCCGTGCGAGATCGACGCCGACGTGAACGCCTGGTCGAACGCGGCATAGAAGTAGACGGGTACCGGCACCGAGTTGCCGCAGAAGCCGCCGCCGATCGTGCTGCCCGAGATGGCGCTGTCGGAAACCTGCGTAATCGCGCCGGTGGTCGAGGTCTTCGTATTGGTGCGCGTCGCGTCGAGTACCAGCAGCGCGGGTTTGCCGGCCGGGTAGGTGAACCTGCCGAAGCCGGTGCGCAGGGTGGCGGTCAGTTCCACCTTGATCTGAGAATCGAGCACGACCGAGTAGTAGCCGGGCCGGGCCGTTTCATTCGCATGACTGAAGGTCGGAACGAGCTGGGCCGCGTCGGTGGTCGGCATGACCGGGAATTCGCCGTTGTTGCCGCTGCAGCCGGCGCCCGGCATGTGCGTGACGCTGAAACCCTGGATCGAATGGAGGTCGTAGTAATAGCCGGCCGGCGAGTTCGGTTCCTTGCTGTCGTTCGGCGCCGGCGTGGTGTTGGTGTCGGGCGCCCATTGCACCATGCCCGACGGCAGCCCGGCGGCCGGCACGACGCTGCCGGCCTGTCCCGCCGGCACCGGGTTCGGCGAATTGCTCGCGAGCGTGCCGATCAGCGGGTCGACATACTGCGTCAACGACAGGCTGCGGTTGTCGTCGAGGTTGGTCGTGTCGGCCGCACCGGCCGACGATTCCGCCGGGTGTGCGGCCAGTATCGACGCCGCCGTTCCGTCGCTGCCGTCACCGCCTCCGCACCCGCTCAATGCGCACGCCGCGACCAGCAACGCCGCGAGCGTCGTGAATCGACTCATGATCGTCCCCTCCAGTCGGAGATGCCTTTTTGCCTTGACGATCCCGACGATCGAATCCCGGGATCGCTGTGGGTTGTTGCTGTCGTGTTGCGTCGTAACACTAGGATTCGTATGAATTCGCTGTCAATCCGAATAACGGATTTGTAATGTTTTTATTAGATTTACTAAACGAGTGGAAACGATGCGCGGGCGGCGCGGTATCGGCGGGGGCAACGGATTCAGCGAGCGCGTGGCGAATGCAGGGTTCTACGACTAGGCGAGAAACAACGTGCCGATCGGGGGCGGTGCACGTTGCGTGCGCACGTGAAAGCGACCGTTGCATGAAAGGCAGCCTGCATGACCGGCAGCACAACCCGATCGATCGTTACGATCGGCACCTGCGCGCATCGTACGGGAGCGACGCGCGCGAAACCGGCGGCATGCTTCCCGTGCAACGAAAGTCGGGATCGTTTCCGGATACGTGATTGTGCACGAGAGGCGAGGGCGGTCACGCAATCGGTGGCGCGACGCCCTTCCGCATCCGGTCAGGCGCCCGGCTTCTGCGCCCGCACGCACTGCGCCAGCGCCCGTACACCAGGCTCGATCCGCTCGAGCGGAATCGCGGAGAACCCCATCCGGAAGCAGCGTCGCGCGTCGCCCGTATCGTCCATGAAGAACACGTTCCCCGGCTCGATGAGGATGCCGGCCGCCTGCGCGTCGGTTGCGAGGCGCGTGGCATCGAGCCACGGCGGCCCCTCGACCCAGCACGACGCACCGCCCGTCACACGCACATGACGCGCTTCCGGCAGATGCGCGTCGAGCGCGGCCATCAGCGCCTGCGAGCGCTCGCTGTACGCATGCGCGAGCCGGCGCAGCAGCGCGTCGTGATGACCGAGCGCGAGAAAGGTCGCGAACGCACGCTGGATATACGCGACCGGATGGCGCACCATCAGCCGCCGCAGCGCGCGCAACTCGCGGATCAGCTCGCGCGGCCCGACCACGTAGCCGAGCCGTAGCCCCGGCGCGAACGTCTTCGACAGGCTGCCGACGTAGATCACGCGGTCGGCCGTGTCGAGGCTCTTCAATGCCGGATGCGGCGTGCCGGAGAACGTGTTCTCGCTCTCGTAGTCGTCCTCGATGATCACGAAATCGTGCTGCCGCGCGCAATCGAGCAGCGCGCGGCGGCGTTCGACCGGCATCGTCGCGGTGGTCGGGCACTGGTGGCTCGGCGTCACGTACACGTAGTCGCAGCGCGCCAGCGTATCGGCGAGCGCATCGGGCGCGATCCCGTGGCCGTCGACGGGCAGCGGCAGCAGCCGCGCGTTGCGGTTCTCGAAGATGTTGCGCGCGTCGGGATAGCCGGGATTCTCGAAGCCGACCGTCGTGTGCTTGCCGCACAGCAGGTCCGCGATCAGGTACAGCGCCTGCTGGCAGCCGTTCGTGACGACGATCTCGTCGGGCATCGCGAACACGCCGCGCCGCGGCAGCACGCGCGTGCGGATCTGCTGGATCAGCGATTCGTCGTCGCGCTCGATCAGGTCGGGCGCCCAGTTGCGGATCTCCATCACCGACAGCGCCTTCAGGCAGCATTCGCGCCAGTCGTTGGTCGGAAACAGCGACTGGTCGAATTGCCCGTAGATGAACGGAAATTCGTAGTGCTGCCAGTTCGCGGGCTTCACGATGTTGCGCTGCCTCGACGGCGGATGCGCGATGCGCTTTTCCCACGCAGGGCGGCCCGGCGTGTCGCCGTCGCCGTCCGGTTTCTCGCCGGGCTTGGCCGCCGCGAAGCCGGGCACGCCCTCGAGCATCTTCGGGTTCACGAAGTGCCCGCTGCGTTCGCGCGAGATCAGGTAGCCCTCCTCGACGAGCATCTGGTACGCGAGCACGACGGTGTTGCGCGCGACGCCGAGCTGGTCGGCGAGCTCGCGGCTCGACGGCAGCGCGGCATCGGGGGCGAGCTGGCCGTCGAGGATCGCGGCCACGAGCATCCGCCGGATCTGGTCCTGCAGGCTCGACGCCGACGACCGCCGGAACTGCTGGGCCCATAGGGCGGTCGGGGTACGACTCGGCATGCTTCCTCCTGTGATCGGTACGGGAAACGCGAGGCGGTGCGCGCCGGGGTGCGCGTGGCCCGCGAGAGGCGCGGTTTCGCGAGAATACGCGCGTCGCGCCGCGGATGTGGACTCAATGAAAGGTGTCGTCTGGCACTACTGCGCGCCGACGTGGCAAGACGATACTCAACTCGTCGCCCCTGGACGATCCGGATAACTCCCCGGTACGCGGGCGCGGGAGGGCGTGCGCGCATCGCGTTCGCCCGCATCGTGATGCGAAGGGAGGAGGCCATGCATGTCGTCGTGTTCAGGGATCGCTGCGAGCGCGTGATCCGCATCGTGTTCGACGACACGCGCGCGACGGCGGTCGCGTATCGCGACGACGAGGCGATCGGCGAACTCGGCATCGACGACGGCGGCGGCGGTGCCGCGCGATCGCCGTCGCTTGCGCGGCTGTACGTGGAACCCGCCTATCGACGCAGCGGCATCGCGCATACGCTGCTGGCGTGTGCGTCGCGCGAATACGGACGGCCGATCCGCATCGACACCGGCGCGCGCGAGTGGCCCGATTCGCCGGCATGGGCGACGTTGTGCCGCTGCCTCGAATACGAAGGGCTGGTCGTGGTGCAGTAGGGCGCGCCGCGACACCCGGTAGCGTGGCCACGATCACGCATCACGACAACGGAGACGACATGAGCACGGTCCTGAAGCCGATTCCCGCATCCGACGTGCGGCACGAAGCGTTGCGCATCGACGGGCAGCGCGTGTGGCGCGACGCGGTGATCGAAGTGCGCAACCCGTACGACGGCGCACTGGTCGGCACCGTGCCGAAGGCGACGCTCGACGACGTGCGGCGCGCGTTCGCGGCCGCGCGTGCATACCGGCCGGCGCTCACGCGCCACGATCGCGCGGCGATCCTGCGCCGCGCGGCCGACATCGTGCGTGCGCGCACGGCGGAGATCGCGGCGCTGATCACGGCCGAGGCCGGGTTGTGCATCAAGGATTCGACATACGAGGCGGGCCGCGTGGCCGACGTGCTGACGTTCGGTGCCGGCGAAGTGCTGAAGGACGACGGGCAGATCTTCTCGTGCGACCTGACCCCGCACGGCAAGAAGCGCCGCGTGTACACGCAGCGCGATCCGCTGCTCGGCGTGATTTCGGCGATCACGCCGTTCAACCACCCGATGAACCAGGTCGCGCACAAGATCGTGCCGTCGATCGCGACCAACAACCGGATCGTCGTGAAGCCGTCCGAGAAGGTGCCGCTGTCGTGCTACCTGTTCGCGGACATCCTGTACGAAGCGGGCCTGCCGCCGCAGATGCTGCAGGTGCTCACCGGCGACCCGAAGGAAATCGCCGACGAGCTGATCACGAACCCGGCGATCGACCTCATCACGTTCACGGGCGGCGTGTCGATCGGCAAGTCGATCGCGGCGCGGATGGGCTACCGGCGCGCGGTGCTCGAACTCGGCGGCAACGATCCGATCATCGTGATGGAAGACGCCGATCTCGACGAAGCGAGCACGCTCGCGGTGTCGGGTTCGTACAGGAACTCGGGGCAGCGCTGCACCGCGATCAAGCGGATGCTCGTGCACGAGTCGGTGGCCGATCGCTTCACCGGGCTGGTCGTCGAAAAAACGCGCGCGTGGTCGTACGGCAATCCGGCCGATCCGTCGGTGGACATGGGCACGGTGATCGACGAAGCGGCCGCGAAGTTCTGCGAGCGGCAGGTGAACGACGCGATCGCGCGCGGGGCGCGGCTGCTGGTCGGCAACGTGCGCGACGGCGCGCTGTATTCGCCGACGGTGATCGATCGCGTGACGCCCGACATGCCGCTCGTGAAATACGAAACCTTCGGGCCCGTGTCGCCGATCATGCGTTTCCGCGACATCGACGAAGCGATCCGGATGTCGAACAGCACCGACTATGCGCTGTCGTCGTCGGTGTGCACGAACCGCTTCGATCACATCACGCGCTTCATCACCGAGCTGGAAGTCGGCAGCGTGAACGTGCGCGAAGTGCCGGGCTACCGGCTCGAGCTGACGCCGTTCGGCGGCGTGAAGGATTCGGGGCTGGGATACAAGGAAGGCGTGCAGGAAGCGATGAAGAGCTTCACGAACGTGAAGACGTATTCGCTGCCGTGGTGAGCGCGGCGAGGAGGGGCGTACCATGCCCTCCCGCCGCCAACCGCGTTACTGATAGAAGTTGAGCGTGACCATTGCCGAACGGCCCGGCGCCCAGGTCGCGTAGATCGGGTACGCGCTCGCGTAATACTTCTTGTCGAACAGGTTCTGCACGTTCAGCTGGACGTCCATCGTCTTGTTCACGCGCCAGGTTGCGGCCGCGTCGAAGCGCGCGTAGCCGGGCGTCCATTTCTTCGTCGTCGCGGACACCGACGCATAGGTCTGGCTCATCACCGTCGCACCGGCGCCGAGCGTGAGCTTCGGCATCACGTCGTAGCTCGTCCACAGCGTGAAGTTGTGCTTCGGCACCATCACCATCGGCAGGCCCGATGCGCCCGGGCTGCCGGGGCCCGCGTCGGTCGTGATCGCGTTCAGGTACGAGTAGCCGCCGAACACGTGCCACTTCGGCGTCATGTTGCCCGCGAAGCCGAATTCGAAACCGCGCACGCGCTGCTTGCCCGCGTTGACCGTGTGACCGAGGCCGTCGCTCACGCGCGCGTTGGTCTTCTCGGTCTGGAACAGCGCCGACGTCAGCGACAGTTGATCCCGCAGCACGTCCCACTTCGCGCCGACCTCGATGTTGCGCGAGCGCTCCGGCGCGAGGTCCTGGTTCGTCGCGGTGATCTGGTCGGTGCCGCCGCCGAGGCCGCCGTTCGACCCCGGCGGGTTCGACGACGTGCCGTACGACGCATACAGGCTCACGTTGCTCACCGGCTTGAACACGAGGCCGAACTGGTAGCTGAACAGGTTCGACGTGTTCGACAGGTCGGCGACGCCGGCCTGCTTGCCGGTCGTGTCGTAGCGGTCGAAGCGCAGCCCCGTGTTGAACTGCCAGCGCTCGGACAGCTTCACGGTATCGAAGATGTACGCCGACACGGTGTCGGTGCGCGTGTTCGTCGTCGCGCCGGGGAAGCCCTTGTCGCCGTTCAGCACGATGCTGCCGGTCCACGGCATGTTCGGGTTCCAGCCGCCCGCGAGCGGCGTGCAGTTGCCGGCCACCGAGCACGGGCCGCCCGAGCGGATGTTGTGGCCGGCCGAATCCGACACGAGGTAGCCCTCGTAGCGCGCCTGTTCATGGCTGAACTCGACGCCGGCCGTCATCGTGTGCTTCATGCCGAACAGGCTCGCGCTGCCGGTCACCTCGGTCTGGTTCGAGAAGCCGTTGAGCGCGTACTTGCCGCTCTTCGCCTGCAGGCTCAGCATGTTCGGGTTCGATGCGAGGATCTGCGGGTTCGTCGCGACGTAATCGAGCGTCGAGCGGCCGAACATCGTCGTGTTCTTCAGCTTCCAGTCGTCGTTGAGCTTGTGCTCGACGCGCACTTCTGCGGTGTCGGTCTGCCCGTAGCGGTAGTCGCGCGTGTTCAACCCGAAGAACTGCCCGCGATCGGTCGGCACCGGCGTGCCGCCCGACGCGCGGAACGGCACGCTGAAGTCCGGCATGTCGTACGAGTTCATGTGGTAGTAGCTGACCGTGACCGTGGTCGGCGTGTTCAGCCCGAACACGATCGACGGCGCGACACCCCAGCGCTTGTTGTACACGTCGTTGCGGCCGGCCTGGTTCGCGTCGTGACCCATCACGTTCAGGCGCACGGCCGTCGTGTCGTTGATCTTGCGGTTCGCGTCGACCGTCGCGCGCTTGTAGCCGTCGGTGCCGAAGCCGATGCTGCTGTTGATGAAGTCGTCGTTCTTCGGCGTCTTCGTGACGATGTCGATGCTGCCGCCCACCGAGCCGCGGCCCGCATAGACCGAATCGGGGCCCTTGATCACGCTGATCTGCTCGACCGCGAACGTTTCGCGGTTCTGCAGCCCCGAGTCGCGCATCCCGTCGACGAAGATCGAGTTGCGCGATTCGAAGCCGCGGATCACCGGGCGGTCGGCCGACGGGTTCGCGGCCGCATCGCCGCCGAGGAACGTGATGCCCGGTACCGAGCGCAGCGCGTCCGCGAACGACGTGACGTTCTTTTCCTTGATCAGTTGCTCGGGGATCACCGTGACCGAGCGCGGCGTATCGAGCAGCGCCGCGGTGAACTTGTACGACGGCGATTGCTTCACCTGCATGTCCGACGGCGCGGACGACTGGATCGTGATCGTCGGCAGCGTCGCCTGCACGTCGGTGGACGGGGCCGGCCGGTCGGCGGCGGGGGGCGGTGCCGTTTCGGCGGAGGCGAGCAGCGGGGTCAGGAAAACGGAGCAGGTCAGCGCCGACACGAGGGCGCGAGGCCTCGTCTTGAACTGGGCGGGCATATCGAGAGGCAGCAGAAGGTTCGGTGAGCAGGCGCGTTTTCTCGATGCAGGCCGGGCAGTGCGGAACATCGGAAAACGTCAATGTAAATGCGTATGATTCGCGTTTGCGGTCGCAATTGTACGGATTGGTACTAATTCTGTAAACGATTGAATGGTTTTTGTACTAATTCGGTCAGGTCTTCGTGGGGGCGCGATCGCCTTTGCGTCATATGCAACACCGCTTTCCATGGCCGGGCCGGCGCGTGGCGCGGCGACTCGCTACACTGCCGTACCGGTTGGAAGGGCCCCGGCAAGCAGGCCCCGAGCATGGAGACAACATAAGATGGACACCCAACGCGCAGCAGTCGTCACGTACCGCGGCAAGGCGATCGAGAACACGCACGTCGCCGATGTGGCGGTGGTCGATGCACGCGGCAGGCTGCTGGCCCGGTTCGGCAATCCGTTCCGGATGACGCTCGCGCGGTCGGCGGCGAAGCCGGCCCAGGCGCTGTCGGTGATCGAGACGGGCGCGCCCGAGCGCTTCGGCTTCGACGATGCGGACATCGCGCTGATGTGCGCGTCGCACAGCAGCGAGGACCGGCATATCGAACGCACGCGCGCGATGCTCGCAAAAGTCGCCGCGCACGAATCGGACTTGCGTTGCGGCGGCCATCCGCCGTTGTCCGACGCGGTGTACCGCGCGTGGATCAAGCGCGACTACACGCCGACCGGCGTATGCAGCAACTGTTCGGGCAAGCATGTCGGGATGCTGGCCGGCGCGCAGGCGATCGGCGCCGCGATCGCCGATTACCATCTGCCCGAGCATCCGATGCAGGTGCGCGTGAAACAGGTGATGGCCGATGCGTGCGGGCTGCGCGAGGACGAAGTGGGCTGGGCGATCGACGGGTGCAACCTGCCGACGCCGGCGTTTCCGCTGGACCGGCTGGCGCGCCTGTACGCATCGCTGGCCGACGGGGCGGATACGGTGGAGGCGGGCGGTGACGCAATCAGCGATCGCGTGCGCGCGCTGGCGCGCATTCATCGTGCGATGACCGCGTATCCGGAACTGGTGGCCGGCGACGGGCGCTATTGCACGGTGCTGATGAAAGCGTTCGACGGGCAGGTGGTCGGCAAGCTCGGCGCCGATGCGTGCTACGGGATCGGCGTGCGTGCGTCGGCGCGCACGCGGCAGCTGGGCGCCGATGGCGCGCTCGGCATCTCGGTGAAGATCGAGGACGGCAATCTCGACGTGCTCTACATGGTCGTCAGCGAACTCCTCGAGCGGCTGCAGATCGGCACGGCCGGGCAGCGCGCGCAACTGGCCGCTTTCCATCGGCCGCCGATGCGCAACACGCAGGGCGTCGAGATCGGGCACGCCACGTTCCCGTTCGAATTGCAGCCGGCCTGACCGGCGCGGATGCGCCGCTGCCGCCGGCCCGCGAGCCGGGCCGAGCGCGGCGGCGGGCACATGCCTGCCGGCCGGCGCGGGCGTGAACGCAGGCGCGGGCGCTACGTGCGCGCGCCGCGAATCTTCCCCAGCTCCAGCGCCGACAGCTCGCCGATGTGCGCGAGGTGTTCCGCGAGAAAGTCCTTCAGGACGCGCAGCTTCGCCGAGCTGCGCCGGTTCGCCAGATACGCGATGTAGATGTATTCGCCCGTCAGCCGGTTCAGCAGCCGGTAGCGCGGCAGCACGGCTTCGAGCCGCCCGCTCGCGAGCAGGTCGCGCACCAGCCAGATCTCGAACTCCGCGATGCCGAGCCCCGCGCAGGTCGCTTCGAGCAGCAGCTCCGAATGGTCGGTGACGAGGTTGCCGGCCGGCAGCAGGCTGTGATGCGCGTCGCCGTTCACGAGCTCCCAGCGCGGATCGCCTTCGGGGTGCACGTAGCGCAGGCAGTTGTGTTGCTTGAGGTCGTCCGGCGTGGACGGGCGCCCGCAGCGGTCGAGATAGCCGGGCGTTGCGCACAGGATGCTGTCGTTGCGCGACAGGCGGTGGACGACGAGGTTGTCCAGGTAGTTCTCGCCTTCGTGAATGTCGAGGTCGAAGCCGCCGGCCACGAGGTCGTTGTGGTTGTCGGTGAGCCGCACGTCGAGCTGGATCGTCGGGTAGCGCGCGAGAAACGGCGCGACCAGCGGGGCGAGATGGCGGCGGCCGAACGCAACCGGCGCGGTGAGCTTCAGCGGGCCGCTCGGCTGCGCATTCAGCTCGGCGACGACACGCAGCGTGTCGTCGAGATCGGCGATCAGCGTGACGGCGCGTTCCAGGTAGATGTGGCCGGCCTCGGTCAGCGTGACGCTGTGCGTTGAGCGGTGCAGCAGCGCGACGCCGAGTGCCTCCTCGATCGCCGTGACCTTGCGTGCGACCGTCGACGTCGACACGTGCATCTCCTTCGCGACCGCCGAAAAACTCCCCGTTTCGACCACTCTCACGAACGCGCGCATCGCGCCCATGTGATCGATGCCGGTTTCTCTCGCGCCTTTTTTCATTCGATTCTCGCTGTTGCGTCCCACGCAAAACCGCTTTCGATAATACATAAGCGAGCTTGTTTTTGCAAAGGCATAGAATGCGAACCCGTCGCGTCGGGAAGCGGCGAACGGCGAGCGGTACGAGACATCCAGGAGGGCACGATGACAGAAAACGGCTTCCGCGTCGAAGCGGATCTTTTAGGCAAACGAAGTATTCCGGACGACGCGTATTACGGCGTCCATACGCTGCGCGCGAAAGAGAACTTCGACATTTCGGGCCGCACCATCGCGTCGCTGCCGTACCTCGTGATGGCGCTCGCCGCCGTGAAGGAGGCCGCGGCCGACGCGAACTGCGAGCTCGGGCTGCTGCCGCGACCGTACCGCGATGCGATCGCCGCCGCGTGCGTCGAGATTCGCGAAGGGCGCCTGCACGACCAGTTCGTCGTCGACGTGATCCAGGGCGGGGCCGGCACGTCGACCAACATGAACGCGAACGAGGTGATCTGCAACCGCGCGCTCGAACTCATGGGGCACGCGCGCGGGCAGTACGAATACCTGCATCCGAACGAACACGTCAATCTCGCGCAGAGCACCAACGACGTCTATCCGACCGCGATCCGCGTCGCGACCTGCTTCGCGCTCGAGCACCTGCTCGAAGCGATGGCGCGCCTGCGCGATGCGTTCGCGGAGCGGGCCGACGCGTTCGCCGGCCTGCTGAAGCTCGGCCGCACGCAATTGCAGGACGCGGTGCCGATGACGCTCGGCCAGGAATTCTCGACCTACGCGGTGATGCTGACGGAAGACATTGCACGCCTGCAGGAAGCCGGCTGGCTGATTCGCGAGATCAACCTCGGCGCGACCGCGATCGGCACGGGCATCACCGCGCATCCGCAATACGCGGAGAAGGCGCTGGCGGCGCTGCGGCGCATTACCGGGCTCGACCTGAGCACCGCGCCGAACCTGATCGAGGCGACCCAGGATTGCGGCGCGTTCGTGCAGGTCTCGGGCGTGCTCAAGCGGATCGCCGTGAAGCTGTCGAAGATCTGCAACGACCTGCGGCTGCTGTCGAGCGGCCCGCGCGCGGGGTTCGGCGAGATCAACCTGCCGCCGGTACAGGCCGGCTCGTCGATCATGCCCGGCAAGGTGAATCCGGTGATCCCGGAAGTCGTCAACCAGGTCGCGTTCGAGGTGTTCGGCAACGACTTGACCGTGACCTTCGCCGCCGAGGCCGGGCAGCTTCAGCTCAACGCGTTCGAGCCGGTGATCGCCAGCGCGCTGTTCCGCAGCTTCAGCCACCTGACGGCCGCCTGCACGACGCTGGCGCAGCGCTGCGTGAGCGGGATCACCGCGAACCCCGAGCGGCTGCGGGAGACGATGGAGCGCTCGGTCGCGCTCGCGACCGCGCTGAATCCGTACATCGGCTACAAGCGCGCGACCGCCGTGGCGGCCGAAGCGCACGCGACCGGCAAGTCGATTCGCGAGGTCGTTCTCGAACGCCAGTGGATGACCGATGCGCAGGTCGACGAAGCGCTTCAGCCCGAAGCGCTGATCCGGCCGCGCGTGCTTTGACGCCGGCTGAAGGCCGCCGGCGCGCGCGTTGAGCGCCCGGCGGGCCGTCATTTCATCAGCGCCCCCGCGCGGGGCGCGACACATCAAGAAACTACGGAGACTCACGATGAACCACAGCAGCGAGCGCCCGGCCGGTCCGGCCGGCGGCGCGGATTCCCGTCATGCCGACCCCGACGCGATGTTCGCGTCGCACGAAGCAGGTTACGCGAAGCAGTTGAAGCCGCGGCACGTGCAGATGATCGCGATGGGCGGTGCGATCGGCACCGGCCTCTTTCTCGGTGCGGGTGGACGCCTGCAGAGCGCGGGGCCCGCGCTCGCGCTCGTGTATCTCGTCTGCGGCGTGTTCGCCTTCCTGATCATGCGCGCGCTCGGCGAGCTGGTGATGCACCGGCCGACCAGCGGCAGCTTCGTGTCGTACGCGCGGGAGTTCATGGGCGAGCGCGCATCGTTCGTCGCGGGCTGGATGTACTACCTGAACTGGGCGACGACCGGCATCGTCGACATCACGGCGGTCGCGATCTACATGAAGTACTGGGCCGTGTTCACGGACGTGCCGCAGTGGGTGTTCGCGCTCGGTGCGCTCGGGATCGTGTCGGTGATGAACATGATCGGCGTGAAGGTGTTCGGCGAGATGGAGTTCTGGTTCTCGCTCGTCAAGGTGGGGACGCTCGCGGTGTTCCTCGCGGTCGGCGCGGTGTTTCTCGCGAGCGGCCATCCGGTCGCCGGGCAGATGCCGGGGCTTCACCTGGTCGCGGATCACGGCGGGATCTTTCCGCACGGCCTCCTGCCGGCCGTGCTGATCGTGCAGGGTGTCGTGTTCGCGTACGCGAGCATCGAGCTCGTCGGCGTCGCGGCGGGCGAGACGGCCGATGCGCGCAAGGTTCTGCCGAAAGCCATCAACAGCGTGATGTGGCGTATTGCGCTGTTCTATGTCGGCTCCGTCGTGCTGTTGACGATGCTGCTGCCGTGGACGGCATACAGCTCGCACGAAAGCCCGTTCGTGACGTTCTTCAGCAAGCTCGGCGTGCCGTACGTCGGCACCGTGATGAACGTCGTGGTGCTGACCGCCGCGCTGTCGAGCCTGAACTCCGGCCTCTATTCGACCGGGCGCGTGCTGCGCTCGCTGGCGATGGGCGGATCGGCGCCGCGCTTCGTGTCGCGGATGAACGCGCGCGGCGTGCCGTACGGCGGGATCCTGATCACGGTCGCGATCAACGCGATCGGCGTGCCGTTGAACTACATCGTGCCGGCGCAGGCGTTCGAGATCGTGCTGAACATGGCGTCGCTCGGGATCATCACGACGTGGGGCTTCATCGTCATGTGCCAGATCCTGTTCCGCCGCGCGGTCGATCGCGGCGAGCTGAAGGCGGTGTCGTTCCGGATGCCCGGCGCGCCGTTCACGTCGTGGCTCACGCTCGCCTTCCTCGTCGGCGTGCTGGTGCTGATGGCGTTCGACTATCCGGGCGGCACGTGGACCATCGCGATGATTCCGGTCGTCGTGCTCGCACTCGTGGTGGGCTGGAAGCTGGCGAAGCGCGGTGCCGCGCGAGAACAGGCGGCGAATGCGCGTACGTCCGTCGCCGCGGGTGCCGTCGCCGATCCGGCGCGGGGCGCCTGACGGTATACGCCGGTCGCGCCCGGCGCGCCGGTACGGTCAGTTCAAGCCGGCGCGTTCGCCGACCCATCGGCCGAAATCGCCGGCCATCTCCGCGGTCAGTTCGTGGCCGGCATCATACAGCCGCGTGTCGTGCGCGACACCGAGCGCCGTGAGTTTCGCGTCGGCGGTGTCGGCCCACGCGACGGGCAGCTTGTCGTCGAAGCGGCCGTGCACGATCAGCGCATGGAGCGGGCGAAGCGCATCGCGCGGCGCGATCAGCGGATCGATTTCGGGCAGGATGCGCCCGCACAGCACCGCGAAGGCGGCGACATCATTCGGCGACGTGAGGCCGACGCCCGCGCTCATGATGCCGCCCTGGCTGAAGCCGGCGATCACGGTCGGCAATGCGGCGCCCGCGCCGTCGCGGGCGCGGAATGCACGCAGCAGCGTGATCAGCTGAATGCGGCTTTCGTCCGCGCGGGCCGCGTCGATTTCGGGGCCGTTCTGGCCGAAGCGCACCGGAAACCATGCATGCTGGCCGGGCCCGAACGTGAGCGGGCCGCGCAGGAACGCGATCTCGATCCGGGGATCGATGATGCCGGCCAGGTTCAGCAGGTTGGTTTCGTTGCCGCCGACGCCATGCAGCAGCAACAGGCGGGCAACGGGGCGGCCGGCGGCAGGGCGCAGCCGGTATGGGAGGCCCGACTCGGGATCGGTGGTCAGCGGCAGGACGTCGGTCATTGCGTGAATCCGGAAAGGGAACGATGCGACAGTCTAGAGCGTACGGGCGGGCGGGTGAATCGTCGGCGAGCGATTGATTGTTTCCTGGGAGGAATGAATTCGACGCATCGAGCCTGCCGCTCATGCGCAGGCGATGCCGCCGCCACGCCCGAACCCGCTAGGGAAAACCATAGTGCCCGGAATGCCGCGCGCGCAAGATCGAGTAAGCGCGCAGTCAGCTTCGCTATTCAGAATCGCCGAACTCATTCAAAAAGCAAACCAGGAGACAGGCGATGCATGATGGGTTGGTGAAAAAAATCGAAGCGCATCCGAAGTACGCGCTGCTCAAGCGACGGCGCAATACGCTCGGTGTCTTTCTGACCGCGCTGATGCTGATCGTCTACTACGGCTACATCGCGCTGATCGCGTTCGACAAGTCGTTTCTCGCGAAGCCCGTGAGCACCGGCGTGACGAGTGTCGGCGTGCCGATCGGCATGGCGGTGATCGTGTTCACCGTCGTCATCACCGGCATCTACGTGCGCCGCGCGAACAACGAATACGACCAACTGACGCAGGACATCCTGCAGGACGTCGCCCGATGAAGAAGACACTTTCGACGATGCTGGTCGCGCTGCTGGCCGCGAGCGCGTGCGGCGTGGCCGTCGCGGGCGGCGGCGATGTCGGGCAGACCGCCAAGCAGGCGACCAACACCACGGCCATCGTCCTGTTCGCGCTGTTCGTGGCAGGGACGCTGTGGATCACCAAGTGGGCGGCTTCCCGCACGCGTTCCGCGGCGGATTTCTATACGGCCGGCGGCGGCATTACCGGGTTTCAGAACGGGCTGGCCATTTCGGGCGACTACATGTCGGCCGCTTCCTTCCTCGGCATTTCCGCCGCGGTGATGACCTCGGGTTACGACGGCCTGATCTATTCGATCGGCTTTCTGGTCGGCTGGCCGGTCATCACGTTCCTGATGGCCGAGCGGCTGCGCAACCTCGGCAAGTTCACTTTCGCCGACGTCGCGGGCTACCGCTTCGAGCAGGGGCCGATCCGCAGTTTCGCTGCAATCGGCACGCTGGTGGTGGTGGCGTTCTACCTGATCGCGCAGATGGTGGGCGCGGGGCAGCTCATCAAGCTGCTGTTCGGTCTCGACTACTGGGTGGCCGTCGTGATCGTGGGCGCGCTGATGATGGTCTACGTGCTGTTCGGCGGCATGACCGCGACCACCTGGGTGCAGATCATCAAGGCGTGCCTGCTGCTCGCGGGCGTGACGTTCATGGCGATCATGGTGCTCGCGCAGTACGGCTTCAGCCCGGAGGCGTTGTTCGCCCACGCCGTGGAGGTCAAGACCGCGATTGCCGCGAATGCCGGCAAATCGACGGACGACGCGACCCGTATCGGGCTGTCCGTCATGTCGCCGGGCGGGTTCATCAAGGATCCGGTCTCGGCCATCTCGTTCGGCATGGCGCTGATGTTCGGCACCGCCGGCCTGCCGCACATCCTGATGCGCTTCTTCACGGTGCCGGATGCGAAGGAAGCGCGCAAGTCGGTGTTCTGGGCCACCACCTGGATCGGCTATTTCTACGTGCTGATCTTCATCATCGGCTTCGGCGCGATCACGCTGGTGCTGACCAATCCGGAACTGTCCGACGTGGCCAAGGGCGTGATCAAGGGCGGCGCGGGCACGGCCAACATGGCCGCGGTGCTGGTGGCCAAGACGGTGGGCGGCGACGTGTTCTACGGCTTCATCTCGGCCGTGGCCTTCGCGACGATCCTGGCGGTGGTCGCCGGGCTCACGCTGTCCGGCGCCTCCGCGGTGTCGCACGATCTCTATGCGACCGTCTTCAAGAACGGCAAGGCCGACAGTGCCGACGAGCTGAAGGTGTCGCGCATCACGACGCTGGTGCTCGGCGTGATCGCCGTGCTGCTGGGCATCGCGTTCGAGAAGCAGAACGTCGCGTTCATGGTGTCGCTGGCCTTTGCCGTGGCGGCGTCGGCCAACTTCCCGGTGCTGTTCCTGTCGATGATGTGGAAGGGATGCACCACGCGCGGCGCGGTCATCGGCGGGTTCCTGGGGCTGGTCTCGTCGGTGGGGCTGACCATCGTGTCGCCGTCGGTGTGGGAGGCAACGCTCGGTTATCCGAAGGGTTCGGCCTGGTTCCCGTACACGTCGCCCGCGCTGTTCTCGATGACCATCGGCTTCGTGGGCGTGTGGCTGTTCTCGGTGCTTGACTCGAGCGCGCGCGCACGGTCGGAGAAGGGCGCGTTCGCCGCGCAGCAGGTGCGCTCGGAAACGGGCCTGGGGGCGACCCGCGCCAGCAGCCACTGACCGGCCGCCGGTCACGCCCGCCCCGGGGCCGACGATGCCGTTCATCGCATCGTCGGCCGCGGGGCGGGCGGTATCGTTTTCAGCCGTCCGTCCAATGATTCACCGGCAATAAAAAATCGCGCATTCGACCGGATTCGCCGATAATTCGCAAACGTTTTGCGAAAGTCATATAACGGTTAATTCGCGGATCGAATAAATAAAAAAATATCCGTATCCCGGATTTCCGGTCGCGCACAGGCGCCGCCAGAAGCCTTGAGGCAGAAAGTTAACGGCAGATCCCGGCAATACTTTAGGGTTCTTTCGCCACAATTATTCATTGCATTTTTATCAATGAACGATTGATTTCCGGTCATCGGAGCGTCATACACCATCCCCGATAATTCGGCGCTCACATTCTTTCAATAGACCAAACGGCGATCGAAGCCGGATCGCTGCGGGGAGCTGTACTCATGACCATCCGTCATCGCATTACGCTGCTAGTCGTCCTGACGTTCTTCGCGCTGTCCGCGATCGGCATCTATGCCGTGTACCAGACGCGCAAGAGCGCGTCGGAGGTGCGTCAGGTCACCCAGGGCATCGTGCCGAGCGCGCTCGCGTCGGCCGATCTCGTCGCCGATGTGAAGAACATCCAGATCGCGACGATGACGCTCGTCTACGCGCCCGACGCGAATACCGCCGCCCAGGCGCGCGACGAGCTGAAGGCGAAGCAGGCCGCGCTGCGCGCCGCACTCGACGTGCAGGCGAAGTCGGCGGTCGGCCAGGCGCAGGTCGGGCTCGTGTCGCAGGCGAAGGACAGCGCCGCGAACTATTTCGCGGCGATCGACGACACCGTGAAGATGAAGGCCGACGGCAAGCCCGAGATGGCGCAGGCGTACCTGTTCGCGAACGTCGCGCAGTATCGCGACGAACTCGAAAGCATCGTCGACACGCTGCGCGTCGAGAAGAACCGCCAGAAGGACGTCGCGATCAGCGCGCTGAACGGGATGCTCTCGACGACGGCAACCGCGATCGCGGGCGTCGCCGGCACGGTGATCGTGCTGCTGACCGCGCTCGGCTTGCTGCTGTATCGCCAGATCACGCGCCCGCTGATCGGGATGCAGACGGCGATGAGCGAAATCGCGGCGAGCCAGGATTTCACGCGCCGCGTGCCGGTGGGCCGCATGGACGAAATCGGCCATTCGATCGTCGCGTTCAACGGGATGATCGAGAAGATCCAGGAGAACGCCGCGCAGCTCAAGCAGAAGACGGCGGACATCCAGGCGATGCTGCAGAACATGCAGCAGGGGATCCTGACCGTCGTCGAAGGCGGCGTCGTGCATGCCGAGTATTCGGCGTACCTCGAGACCATCTTCGAGACGAGCGACATCGCCGGCCGCGACCTGATGGCGCTCGTGTTCGACGATTCGGCGATCGGCGCCGACGCGCGTTCGCAGGTCGACGCGGCCGTGCATGCGTGCCTCGGCGAAGACAGCATGAACTTCGAGTTCAACGAGCACCTGCTGGTGAATGAAGTCGCGAAGCGGATGCCGGACGGCCGCGAGAAGTGGCTCGACCTGAGCTGGTCGGCGATCACCGACGAGACCGACACGGTGGTGCGCCTGATGCTGTGCGTGCGCGACGTGACCGAGATCCGCGAGCTGACCGCGCAGGCCGGCGAGCAGCAGCGCCGCCTCGAGATGATCGGCGAGATCCTGTCGATCAGCCAGGACAAGTTCCACGACTTCGTGCACAGCGCGAAGGGTTTCCTCAGCGAGAACGAGCGGATGATCCGCCAGCACGAGCGCGCCGATCACTCGATCGTCGCGGCGCTGTTCCGCAACATGCACACGATCAAGGGCAATGCACGCACGTACAGCCTCCAGCACCTGACGAACATCGTCCACGAAGCGGAGCAGGCGTACGACTCGCTGCGCCGCGCGGACGGCGGCCCCGAGTGGAACCGCGACGCGCTGATGGACGACCTGGCGCGCGTGCGCGAGGCCGTCGAGCACTACGCGACGATCAACGCGGTCACGCTGGGCCGCAGCGGTGACGCGGTGCAGGGCGGCGCCGACTTCCTGATGGTCGAGCGCGCGCACATCAGCGAGAGCCTGCGCGTGCTCGACGGCGCCGATCCGGCGAACGCGGCCGACTGGCACGCGGCACGCGATGCCGTACGCCGCATGCTGAGCCAGCTCGGCACGCAGGGGATCGGCGATGCGCTCGGCGGCGTGATCGAGTCGCTGCCGTCGCTCGCGGCCGAACTCGGCAAGCCGGCGCCCGTCGTGCATATCGACAGCCATGGCCAGCGCGTGCGCAGCGAAATCGTCGCGACGCTGAAGAACGTGTTCATGCACCTGCTGCGCAACGCGATCGACCACGGGATCGAATCGTCCGACGAGCGGCGCGCGGCCGGCAAGGCGGCATCCGGCACGATCGACATCGCGGTCGGCGTGGGCGGCGGCGAGCTGTGGTTCGTGCTGAGCGACGACGGCCGCGGCCTCGCGCTCGACCGGATTCGCGGCATCGCGCGCGAGCGTGGCTGGATCGACGCCGACCACGACGCGGCGCTGTCCGACGACGCGGTGGCCGAGCTGATCTTCCGCCCCGGCTTCTCGACCGCGAGTGCCGTGACCGAAGTGTCGGGGCGCGGCGTCGGCATGGACGCGGTGCGCAACTTCCTGAAGCGCGACGGTGGCGATATCGCGCTGCGCTTCACCGACGATCGTGTCGGCGCGCCGTACCGTGCATTCGAAACGATCGTGTCGTTGCCGGCCCGCTTCGCGGCCGACGGTGCCGCGCACGAGCGCGCGCGCAGCGCGGACGTCGGCGTTGTGGAGTGACGAAGTGATCGTGCAGGCGTGGATGATCCAGATGGCCGCCGCGCTGGCGGGCGGCGCAGTCGTCGCAATCGTGGCGGCGATCGCATTTCGCGTGATGCGCAAGCGGCTCGTCGCGGCGCTGGAGCGCGATGCGCATGCGTTGCGCGGTGCGCTCGACGCGGCCGGCGAGCGTGCCGAACAGGCGGCGTCCGCGCACGCGGAGGCGGCCGACGCATGGGCGCAACGCGAGGCGCAGCTCGAGGATGCGCTGGCACGCGAGACTTCCGCGGCCGGCACGCAGCGCGACGCGCTGCAGGCCATGTCGGCCGATCGCACCGCGCTGGCGCAGCACGCGCAGAAGATCGCCGACGAAGCCGCGCGCCTGCGCGGGCTCGCCGGCACCTTCGAGCGCTGGCACGAGCAGATGATCTCGCTGACCACGCAGAACCAGGACATGCGCACGAAGAACCAGGAGCTGTCGGCGATCGTCGCGCACGTATCGATCGTGTCGCTGAACGCGTCGATCGAGGCGGCGCGTGCCGGCACGGCCGGGCGCGGCTTCTCGATCGTCGCGAGCGAGGTGCGCGGGCTGGCCGCGCGCTCGCAGCAACTGTCGAACAGCTATCGCGACAGCCTGAACCGTAACGATCTCGTGACGGCCGCGACGTTCCAGGACATCCAGGCCGGCGGCAAGATGATCACGGCCGCGCTGGCGACCGTCGAGGCGCTGGCCGGGCAACTGCATGCGCGGATCGACGGAGGCGCGGCGTGATCAGCGCGCAGGCGAAAGCCGGTTTCGAGCGGATTTTCTTCGATGCGGCGCGCACGCGGCTCGCATCCGGCGGTGCGTGCGACATCCGGCCGTCCGCCGGCGCGGCGCATGACGGGCACGATCGCGCGCACGCGAAGTCGCGCGCAAAGCCGACGGTGCCCGAGCACGTCGCGGCGCTGACGATCTCGGCGCTGCATTTCCGCCTGCTGCTCGCGCTGCGCTTCAGCGACGACGACGCGACGCGCCGCCGTTTCGCCGGCGCGACAGCGGGCACCGGCAGCCAGCGGCCGCTGCCCGAAGCGTTCATGGAAGTCGCGAACCTGTGCTGCGGCGCGATCAACCAGGCGCTGACCGCACCGTTTCCCGACCTGGGGATGTCGACGCCTTATCTGCTGAGCGGATCGAGCATCGATTACCTGGGCGCGCTATCGCCCGATCACGTGGCCGCTTACGACCTGACGCTCGACGGCGGCGTGCGGGTCGGCGCGACGCTGTGCGTATGCGCGAACGCGCCGGTCGATTTCCATGTGCCTGACACGGCCGTGATGGAAAGCGGCGGCGAGCTCGAACTGTTCTGACCGACCCCGACCGACCATTAGGAAACCTTGAGATGACCGTAGACCAACCCGTCAGCAAGGTGCTCGTGCTGGACGACAGTCGCGCGCACGCCGACGCGATCAAGCGTTTCTGCGACGAGCACAACCTGGTCGGCCTGACCGTGCGGCGCAACCGGCTGCTGAAGGTGCTGCGCTCGAACATCGACCTCGGCGCGATCCTGCTGGCCGAGGATTACGGCGGCTCGCCGGCCGAGAGCGCGATCATCGCGACGCAGATCGATGCGCTGCGCCCCGAGCTGCCGATCATCCTGCGCCGCGACGCGCACGCGTCGCGCGACGAGTTGCCGGAGGCGCTCGCGCGCGTTGCGTGCGCGGCCTACGTCGCGGACGACATGACGCCGCTCAAGCGCGCGATCGACGAATACCTGTTCGGCCGCGATTACCCGAACGCGCTCGTGCGCGGCATCTCGGAGATCACCGAGGCACGCCTCGACGGCCTGTTCCCGGGCATGACGATCGAGCACGAAACGCCGTGCATCGTGCGCGACCAGATCATCTTCGGCGAAGTGTTCAGCCTGATCGCACTCGAAAGTGCGTGGTGCCGCGGCTACATGCTGCTGCAGACGAGCGAGCAGCCGCTGCTCGACATGCTCGGCGGCACGCGCGACGCCGGCCGCGCGCCGGATTTCCGCGACGTGAACAGCGTGCTCGGCGAGCTCACCAATCTCGTGTGGGGCGCGTTCAAGAACCGCTATCTCGGCGACGCCGAGGCACTGGCGCGCCATCCGGTGCAGGTGCCGCTCGTCGTCAATCACAAGCAGAAGTTCATCTCGTTCGGCGGCGACTGCCCGCAGCTCTGCTTCAAGTACCGGATGACCGACCCGGCATCGGGGCGCGCCGTCTGCATCGACCAGCGCTTCGTGTTCAGCCTGAGCTGGTCGCCGGAGGATTTCCGCGAATCGGTGCAGGACGTGGGGCCGATGGTCGAATCGGGTGAACTCGAACTGTTTTGAATGTTGAAGTCGCAACAAGGAAAGGGGAATACAGCATGGCAAAGATTCTGGTGGTCGACGATTCGGGCACGGTGCGCGACGAGGTCGCGGGTTTCCTGCGCAATCACGGGCTCGACGTCGCGACGGCCGTCGACGGCAAGGACGGGCTCGCGAAGCTCAAGGCGACGCCCGGCGTGCGCCTCGTGATCAGCGACGTGAACATGCCGAACATGGACGGTCTGACAATGGTCGAGAAGATCCGCGGCGAACTGGCGAATTCGACGGTCAACGTCGTGATGCTGACGACCGAAAGCAGCCCGGCGATGAAGGAGCGCGGCAAGGCCGCCGGCGTGAAGGGATGGATCGTGAAGCCGTTCAAGGGCGACGCGGTGCTCGAGGCGTTGAAGAAGCTCGCGGGCTGACGCGCGTCGGCGACGTCAGCTTGCAGGACGGTGCGACGGTCGAGGTCCGCTCCGCACCGCAGACGCCCGCGATGACTGCGCGGATGAATACGTTCGGCGCGATCCGGGGCGGTGTGCTGGCCATTGGTGCCATGGGTGCCGTCTTTTCCTCGGTGGCGTCGGGCATCTGTGGCCGGGCGGGCGCGGGTGGCGCAGCGGGCGGCTCCCGGTCGCGCGCTGAAGCGGTCCCCCGTTCGTTACCGGGCGTCCGGCGCGGCGCTCGCGAATTCGTCGACGACGGCTTCGATCACCGCCTGCACGCGTGCGGTCTTGTAGAGATCGGCATGCGCGACGAGCCACACGTCGAAATGATTGCATCGTCGGGGCATGAGGCGCACCAGTTCCGGCTCGGCTTCGGCGCGGAAGCACGGCAGCTCCGCAATGCCGAGCCCCGCAAGCGCGGCCTCGACCAGCATCATCGTCGACGATGTCTGGAACATCACGCGGCCGCGCGACGTCGGTTCGCCGCACAGGGCGTCCCACATCGTCGGCACCACCGGCTGCTGGTACATCACCAGGTCGTGTCCTTCGAACGCACTGCCTGCGACCGGTTCGCCACGCTCGGCCAGGTAGCGGCGCGATGCGTAGATGCCCGTTTCGAGATGCCCGAGCCGCCTGACGATCAGGTCCGGTGATTCCGGCCGCAACGTGCGAATCGCGAGATCCGCTTCGCGGCGCGTGAGATTGGCGATTTCGGCCGATGTCACGCACACGACGTCGATGCCGGCGTGCCTGCGCCGCAAGCTGGCGATGGCGGGAATCACGAAACGCTTGCCGAGCGAGTCGGTCGTGGCGATGCGCACCGACCCGGCAAGCTGTTCGTCGAGCCCCATCACGCGTCGCTCGATGGTGAGCGATGCCCGTTCCATCGTTTCGGCGGGTTCGAGCAGCGCTTCGCCCGCGGTCGTCAGCACATAGAGGGTCGGGGTTCGGAGAAACAGGCGGGCCGAGAGTTCGTCTTCGAGCGCGGCGATCCGACGCCCCACCGTCGCCTGATCGACGTTCAGTTGCGCCGCGGCGCCGCGAAGCGTGCCGGTGCGCGCAAGGGCCAGGAAGAAGCGGGCGTTGTCCCAGTTCATACGGGTCGGCAGTGTCATCGGGCAGGGCGGCGGCGGGGAGTGGAGATGCATATCTGCATCAGGCAAATGCGAAATTATCACTTTTCTGCATCGTGCGCCGTTTCTAGACTCCCGGGATCTGCCTGGAGGTTTCATGCCCGATTGCCATCCCGTTTCCCTTCCCGTATCCATCACGACAGCGTGCCGCCCGACGGCCCGCGAACGCCGCTTCACGCTTGCGCTCGTCGCGATCGGCATGTTCATGGCGGTACTCGATACGACGATCGTCAACGTTGCGCTGCCCGCGATGCGCGCGAATCTCGGTGCGACGGTCGCGGCGCTCGCGTGGATCGTCGACGCGTATACGCTCAGTTTCGCCGCGCTGATTCTCGCGGGCGGCGCGCTGTCCGACCGGTTCGGTGCCAAGCACGTCTATCTCGCGGGGCTGGCGCTGTTCGTCGCGGCATCGGCCGGATGCGGCTTCGCGCCGTCCGTGGCCGTCCTCGTGGCCGCGCGATTCGTGCAGGGCATGGGCGCCGCGCTCTTTTTACCCGCGTCGCTCGCGGTCGTGCGCAGCACCTTCGACGTGCCTGCCGAGCGGGCGCGGGCGATTGCGGTATGGGCGGGCATCGCGTCGGTCGCGGTGGCTGTGGGCCCGGTGCTGGGCGGCGTCCTCGTGGACGATTTCGGCTGGCGCAGCGCATTCCTGATCAATGTGCCGACCGGCGCGGTCGCTCTTGCCGGGGCGGCCGTGCTCGTTCGGGCGTCGGTCGCGCGGCATGCGCGCCAATTCGATTGGGCCGGCCAGTGTGTCGGTGCGATCGCGCTCGGTGCGCTGTGTTTTGCCGTGATCGAGCTGCCGACGCGCGGCCCGGGTGCGGCGGAAGTCCGGGGCGCGCTGCTGGTCGCCGGTCTTGCCGCCGGCGCGCTGGTCATCATCGAACGGCGTGCTCGCGATCCGATGGTTCCGCTGGCGTGGTTTCGCAATCGCACCTTCGTCGCGATGAACCTGATGGGCAGCCTCGTTTATGTCGGGTACTTCGGCCTGCTGTTCGTCCTGAGCCTGTACCTGCACGGGCGCTTCGGCATGAGCGCGCGGCAGACGGGGCTGACGCTGTTGCCGTTCGCGCTGAGCCTGTCGCTCGGCAATCTGCTGTCTGGAAAATTGCAAGGCCGTGTCCATCCGGTCCGGCTGATGGCGAACGGTCTCGGGATGGCGGCGCTGGCCATGCCGGCACTCGCGGCCGCGTTGACGCTGCGTGCGCCGTGGCCGGTGGCCTGGGCGGCGATGGCCGCGTTCGGCACCGGGACCGCGCTGTCCGTGGCGCCGATGATCGCGACCGTACTCGAACAGGTGCCCGCGGACGCGGCGGGCGTGGCGTCGGGATTCCTCAATGCGGCGAGACAGGCAGGCAGCCTGTTCGGTGTGGCCATCGCCAGCGCCGCGACGATACTGCTGCCGAATCCGACCGCCGCCCTATGGGCGATCGCGGCGGTCGGTTGTATCGCCTATGCGACGGCCGCTCTTGCCGCGCGGACGGCAGGCACGGCGAGGGCCGCGCAACGGCGCGGTTGATGCGCGAGTCGCCTGGTTGTTGCACGACGGCACGCCGGCTACTGCGCATGCATGCGCGTCCGCGCGACTGGACGCCGCACGGAATGTGGAGGACGATTTCAACACCGCGCCGTGAACGTGCGTGCATCACCGCCGCGCGTTCACGTCGTGCCGAATCCTGCCGAACCCCGTCGAGCGAATCATCATGGAACCCGATCAAGAGACTGCCGAACCGATCCTGTTGCGCGACGCGCACGAAGGTGTCGTCACGCTGCGATTGAATCGCCCGCAGCAATTCAACGCGTTATCCGAGGCGATGCTCGCGAGCCTGCACGATGCGTTCGATACGCTGGCGGCCGATCCGCATGTGCGCTGCGTCGTGCTGGCCGCCGAAGGCCGGGCGTTCTGCGCGGGCCACGACCTGCGGCAGATGCGCGGCACGCCCGAGCTCGATTACTACCGCACGCTGTTCGCGCAGTGCAGCCGCGTAATGCTCGCGATGCGCGCGTTGCCGGTGCCGGTGATCGCACGCGTGCACGGCATCGCGACGGCGGCCGGCTGCCAGCTCGTCGCCGCGTGCGATCTGGCCATCGCGGCCGATACCGCGCGCTTCGCGGTATCGGGCATCAACGTCGGGCTGTTCTGCTCGACGCCGGCCGTTGCGTTGAGCCGCAACGTCACGGCGAAGCGCGCGTTCGACATGCTCGTGACCGGGCGTTTCGTCGATGCGGCGACGGCCGCCGCGTGGGGGCTCGTCAACGAGGCCGTGCCCGAGGACGCGCTCGACGCGGCCGTCGCACGCAAGGTCGCCGAGATCGTAGCGAAGAGCCCGGCCGCGGTGCGCTACGGCAAGCAGATGTTCTACCGCCAGCGCGAGTTGCCGCTCGACGAAGCCTATGCGTATGCGGGCGACGTGATGGCGCGCAACATGATGGAAGAGGATGCGGGCGAAGGGATCGACGCGTTCCTCGAGAAGCGCAAGCCGACGTGGCGTTCGTAGTGCGACGTCGAAGGCCCGCGAACGGCGCGGAAGGGCCGTAACCCGGGCCTGTCCCGTACACCGGAAAACAAACGGGCTGCCCGAGGCAGCCCGCAACCGAAGCGGCACTTGCGGCGTAGCGCGCGGCCGCGCGCCGCCGCAGCGACCCGGGTCAGCGCCCGTAGCTTCCGGTCCGCAGCGCCGGCTGTTCGCTCGACGCACCGGGCGGCACGATCACGACAGGCACGCGGCGCGCGAGCGCGCACATCAGCTCGTAGCCGATCGTGCCGCTGGCTTCCGCCACGTCGTCCACCTTCACCTGGTCGCCCCACAGCTCGACGCTCGACCCGATGCCCGCGTCCGGGCACGGCGTCAGGTCGACGGTCAGCATGTCCATCGACACGCGGCCGACGACGCGCGTCATCACGCCGTCCACCGCGATCGGCGTGCCGGTCGGCGCGTGGCGCGGATAGCCGTCCGCATAACCGCACGCGACGACGCCGATCCGCATCGGCCGGTCGGCCGTGAAGCGGCGGCCGTAGCCGACGGTTTCTTCCGGCGCGAGCGTCTGCACGCCGATGATCTTGCTCGTCAGCGTCATCGCGGGCATCAGCGGCGTGTCGGCGATATCCCGCGACGCACCCGTCGGCGATGCACCGTACAGGATCGTGCCGGGCCGCACCCAGTCGCGGTGCGCATGCGGATGCCACAGCACGGCCGCCGAGTTCGACGTCGAGCGCTCGCCGGGAATCCCCGCCGTGGCCGCATCGAACTGTTCGAGCTGCCAGTCGGCCTGGCCTTCGTCGGCGTTCGCGAAATGCATCATCAGCGTGATCTTGCCGATCGACGGCGCGCCGGCCGCGCGCTCCCACGCCGCGCGGAAAACGTCGGGCCGGTAGCCGAGGCGGTTCATCCCGGAGTTCATCTTGAGCTGGATGTCGATCGGCTGCCGCGGCTTTGCCGCGATCAGCAGGTCGAGCTGTTCGTCGCAGTGCACGGACACCGTCAGCCGATGACGGTCGGCCAGCTCGACGTCGGCCGGCTCGAAGATCCCTTCGAGCAGCAGCACGGGCTTGTCCCAGCCGAGCTCGCGCACGCGCACGGCTTCGTCGAGGTCGAGCAGCGCGATGCCGTCGGCGGCGGCGAGGCCCGGATAGACCCGCTCGATGCCGTGGCCGTATGCGTCGGCCTTGACGACGGCCCACACGCGCGATTGCGCGGCGGTGCGGCGGATGAAGTCGAGGTTGTGGCGGATGGCGTCAGGGCGGATATGGGCGACGATGGGACGGGGCATGGCGATGTCTCGGATCGGATGTCGTTGGGCGCGCGCGGCGGCGTGGGTTCGGCAGTCCGGCGCGAAAACACGCCGGGCCAGTGTTGAACGCTATCTTATTGGTGTTCGACCAGTTTTAATTAACGTATTTGTCGACGATTTGGTGGAAATTTTTGTGTTCGTCCCGGCTGGGCGCGGCTGTCGACAGGCCGCGCAGCCGAGTCTCCCGTCTAGAAAACCGGTGCGCGAACGGCATGACGCAATGCTAAGCTCTCGGCGATCTTGTCATTGATCAATGTAACGATAAAGGAGGAGACTTTTGATGACGACGTCCCAGCTGTGCCTGTTCATCGTCGCGCTGCTGCCGTTCACGATGACGTTTCTCGCGAAGGCCCGCAAGGGTTACGACAACCGCGCGCCGCGCGACTACCTGGCGAAGCTCGAAGGCTGGCGCGCGCGGGCGCAGGCCGCGCACCAGAACGCATGGGAGGCGCTCGCGCTGTTCACGGCCGCGCTGGTGGTGGCATGGCACAACGGCGCGAACGTGCATCGCGTCGACCAGCTCGCGATGGCGTTCGTCGCGATCCGGATCGTCTACATGCTGATGTACCTGCTGAACTGGGCGTCGCTGCGTTCGCTCGTGTGGTTCGGCGGGATGGCGTGCGTGGTCGCGTTGTTCTTCGCTGCGCCGTAGGCGCCGGCAGGCAAGGCGAGGCCGGCTTCGTGCGCCGGCCCGTCAGGCGCCGCCCGCGCCGCGCGCGTGGCTGTCGTTGGATGCGGGCGCAACGATCTTCGCGAGCGTGGCGGGTGGCGCGGCTTCGGCTTCGGCTTCGCGACGCAGGAACGCGATCAACGGATCGAGCAGCCGGTGCCGCGCGGACGGGTTGCGACGCAGCACAAAGCGCCATGACGCATCGCGTGCGAGGCCCGGCACCAGCGGCACCAGGCGCCCGCTGCGCAGTTCGGGCTCGATCAGCGGCACGCGGCCGAGCGCGATGCCCGCGCCGCCGACCGCCGCGCCGATCACCTGGCTGAAACTGCTGTAACGGACGATCTTCGTCTCGAAGTCGTCCGGCAAGCCGAATTCCGATGCCCAGTTGTGCCAGTCGATCTCGGGGCTGTCCTCGTGCATCTCCTGCAGCAGCCGCGAGCGGCACACGTGCCCCGATGCGTACGGAAACAGCTCGGGGCTGCACACCGGGAACACCGTCTCCCGGATCAGCACGTCGTCGCCGTCCCGCAGCCGGTGCGCGGGCACGTGCACGATCGCCAGATCGACGCCGCTGCGCGCGAAATCCGGTTCGTCGTCGAGCACGACGGCGTGCAGCGGCGTGTCGGGATGAAGCGACGAGAATTCCGCGAGGCGGCGTGCGAGCCACATTGCCGAAAACGGCGCGTTGGCGGAGACGGTGAGCCGTTGCGCGGTGCCGCGAATCTCGGCGCAGGCGTCGGTGAGGCGCGACAGCGCATCGCTGACGGCCGGCAGCAGGCGCTCGCCGGCCGGCGTGAGACCGATGCCGCCGAGCCCCGTGCTGCGTTCGAGCAGCCGCGCGCCGAGCGATTCCTCGAGCGCGCGAATCTGGTGGCTGACCGCGCTCGTCGACACGTTCAGCTCGACCGCCGCGCGCGCGAACCCGCCGAGGCGGACGGCCGCCTCGAAAGCCCGCAACGCGCTGAGGGGAGGGAGGTGCGACATGCCGGGTATTGTAGTTGACTCAACACCCGTTGAAAAATCATCTTTTGCCGCGCGCGGGCCGCGCGGGTAGCCTCGATCCGGTCAAGAAAAATGCAACCAGACACTACCGGAGGGCTTCATGTATTTCGACCGACGACTATGGGCAATGATGGCGGGACTGCGCTGGCGGGTCGCCGCGGCCGTCGCGCTCGGACTGCTCGCGATGGGTGTCGGGATTCTGCGCTTCGTGTTCCTCGGCCGCGTGCTGGCGCTGGTCTTTTCCGGCGCGCCCGCGCGCAGCATCGGCGAAGCCGTCGTTGCAACGGCGGCCTGCGTGCTGCTGCGCGCGTGGCTCGACCATCGCCGCACGGTGCTCGCGCAGCACACGGCCGGGCGTGTGCAGGCCACGCTGCGCGCGCGGCTGTTCGACCGGATCGCGGCGCTCGGCCCCGCATGGTTCAGCGGCGAACGCACGGGCGGCGTGATGCTGGCCGTCGTCGACGGCGTCGAGCAGCTGCAGACCTTTTTCGGCACCTACCTGCCGCAGCTCGTGATCGCCGCCTGCGCGCCGGTGATGATCTTCGCGGTGCTCGCGTGGTGGGACGTGCCGACGGCCGCCATCCTGCTGGTCGCGGCGCTCGTCACGCTCGCGCTGCCGCAACTCGTGCATCGTGCCGACAAGCGCGCGGCGCTCGCGCGCTCGGCCGCGTTCAAGGCGTTCGGCGAGGAGTTTCTCGACGCGGTGCAAGGCCTGCCGACGCTGAAGGCGTTCGGGCAAGGCACGGCGTTCGGCGCGAAGCTGGCCGCGAAGGCACGCGCGCTGTCCGACAGCACGTTCTGGGTGCTCGCGCTCGGCCTGCTGACGCGGCTCTTCACCGATCTCGGCACCGGCCTCGGCGCGGCCGCCGCGATCGCGGTCGGCGCGTGGCGCCTGCGGCACGGCGACATGAGCCTCGAGGCGCTGCTGATCGTGCTGATGGCCGGCAGCGAGATCTTCCGGCCGCTGCGCGACCTGCGGTCGGTGTTGCATCAGGGGATGATCGGCCAGTCGGCGGCGAATGCGATCCATGCGCTGCTCGACGCGCGGAGCCACACGCCTTCCACCGATGCGCCGCGCGTGCAGGGCCTGCGGCCGGAGATCGCGTTCGACGCCGTCAGCTTCGCGTATCCGGGGCGTCGTGCCGACGCGCATGCGGCGCTGAGCTTCTCGGTTCGCGAGGGCGAGACGGTCGCCATCGTCGGGCCGAGCGGCGCGGGCAAATCGACCATCGTGCGCCTGCTGCTGCGTCAGCACGATGCGCAGGGCGGCGCGGTCCGCATCGGCGGCCGCGACGTGCGGACGCTCGATGCCGGCCAGGTGCGCGAGATGATCGCGGTCGTCGCGCAGGATGCGACGCTGTTCGACGGCAGCGTCGCCGACAACCTGCGGCTCGGCCGCCCCGACGCGAGCGACGCGGACATGATCGCCGCCGCGCGTGCGGCCAACGCGCACGATTTCATCTCGGCGCTGCCGGACGGTTATGCGACGCGCATCGGCGAACGCGGGCTCATGCTGTCGGGCGGCCAGCGCCAGCGCCTCGCGATTGCCCGCGCGCTGCTGCGCGACGCACCGATCCTGCTGCTCGACGAGGCGCTGTCGTCCGTCGACGCGGAGAACGAAGCGTTGATCCAGCAGGCACTCGACCGGCTCACGCGCGGGCGGACCACGCTCGTGCTCGCGCACCGGCTGTCAAGCGTGATCGGCGCCGACCGCATCCTGGTGCTCGACCAGGGGCAGGTGGTCGACGAGGGCACGCACGCGTCGCTGATCGCGCGTGACGGCCCGTATCGCCGGCTGATGGGGCCGCAACTGGAAGCGGTCGCCGAATCGGCCGGCGTGGCGACGACGGCCGGCGCGACCGCGCGCGCGTCGTCCGGCCCGCAAGTGCGTCCGCTGAACGACGATGCGGCGGAGATCGGCTGGCCGGAAACGCTGCGGACGCTGCTGCGGTTCGTGCGGCCGTGGACGGGCAAGGTCGTGCTGACGGTGCTGTTCGGGATCGGCCGCGTGCTCGCGTTCATCGGCGTCGGCGTGATCGGCGCGCTGGTGGTCGGTGCGGTACCGGGCGGCCATGTGAGCCCGGCGCTCGTCACGGCGCTGCTCGTGATCGCGCCGGTGGCGGCCGTGCTGCACTGGCTCGAATCGTGGCTCGCGCACGACATGGCGTACCGGCTGCTCGCGGAAATGCGCATCGCGCTGTTCGCGACGCTCGAACGCCTCGCGCCGGCCGGGCTGCTGCGCCGCCGTTCCGGCGATCTCGTGTCGCTCGCGACGCAGGACGTCGAGACCGTCGAGTATTTCTATGCGCATACGCTGGCGCCCGCGTTCGTCGCGGTGCTCGTGCCGGCCGCCGTGCTGGTGCTGCTCGCGTCGGTCGCGTGGCCGCTCGCGCTCGCGCTGCTGCCGTTCCAGTTGTGGGCCGGGCTTGCACCGGCGCTGGCGCGGCGCGAGGTCGACCGGCTCGGCACCGGCGCGCGCGAAGCGCTCGGCCAGCTCGGCGCGCACCTGACCGAGACGATCCAGGGGCTCGCGGAGCTGACCGCGTTCCAGGCCGTCGCGCACCGGCGCGAAGCGTTCGTGGCCGAAGTCGATGCGTACCGGAAGCAACGCGCCAGGCTGCTCGACGACCTGTCGACGCAGAGCGCCGCACTGGAAGTCGCGAGCGGGCTCGGCGGGCTGGTCGTCGCGGCGCTCGGTGCACTGCTGTGCGCGCGCGGCTGGTTTCCGCGCGAGTCGTTGCCGCTGCTGGTGCTGGTCGCGGTGGCCGCCTTCATGCCGGTTGCCGAAATCGGCCAGGTCGCGCGCCAGCTCGCCGACACGATCGCGTCGACGCGCCGCCTGCGCGCGCTGGAGAAGGAGCCCGTGCCGGTGACGGACGGCACGCATGCGCTGCCCGCCGATCCGGCGGTGCGCTTCGAGGCGACGTCCTTCACGTACCCGGGCCGCAGCGTGCCCGCGCTCGACCGCGTGAGCTTCGAGATGGCGCCCGGCAGCACGGTCGCGCTGGTCGGTGCGTCGGGCGCCGGCAAATCGACGGTCGCGAGCCTGCTGCTGCGCTTCTGGGATCCGCAGCAGGGCCGCGTGACGCTCGGCGGCGTCGACCTGCGCGACCTGCGGCTCGACGACCTGCGGCAGCACATCGCACTGGTTGCGCAGGATACCTACCTGTTCAACGACACGCTGGAGGCGAACATCCGGCTCGCGGCGAACGACGCGTCCGACGCGGACGTGCAGCGCGCGATCGAGCATGCGGCGCTCGGCGAATTCGTTGCGCGGCTGCCGGACGGGCTCGCGACGCGCGTCGGCGAGCGCGGCGTGCAGTTGTCGGGCGGCCAGCGCCAGCGCGTCGCGATCGCGCGTGCGTTCCTGAAGGATGCGCCAGTGCTGATCCTCGACGAAGCGACGTCCCACCTCGACACGATCAGCGAGCAGCAGATCCGCGCGGCGCTGGAAGACCTGATGTCGCAGCGCACGTCGATCATCATCGCGCACCGGCTGTCGACCGTGCGTAATGCCGACCTGATCCTCGTGATGGAGCAGGGCAGCGTGATCGAGGCCGGACGGCACGCGGACCTGCTGGCGCGGCAGGGTGCGTATGCGCGGCTCGTGTCGCATCAGGCGAGCGGGGTGGCGGTGTAAGCGATGTCGCATCGGCGCGCGGGCCTCGCTTCCGGCAGCTCCGCGCGCATGTCGCAACATTCGTTGAGTCACGTCGGCGGTTGCCTGTGTCGCGGCGGACGCCGCCCCGGCACGGCACCGTACCCGATCGCCGACGCTTCACGCTGACAAACCCAATGCGCGGGCCGCGACGATTGTCCGGGCGCCCGCGCCATCCTCCTCCTCTCGTGCGTGACGCCCGGGCCAGCAAGCCGGCCCGGTCACCGCCAACTACGCTCAGGCGCCACCGCCGTCCGGCCCGGGCGCTTCGCCCCTGCGCCACCCTCCCTTTCCTCCGATTTATCCGCGCCGCGCGCCCCGGGTTTGTTTCGATGCATTTATCCGTTGCGCGTTTTTTTGTTGTCGTAGTATCGCGGTTGACAACACGTGTTGCGCTAAGGTCTAATTCGACATCGCATGTTGCGGTGCGGCTTGATGTCGTCGTTACCGCCGGCCGGCTGGCCGGTCACATCGCTCAATCATGCGGAGAGAAACCATGAGTCGCCGTTCCTTCCTGAAAGCCGTCGCGGTCGTTGCCGCGCTCGGCGCAAGCCTCGCACACGCGGATACCAGGACGCTCGTCGTCGGCACCGACACGTCGTTCATGCCGTTCGAGTTCAAGCAGGGCGACAAGTATGTCGGCTTCGATCTCGACCTGTGGGCGGAGATCGCGAAGGACCAGGGCTGGAAATACACGATCCAGCCGATGGATTTCGCGGGCCTGATCCCGGCGCTGCAGACGCAGAACATCGACGTCGCGCTGTCGGGGATGACGATCAAGGACGAGCGCAAGAAGGCGATCGACTTCTCCGCGCCGTACTACGACAGCGGTCTCGCGGCGATGGTGCAGACCGGCAACACGACGGTCAAGTCGATCGACGACCTGAACGGCAAGGTGATCGCCGCGAAGACGGGCACCGCGACGATCGACTGGATCAAGGCGCACCTGAAGCCGAAGGAGATCCGCCAGTTCCCGAACATCGACCAGGCCTACCTCGCGCTCGAAGCCGGCCGGGTCGACGCGGCGATGCACGACACGCCGAACGTGCTGTTCTTCGTGAACAACGAAGGCAAGGGCAAGGTGAAGGTCGCGGGCCAGCCGGTCAGCGGCGACAAGTACGGGATGGGTTTCCCGAAGGGCAGCCCGCTCGTGCCGAAGGTCAACGCGTCGCTCGTGAAGATCAAGGCCGACGGCCGCTACGCGCAGATCTACAAGAAGTGGTTCGGCGCCGAGCCGCCGAAGATGTAAGCGCGACGGCGCACCATGGCGCGGCCGGGCGGCCGCGCCGGTCTTGAATCGAACGGGGAGCGACAAGTGAATTTCGATTGGTCGGCGATCTGGGCGGCGTTGCCGGACCTGATGGACGGGGTCCGGTTGACGGTGTTCATCGCATTTTTCGGGCTGGTGGGCGGCTTCATCGTCGGGATGATCGCGGGCATGTTCCGCGCATACGGACCGAAGGCGATGAACGTGCTCGCCCAGGTCTATATCGAGTTGATTCGCGGCACGCCGATCGTCGTGCAGGTGATGTTCCTGTACTTCGCGCTGCCGCTGCTCGCGCATATCCGCATCGACGGCCTGACGGCCGCGATCATCGCGATCACGGTGAATTCCGGCGCGTATCTCGCGGAAGTGGTGCGCGGCGCGCTGCTGTCGATCCCGAAGGGGCTGACGGAGGCGGGGCTCGCGATGGGGTTGTCGATGCCGCGCGTGCTGCTGAAGGTGGTCGGGCCGCTCGCGTTCCGGCGGCTGATTCCGCCGCTCGGCAACCAGTGCATCGTGAGCCTGAAGGACACGTCGCTGTTCATCGTGATCGGCGTCGGTGAACTGACGCGCAAGGGGCAGGAAATCATCGCGGGCAATTTCCAGGCGGTCGAGATCTGGAGCGCCGTGGCCGTCATCTACCTGCTGCTGACCGGCGCGATGACGCTGACGCTGCGGCTCGTCGAAAAGAGGATGAGAATTCTATGAGCATGATCGAATTCCAGAATGTGTCGAAGAGTTTTGGCCACGTGCCGGTGCTGAAGCACATCGACCTGAAGATCGACGCGGGCGAGGTGGTCGTCGTGATCGGCCCGTCCGGCTCGGGCAAGTCGACGATGCTGCGCTGTATCAACGCGCTCGAGAAAATCACCGGCGGCGAGCTGCTTGTCGACGGCCAGAGCGTGCGCGGCAACGCGACGACGATCCGCAACATCCGGCTCGAAGCCGGCATGGTGTTCCAGCAGTTCAACCTGTTTCCGCAAATGACCGCGCTCGAGAACGTGATGTTCGGGCCGATCCAGGTGCGCGGCGCGTCACGTGCCGACGCACGCGACCAGGCGATGGCGCTGCTCGACAAGGTCGGCCTCGAATCGCGCGCGAATCATTACCCGTCGGAACTGTCGGGCGGCCAGCAGCAGCGCGTCGCGATCGCGCGCGCACTCGCGATCCGGCCGCGGCTGATGCTGTTCGACGAGCCGACGTCGGCGCTCGATCCGGAATTGCGCCACGAAGTGCTGAAAGTGATGCAGGATCTCGCCAACGAAGGGATGACGATGATCGTCGTCACGCACGAGATCGGCTTCGCGAAACGGGTCGGCACGCGCCTGCTGTTCATGGATCAGGGCGGTATTGCCGAGGACGGCCACCCGGTCGGCCTGATTGACCGGCCGCCGACCCCGCGCCTGAAGGAATTCCTGAAACACGTGTCCTGAACGAAACCGAAATGGCCGACATGCCGCTTTCCCTTTCCCCCGTCATCGCCGGCGCGCCGTTCGACATCGGCGTGCGCCTCGGCGAGCTCGCCCGTCCCGTGTTCGACGCGTACATGCGGCAGAGCAGCGCGTGGCAGGCCGTGCGCCGCTGGCGCGGCCATCCGTTCGTCGATGCGCTGCGGCAGGCGGCGCTGGCCGCGTACCCCGATCTCGTCGCGGAACTGGACGGGATCGCGGCGGGTGTCGGCTGGCCGGCCGGGGACATCTTCCTGTGGAACTGCCGCGGCGAGCTGATCCACAACGCGCCGGACGGCTGCACGACGCTGGCCGCGCGCGACGCGGCCGGCACGCGCTGGATCGCGCACAACGAGGACGGCGATCCGTTCCTGCGCGAGCGCTGCCTGCTCGTCGACGTGCAGCCCGTGGGCAAGCCGGGCTTCGTCAGTTTCTACTACCCGGGCTCGCTGCCGGGGCACACCTTCGCCGCGAACCGGGCCGGCATCGTGCAGGCGATCAACAACCTGCGGATCAGGACGCCCGCGCCGGGCGTGCCGCGCATGATCCTGGCGCGCGCCGTGCTCGATGCGGCGTCGCTCGACGAGGCCGTCGACGTGCTGCGCGTGAATGCGCGCGCGAGCGGCTTTCACCATACGCTCGGCGCGACCGGCGACACGCGGCTGCTGAGCATCGAGGCGAGTGCCGCGCGCTGCTCGGTCGCCGACGTGGCGACGCTCGCCGGGCACGCGAATCATCTCGTGCATCCGGGCTGTGAAGCAGAGGCGCAGATCGTCACGCAATCTTCGGCCGACCGCCAGCGCCGCGTCGACGCGCTCGTTCCCGGTATCGACGCGATCGATAAAGCCGCGCTGCTGCGCGTGCTCGGCGATCGCGCACCGGAAGGGCTGCCGATCTACCGCGACGATCCTGCGGACCCCGACGACGAAAATACGCTGGCCACGGCCGTGTTCGCGATCGGCGCGGCGTCGATCGACGTCACCATTCACCAACAAGGCACGCAGCGTTTCGCGACGCGCATCGTGCCGTCCGGACGCGCGCACGACGCATCCTGATCCATGAGGCAACGCATGACGACCGTTTTCCATCGCGCTCCGCGCGCCACCTTGCCCGTCGCCGTCGCAGGCGACGGCATCGAGATCATCGACTCGACCGGCAAACGCTATATCGACGCGTGCGGCGGCGCGGCCGTTTCGTGTCTCGGCCACAGCAACCAGCGCGTGATCGACGCGATCAAGCGGCAGGCGCAGCAACTGGCCTACGCGCACACGTCGTTCTTCACGACCGACGTGGCCGAGGAACTCGCCGACCGGCTCGTCGAAGCCGCGCCGGCCGGCCTCGAACACGTGTATTTCGTGTCGGGCGGCTCCGAGGCGGTCGAGGCCGCGCTGAAGCTCGCGCGCCAGTATTTCGTCGAGAAGGGCGAGCCGCAGCGCCGCCATTTCATCGCGCGACGCCAGAGCTATCACGGCAACACGCTCGGCGCGCTCGCGATCGGCGGAAATGCGTGGCGGCGCGAGCCGTTCCTGCCGCTGCTGATCGAGGCGCACCACGTGAGCCCGTGTTTTGCCTACCGCGACCAGCTGGCGGGCGAAACCAACGAAGCGTATGCGCAGCGCCTCGCGGACGAGCTCGAGCAGAAGATCGTCGAGCTCGGCGCGGACAATGTCGCGGCGTTCGTCGCGGAGACGGTGGTGGGCGCAACGGCCGGCGCGGTGCCGCCGGTGCGCACGTACCTGAAGAAGATTCGCGCGGTGTGCGACAAGTACGGCGTGCTGCTGATCCTCGACGAGATCATGTCGGGGATGGGCCGCACGGGCTACCTGTACGCGTGCGACGAAGACGGCGTCGCGCCCGATCTGCTGACGATCGCGAAAGGGCTCGGCGCGGGCTACCAGCCGATCGGCGCGACGCTGGTGAGCGACCGCATCTACCGGACGATCGTCGACGGCTCGGGTTTCTTCCAGCACGGCCACACGTACCTCGGCCATGCGACCGCGTGCGCGGCCGCGCTCGAAGTGCAGCGCGTGATTGCCGAAGAGAAGCTGCTCGACAACGTGAGGGCGCGCGGCGAGCAGTTGCGCGCGTCGCTGCGCGAGCATTACGGCGCGCATCCGCATGTGGGTGACGTGCGCGGCCGCGGGCTGTTCGTCGGCGTCGAGCTCGTGCGCGATCGCGACACGAAGGCGACGTTCGATCCCGCACTGAAGCTGCACGCGGCGGTCAAGCGCGAAGCGATGCAGCGCGGGTTGATGGTGTATCCGATGGGCGGGACGATCGACGGCGTTCACGGCGATCACATCCTCGTTGCGCCGCCTTTCATTTGCACCGCGCAGCAGATCGACACGATCGTCGAGCGGCTGTCGGGCGCGATCGACGCGGCGCTCGCGTCGGCCGGCGCGTGAGCGCATCCGCACCTCATCGGGACATGACCATGACAGACAGACTACCGCCGTTCGATCCCGCGTCGGCCACCGACGCACAGAAGGCCGTGCTGGCCGACATCCTCAGCGGCCCGCGCGGCAACCTGAACGGGCCGTTTCTCGGCTGGATCGCGAGCCCCGAGCTGGCCCAGCACGCGCAGAAGCTCGGCGCATTCTGCCGCTATCGCACGGGCCTGCCGCTGCGGTTGTCGGAACTCGCGATTCTCGTGACGGCCGCGCGCTGGCGCTCGCAGGCCGAGTGGCACATCCACCATCCGATCGCGCTCGAAGCGGGGTTGCCGGCCGCGACGGCCGACGCCATTCGACTCGGCGTCGCGCCCGCATTCGAATCGGACGACGATGCGCTGATCCACGCGTTCGCGAGCGAGTTGTACGACACGCGGCGCGTGAGCGACGCGACATTCGCGCGGGCGCAAGCACGCTTCGGCCACGAAACCGTCGTGAATCTCGTTGCATTGCTCGGCTACTACGCGCTCGTCGCGATGACGCTGAACACGTTCGGCATGCGTGCGGACGGGCAGACCGAATTGCCGTTTCCGGAGTAAGGGCGGCGTTCCGGCCGTGCCGGAGCGGGGTGGCGATACGTCTGACGAACATCGTGACGACCTGCTGCCGGCACAATGCAACCAAATGTATTCATGCGGGATCGGCGGCCGATCGCCGCGTATGATGGCTTGTTCACGTCGACATGATCGGTGAGCAAGCATGACGAGTACCCGCAAGACCTTGATGATCGCCGGTGGGCTCCTGGTAGCCGCGGCCGGCACTGCCTACGTGATGCTCCTGCGCGCGGACCACCGTGCGATCGAAGACGCCGGCATCGGCGATTCGGCCGCACCGGCGGCCGTGGCACCCGCGAACAACGATCACGCGGTGCAGGGCGCCATCGCGCCGCCGGCCCCGGCGGCCCGGGCCGATACCGCATCGAAGCAGGCAGCCGTTTCCCCGCAGCCACCCGCCCCGGCGACGCCCGCACCCGCACCTGCACCCGCGCGTGTCAGTGCCGCACCCGCATCCGTCCCCGCCGTTCCTGTCGTCAGCGAGAAAGCGCAGCCGAGCGCGCCGCCGCCGAAGGTCAACGTCGTGACCGTCGATGCGCAGGATTCGACCCCGCCGGCCGCAGCGCCGGCTGCGAAACCTGCGCGGGCGGTTGCCCCCGCGCAGGTCACGCAACGCGCGCCGCGCAAGCGCGACGGTCTCGAACGCCACGCGGCCGCCGCGCCTTCCGCAACGAAATCCGAAACGCCGGAGACGGCCGCGCTCGTGAGGGAGTCGGCGAAGCTCGATCCGTCGTTGCCGCCGCCGCCGGCGTCGTCGATGTCGTCGACATCATCGATATCGTCGAGCGCCGGGTCGTACCGGCAGGGCGGTTCGTCGTCGGGCGCGAATCCGGTTGCCGCTGCGATGACCGAGCAACTGGTCAGGCAGTCGAGCAGTGTCAAGCCGCCGTCACCGGCGCCGATGAACGACGCCCCGACCACGACCAAGTAACCGCGATCGCACCTGGAATAAAAAGGGCCCCGCACGCCGACCAAAGCATGCGGGGCCAAGAGAGACAAACTGTTGTGCCGATGTGCGACGCGCGTTACGCGGCGATCGCTTCCTCGGCCTGCGGTTGCGCGGCGGCAACCGGTGCAACGTCCTGCCGGATCAGGTGGTCGAACGCGCCGAGCGATGCCTTCGCGCCTTCACCCACCGCGATCACGATCTGCTTGAACGGCACCGTCGTCACGTCGCCGGCCGCGAACACGCCCGGCACCGACGTCGCGCCGCGCGCATCGACGACGATCTCGCCGTGCTTCGACAGTTCGACCGTACCTTTCAGCCATTCGGTGTTCGGCACGAGGCCGATCTGCACGAACACGCCTTCCAGATCGATGCGCTGCGTGTCGCCCGAGCGCAGATCCTTGTAGACGAGGCCGTTCAGCTTGCTGCCGTCGCCGGTCAGCTCGATCGTTTGCGCCTGCGTGACGATCGTGACGTTCGGCAGGCTGCGCAGCTTGCGCTGCAGCACTTCGTCCGCGCGCAGTTGCGCGCCGTATTCGATCAGCGTGACGGCCTTCACGATACCGGCGAGGTCGATCGCGGCCTCGACGCCCGAGTTGCCGCCGCCGACCACCGCGACGCGCTTGCCCTTGAACAGCGGGCCGTCGCAGTGAGGGCAGTACGCGACACCACGGTTGCGGTATTCGCGCTCGCCGGGCACATTGATTTCGCGCCAGCGCGCGCCGGTCGCGAGGACGATCGTCTTCGCCTTCAGCACCGCGCCGTTCGCGAGGCGGATCTGGTGCACGTCGCCCGGAATCAGCGCATCGGCACGCTGCACGTCCATGATGTCGACGTCGTACTGCTTCACGTGCTGCTCGAGCGCGGTCGCGAACTTCGGCCCTTCGGTTTCCTGCACCGACACGAAGTTTTCGATTGCCATCGTGTCGAGCACCTGGCCGCCGAAACGCTCGGCGACGACGCCCGTCGCAATGCCCTTGCGTGCCGAGTAGATGGCGGCTGCCGCGCCCGCCGGGCCGCCGCCGACGATCAGCGTATCGAACACCGGCTTGTTCTCGAGCGACTTCGCGGCACGTGCGCTGGCGCCCGTATCGAGTTTCGCGAGGATTTCCTTCACGCTGCTGCGGCCCTGGCCGAACGAGGCGCCGTTCAGGAACATCGTCGGCACGGCCATGATCTGGCGCGACTCGACTTCATCCTGGAACAGCGCGCCGTCGATCGCGACGTGGCGGATGCGCGGGTTGATCAGCGACATCACGTTCAGCGCCTGCACGACTTCCGGGCAGTTCTGGCACGACAGCGAGAAATACGTTTCGAACGCGTAGTCGCCGTCGAGCGCGCGGATCTGTTCGACCACGTCGTCGTCGAGCTTGATCGGGTGGCCGCCGGTCTGCAGCAGCGCGAGCACGAGCGACGTGAATTCATGGCCCATCGGGATGCCGGCGAAGCGGATGCCGGCCGGCTTGCCGGGCTCGCCGATCGAGAACGACGGCTTGCGCTCGGCGTCGTCGCGGCGTTCGGTCACGGTCACGCGATCCGTCAGCGACGCAATCTCGTTCAGCAGCGCCAGCAGTTCCTGCGATTTCGCGCCGTCGTCGAGCGAAGCGACGAGTTCGATCGGGCGCGTGATTTTTTCGAGGTACGCTTTCAGTTGGTTCTTGAGATTGGCGTCGAGCATGGCGTTTCGGATTCCGTATTGATGATTCTGGTCGGGCACGTCGTGCCGGAGGAGGGCGCGGGCCGCATGCGGCGGCCCGTCTTCGTGTGTCTCGCGCGCCTCGTGCGAGGCGCGCGGAGCGATCGTCAGATCTTGCCGATCAGGTCGAGCGACGGGGTCAGCGTTTCCGCGCCCGGCGTCCACTTGGCCGGGCACACTTCACCCGGGTGCGCCGCGATGTATTGCGCAGCCTGCACCTTGCGCAGCAGTTCGCCTGCGTCGCGGCCGATGCCGTTGTCGTGGATTTCGCACAGCTTGATCTCGCCTTCCGGGTTGATCACGAACGTGCCGCGCAGTGCCATCCCTTCTTCCTCGATCAGCACGTCGAAGTTGCGCGACAGCGTGAGCGTCGGGTCGCCGATCATCGGGTACTTGATCTTGCCGATCGTGTCCGACGTGTCGTGCCATGCCTTGTGCGTGAAGTGCGTGTCGGTCGACACGCCGTAGATTTCGACACCCAGCTTCTGGAATTCCGCGTAACGGTCGGCGAGGTCGCCCAGCTCGGTCGGGCAGACGAACGTGAAGTCGGCCGGGTAGAACACGACGACGGACCACTTGCCCTTGAAGTTCTCTTCCGAGACGGGCACGAAGTCGCCGTTGTGGTAAGCGGTTGCCTTGAACGGCTTGATTTGGGTGTTGATGATCGGCATCTGGTGAGTTCCTTTGCTTCAGTGGTGAGTGGAGTGTTGCCAGTATCCGGGTTCACCCTGAGCTTGTGAAATTGCTTGTTTCAATCCGGGGCATCGGGAATTTCTATCTGCTTCCGGCCCTTGATTGGGCGGGGCTTGTGAGGCGGTGGGCGGATAGCCGATGAATGCGGGTTGACAGCGGGGCAGTTTGGCGTGACGTGCCGGCGCGAGTAGCTGGCACATTGCGTGCGCAGGATGGTCGTCTCGCGCGTTCGTATCAGGTGCTGCGGGAGGGCCGAGTTCCGGCGCATACAACGGGCTCGGACTCGGAGGTGACTTGGCGCTGACTCAGAGCTTGTAGGGCACGCGAACGCCGGGTTCGGTGGCAGGGAAGTCCTTCGTGTTGCGCGACACGAGCAGTAGACCGTTCACTTGTGCCGATGCCCAGACGATTGCATCGGGAAGGCGTATGCGGCGTTCCTTGCGGATTGTCACGGCACGATTCGCAACCGGGCTGTCCAGTGCGATGACATCGAACGACGACAGCCACGCGCGGATGGGTGCCTCGTCCTGTGCGGACGTGCCGACCAGGACCTCCATCCACGAGATCGTGCTGATCGCCCGATAGTCGTAGCGGCCCAGTTCCGCACGAGCGGATTCCACGCCGCCCAGATAGTCGATCAGGATGTTGGTATCGAAGAGAGCTTTTACCATTCCGAGCGCAGTTCTTCCTGATAAGTGAGCCCGTCGACCTTGCGATCTTTCCAGAGACCGAAGACGTCGTCGGCAAGCCGGTGCTTGTGCAAGGCAATATAGGCATCGATCGCGTCGCGGATGATTGCGGCGCGGGGACGATGTTGAGTCTCGACGATGACGGCCAACTCGTCGAGTTGGCCGTCCGACAGATCGACCAGAATTCGGCTCATGATAGCCTCCGATATATGATATGCATATCATATATACCAGATCTTTCGGCCGCAAGACGGTAGCAAGCGAATCGGCGCAGCGTACCCCGCTCAAATCCCCGCCATCTTCCTCAACCACTCCGCCAGCCGCCGCGCCCCGTCCGGCATGTCAGCGTCCTCGCGCGTGCACAGGTAGTAATCGCGCCCGTCGTCGAGCGCGTGATCGAACAGTTTCACGAGCGCGCCATTCGCCAGTTCGCGTTCGACCAGCGGCGCGCGCAGCAATGCCGCGCCGAGATCCGCGCGCGCGGCGCTCAGCGTCAACTGGCCGTCCTCGAACATCGGCCCCACCGCGTGCGACACATGCCGCACCCCGGCGCCCTGCAGCCAGTTGACCCACGTGCTGCGATCCTCGTCGTGCACGAGCGGCGCGCGCGCGAGATCGGCCGGCGTGCGGAACGGCCCGTGGCGCTTCAGGAACGACGGGCTGCACATCGGCACCATCGCGCCCGGCAGCAGGCGTTCGCAGCGATAGCCGGGCCAGTCGCCGGTGCCGAAGCGGATCGACAGGTCCGATGCATCGCTGCGGTAGTTGCGGTGATGCGCGTACAACACGGTGACGTCGACGTCCGTGTTGTCGGCCAGGAACGCATGCAGCCGCGGAATGAACCAGCCGATGCCGAGCAACGGAATCAGGCTGACGGTGATCTGCCGCAGCGACGAGCGGTCGCGCACGAAGCGCGTCGCGCTGCGCAGCACCGAGAACGCGGCGCTGATCGAGCGGTAGTAATCGCGGCCTTCGTCGGTGAGCGCGAGCAGCCGGCCCTCGCGCACCGTCAGCGGCGTCTGGATGAACGCCTCGAGCAGCTGCAGCTGATGGCTGACCGCCGACGGCGTGATGTCGAGCTCGCCCGCGGCGGCGGTCACCGACCCGAGGCGCGCGAAGGCTTCGAACGCACGCACCGCGCGCAGCGGTGGATCGTGCGGCAATTGTTCGATATTTTTCATGTGTCGAATTTTATCGAAAAATCAGGGTAAGCGACAACACAAAAATATCCTTCATTTACAGTGATATAGGTTAATGTGTCGCCAGCGGTATAAGCATCCAACAATTGGATATTTGGGGTTTGGGTGCTCAATATTTAATATTTTTCATGTTTTGATTCGATCCACCGATCCCCGCACATGAAAATCGCTTTCCTCCACGCCAGCCTCGCATTCTCGGCGGCCGCTCTGGTCGCCTCGGTTCCCGCCTTCGCGCAATCCGCGCCGCAGACGGTCCTGATCGGTCTCGCCGCGCCGCTCACCGGCCCGTCCGCGCGGATCGGCAAGGACCTGCAGAACGGCGCGCAACTCGCGATCGACGATGCGAACGCGAAGCATCCGACCATCGGCGGCAAGCCGGTCGTCTACAAGCTCGTCGCGGCCGACGATCAATCGGATCCGCGCACGGCCGTCGCGGTCGCGCAGCAGCTCGTCGACCAGCACGTGATCGGCGTCGTCGGCCACTGGAACACGGGCTGCAGCGTGCCGGCATCGCGCGTCTACCGAGATGCGGGCATCCCGCAGATCGCGCCGGCGTCCACCGGCCATCAATACACGCAGCAGGGTTATGCGACGGCGTTCCGCATCATGGGTCACGACGATGCGGGCGGCAACTTCACGGGCGCGTATGCGGTGAAGACGCTGAAGGCGAAGCGTATCGCGGTGATCGACGATCGCACGTCGTTCGGCGCGGGGCTCGCCGACCAGTTCATCAAGGGCGTGCAGGCGAACGGCGGGGCGATCGTCGATCGCCAGTACGTGAACGACAAGACGACCGATTTCAGCGGCGTGCTGACCGCGATCAAGGGCAAGCGCGCGGATCTCGTGTTCTTCGGCGGCCTCGATGCACAAGCGGCGCCGATCGCGCGCCGGATGCGCCAGCTCGGCGTGAACGCGCCGCTGCTCGGCGCGGGCGGCTTCGTGAGCCAGACCTTCCTGTCGCTCGCGGGCAAGGACGGCGACGGCGTGACGGCGCTCGAACCGGGCCTGCCGCTCGACCGGATGCCGGGCGGCAAGGCATTCGACACGCAATACCAGGCGCGCTTCCGTGCGCCGATCGAACTGCATGCGCCGTTCGCGTACGACGCGGCGGCCACGCTGATCGCGGCCGCGCAGAAGGCCGGCACGACGCAGCCGGCGAAGCTGGTCGCGGCGGTGCGTGCGATCGACCGGCCCGGCGTGACGGGGCGGATCGCGTTCGACGGCGAAGGCAACCTGAAGGACCCGGCCTTCACGATCTACCAGGTGCGCGGCGGCAAGTGGACCGTCGTCGACGTGCTCGGCGGCTCGCGCACCGCGACCAAGTAAACAACACGGCGCGACACAGCGCGACACATCGATAAAACGACCCGGACGATCCCCATGACCGAAGCGACCCAGACATCCGCCGCCGCACCCGAGGACACGCGCCTCGGGATCCTCGCGCGGCGCCGCATCGAAGCGGAAATCATCAAGCCGATCTACGAGATCATGAAGCGCGAGTTCGGCGCCGAGCGCGCGCAGGCCGTGATCGCGGAAGCCGTGCGCGGCGCGGCCGTCGCGGCCGGTCGCACGTTCGCCGCACAGGAGCCGGGCGGCACGAGCGTGAAGTCGTTCATCGCGCTGCAGGTGCTGTGGGAGAAGGACGATGCGCTCGACGTCGAGGTGCGGCGCGCGGACGACGCGCACTATGACTACGACGTGCATCGCTGCAGCTACGCGGAGATGTATCACGCGATGGGGCTCGGCGAGATCGGGCATCTGCTGAGCTGCGCGCGCGACAGCCATTTCATCCAGGGTTATGCGCCGGACATCGCGCTCACGCGCACGAGCACGATCATGCAGGGCGGCAAGCGTTGCGATTTCCGTTACGCACTGCAATCCGCGCCGGAGAACGGCGATGCGTGACGATCACGGCAGCGTGGATAACGCGAGCGCGCCGCGCGTCGACGGCGATCGCCTGTGGGCGTCGCTCGAGCGGATGGCGCAGATCGGCGCGACGCCGAAGGGCGGCGTCTGCCGTCTTGCGCTGACCGACCTCGATCGCGAGTCGCGTGACCTGTTCGTGCAATGGGCGCAGGACGCCGGCTGCACGGTGCGCGTGGACCGGATGGGCAACGTGTTCGCGCGCCGCCCGGGGCGCAATCCCGACGCCGCGCCGGTCATGACGGGCTCGCATGCCGATTCGCAGCCGACGGGCGGCCGCTACGACGGCATCTACGGCGTCCTCGGCGGGCTCGAGGTCGTGCGCGCGCTGAACGACGCGGGCGTCGAGACCGAGCGCCCGATCGACGTCGTGATCTGGACCAACGAGGAAGGCTCGCGTTTTGCGCCGGCGATGGTGTCGGCCGGCGTGTTCTCGGGTGTCTATACGCTCGAATACGGGCTGTCGCGCACCGACGGCGCGGGCAGGACGATCGGCGAGGAACTGGCGCGGATCGGCTACGCAGGCGCGGAGCCCGTCGGCGGCTATCCGGTGCACGCGGCGTATGAACTGCATATCGAGCAGGGCCCGATTCTCGAACGGGCCGGCAAGACGATCGGTGTCGTGACGGGCGGGCAGGGGCAGCGCTGGTACGAAGTGACGCTCACCGGCGTCGACGCGCACGCGGGCACGACGCCGATGGAGGTCCGCCGCGATGCGCTGGTCGGCGCCGCGCGGATGATCGCGTTCATCGAGGTGCTCGGCCGTCGTTACGCGCCGGACGCACGCGCGACGGTCGGGATGATCGAGGCGCGGCCGAACTCGCGCAACACGGTGCCGGGCGGCTGCTTCTTCACGGTCGAGTTTCGTCATCCGGACGATGCGGTGCTCGACGAACTGGACGCGGCGCTGCGTGCCGAACTTGCGCGTGTGGCCGATGAAACGGGCCTCGGTGCGCAGATCGAGCAGATTTTCACGTATGCGCCGATCCCGTTCGCGCCGCGCTGCATCGACGCGGTGCGTGACGCGGCACGGGCGCTCGGGCTGTCGCACATGGACATCGTGTCCGGCGCGGGTCATGACGCGTGTTATGTCGCGCGCGTTGCGCCGACCGGGATGATCTTCGTGCCGTGCGTCGACGGGCTGAGCCACAACGAGGCCGAAGCGATTACGCCCGAGTGGGCGGCGGCGGGGGCGGATGTGCTGTTGCGTGCGGTGTTGCGGAGCGCGCAAGAGGCCTGAGCCCGAGCGTGACGGCAGCGGCCCGGCGGCAGGGTGTGCGCCGGGCCGCGCCGGTTTCGGCCTGGCGCCGCGAACACGAAATTCGCGTCAGGCCACCGGCGAATGCCGATCGATGTATCGGCGCATCACGTAAAACGCAGTATCGGTGCGCCCCGGCATCGTGACCAATGCACCATCGGCCGCAAACCCGAGCTTTTCATAGAACCGGTACGCCACTTCGCGTGCCGTACACCACACGAGCGCGGCCCCGTGCGCTTGCGCATGCCGCATGCATACCTGCACCAGCACGCGCCCGAAGCCCATGCCGCGCACGGCAGGATGAACGGCCATTCCGCGAAGCCGCCACGCGGGCCGTGCCGGATCGTCATCGCGCGGCTCCTCGCAGAGCGAGGCGACCGCCACGATGTTCGACCTGTCGTCGCGCACGCCGACATGCAGCGTCGTCGGCGCATGGTCGCCAGCCAGTTCGCAGGCGTTCAGGTCGCCGTTCAGCAGGATCGCTGCCCGGAGCGGGTGCGTCTGCGCGGCGTCGATCGATGCGATGGTGAACAGCGTGTCGCCTGAAGTCATCAACGTTCCTCGTGCAGTCGGGCCGCGCGTTATCGAGCGGCCTTGCGCCGCGCCATATACGCGAGATACGCAACGATCTGTTCGAGTTCCCGGTCGCTCAGCTGGTCGGGCGGAAACGCCGGCATGACGCGGCCCGGCCAGTCACGCACCGATGCCGGGTTGCGGATGTAGCGGCGCAGCGCGGCCGGCTGGAAGTAGTCGACCGGGTTCATCGGCGTGTTCAGGTCGGGGCCGGCATGGCTGCTGCCCGCGCCGTCGAGCCGGTGGCACGCGAGGCATTGCGTGACGAACAGGTGCTGCCCCGCGCGGGCCGGGTCGTCGGCAGGCAACGCGGCATCCACGGCAAGCGACGGCCAGCGCGCGAGCGGGGACGATTCGATCGTGACGCGCACGATCTGGTACGGCCACTGCTCGCCGCGCACCGACGCGGCGTCCGGCCCGAGCCACACCAGATAGAACGGCCCCGCACTGACCTGCTTGCCGGGCAGCTTCGGCCATGGATGGGCCGGGTCCTCGATCGCGAGCCACGGAACGGCGCCGGCCGGCGCACGGCGGCGCACGAGATCCAGCGGCAGTTGCGCGGCGAAGCCGTCGGCGGCGCGCGTTTCGAGCACGCCGTCGGTGGGCAGCGGCGTGTCGCCGAGCAGCGCGGCGAACGGCACCGCGCGGAACGTCATCGGCCGGCCGTACGCGATGTCGCGCGGCACACGGATGTCCACCGCGTCGGGGCGTGCGAGCAGCGTCTGCCGGGTGAGGGTGCGGGCCGTGCCGTCGGTGTCGAGTTCGAGCGTGGACTGGGCCGACGCGCGTTGTCCGAGCAGGCAAACCGTCAGCAGCACGAGCGAAAACCACTGGCGCTTCAGCATTCGTTCTCCGGGAAGGGGCGTTCCGGCGGCGGCAGGAGGCGGGCGCCGCGGCCGATGGAAGGAATCGGGCGACAGTCTATCCGGTACGCGCGGCGCTGGCGACTGCGGCGCGGGACGGGTGACCGGTTCCGCGCGACGGTGTATCGTGCTTCGTCACGCACCGGGTGCGGCCAGCCGCAACCGACACCGGGCCGCGGGCGCGAGGATACCGTCGGCGCCGCGCGGCCGGGCGGCATTCAACGAGACCGGACAACACGCATGGACTCCCCGGCAGAGCGGGCGCTTGCCCATATCCGACGATCGTGGCCGCCGGCGCGATCGAACGCATCGCCGTCGACCGCATCGTGACGCCAGCCGTGCTCGGCCGCGCGCGCGACGGCACACTCGACTATCAGACGGCCAAATGGGTGTGGCATTGCATGGCGCGGTTCGGATTGGAGCGCGAAAACGCGGACTGACCGCACCCATCCGGCATGAGTCGCGCGCCACTTGCGCGCCGTCGCTTCAATGACTCGAGCAAGGCGCTTCGCGTTTCGGCATCGGCGTGTCACGCGCCGGTTCGAAATCGGCCTCGCGCGTGCCCGACGGCGTCAGCGACACGAAATGCATCGCGTTGCCGCGCGCCGGGAAACCGGCGATGCCCGTCATGCCCCACGGAATTGGGGAACGCTGCACACCACCGACCGCGATCTCCGCCGGCCCGAGCGCCAGCGTCAGCAGCCGCCCGTCGCGGATCGGCACGTACGCATGCGTGCCGGACACCCCGATGCCGGATTCGCGCACCGACGCCGGCAGGCAGTCGAGCGTCGCCGTGCGGCGGCCGTCCGGCGCGATCAGCATCGCGATGCCGCGATCGTCCGCCGTCGTCGTGACGACGATGAAGCGGTCGATCTCCGGCACATACGCGGACGCGTAAACGTAGTACTGGATCGCGTCGTTCAGCGTCCCCAGCTTGTCCAGCCTCGCGGTGACCGGGTCGAACATCGCGTATTCGAGCGTCGCGTCCGTGCTGCCTTCGATGAACTTCTGCCACACGAGCAGCGCGGCATGCGGCGAGCCCGCGACCACGGGCCACCACTCGCGGCGGTGCGGCGCGACCGCGACGTGGTTCAGCACGCGCCCGGCCGCGTCGTAGGTCTTCACGTAGACACCGTTGCCGGTGCCGAGGTTGTCGACGCCGCCGCCGTCGATCCAGTCGGCGGAATAGAACACGACGAAGCGGTCGGCAGCCGTGGCGACGTGCCCCGAGTGGCCGCCCGATTCGACGTCGTTCGGGTAGGGCTTGACCGGCTTCAGGTCGCGGCGGTACACGCCGTAGCGCTGGCTGACTTCCTGCGGCGCGTTCCAGCCGTCCTCGAACGTCACGAAGATGTCGCCGCGCGCGTTCTGCGCGATCGACACAGGTTCCTGCGCCTCGGGGCGGCTGATGAACGTATGGACGTGCAGCAGGTGCGCCGCGCCGGGCAGCCATTCGCCGACGTACACGTCATGCGGCCAGCTGCCGCTGCGCATCGCGCCGCGCGGCACGATGCCCGAGCTGCTGAAGAACACCCAGCGCTTGCCGCTGCCGGCGTCGGCCACGCCGATGCCGTGCATGAAGCTGCGCGGATCGGCGGCCGGGTGGGGGGACGGGGCGGCCGGTACGGTGACCGTATGCACGGCCGGCGTGGCGGCGAAGGCCGGCGGCGCCGTGACGATGCCGCATGCGCCGCACAGCGCGGCCGCGACGCACCGCGCGACCGCCTGCGCCGGGCGCGCTCGCCACCTCATTCGACGGTCACCGATTTCGCGAGGTTGCGCGGCTTGTCGACGTCGGCGCCGCGCGCGCAGCCGACGTGATACGCGAGCAGTTGCAGCGGGATCACGTTGACGATCGGCGACAGCAGGTCGCTCGATTCGCGCACGCGGATCAGGTGCGTGTCGCGGTCGGCGTCGATGTCGAGTGCGCTGCCCGCCAGCACGTAGAGCCGCCCGCCGCGCGCGCGCACCTCGGCCATGTTGGACTTCAGCTTCTGGAACAGGCGGTCGTCCGGCGCGATCGTGACGACCGGCATCGCGCTCGTGACGAGCGCGAGCGGGCCGTGCTTCAGTTCGCCGGCCGCGTAGCCTTCGGCGTGGATGTACGACACCTCCTTGAGCTTCAGTGCGCCTTCCAGCGCGATCGGAAAATGAATGCCGCGCCCGAGGAACAGCGCGTTTTCGGTACGCGCGAACTTCGCGGCCCAGCCCATGATCTGCGTTTCGAGCGCGAGCGCGTGGCCGATGCGCTCGGGCAGCGCGCGCAACTGCTTCAGGTGCAGCGCGACCTGCGCCGCGTCGAGCCGGCCGCGCAGCTGCGCGAGCGTCAGCGTCAGCACGAACAGCGCGACGAGCTGCGTCGTGAACGCCTTGGTCGACGCGACGCCGAGCTCGATGCCGGCCCGTGTCAGGAACCGCAGCGGCGCGTTGCGCGCGATCGTGCTGGTCGCCACGTTGCAGATCGCCATCGACAGTTCCTGGCCCATGTCGCGCGCACGCTCGATCGCGCCGATCGTGTCGGCGGTTTCGCCCGATTGCGAGATGCCGACGACGAGCGTGCGCGGATCGGCCACCGTGTCGCGGTAGCGGAATTCGCTGGCGATCTCGACCTGGGCGGGCACGCCCGCGATCGACTCGAGCCAGTATTTCGCGGTCAGGCCCGCGTAGTAGCTGGTGCCGCAGCCGAGCAGCAGCACGCTCCTGACTCTCGACAGTCGCGCGCGCGCGGCGTCGGTCGCGTCGAACAGCGCCGGCGAGATCGTGTCGATGCCGTCGAGCGTGTTGTCGATCGCCTTCGGCTGCTCGAAGATCTCCTTCTGCATGAAGTGCTGGTACGGGCCGAGCGCGGCGTCGCCTTCGCGCGCCTTCACCTGGCACAGCGGGCGCTGGGCGTCGTGCCCGCCCGAGTCGACCACGGCGATGCGCTCCGGCGTGATCAGCGCGACGTCGCCGTCCTCCAGGTAAACGAAGCGGTCGGTCAGGTCGCCGAGCGCCGCGCAATCCGACGCGAGGTAGTTCTGTTCGGCCCCGATACCGATCACGAGCGGCGAGCCCGCGCGCGCGGCGACGAGGCGCTGCGGCTCGCGCGCGCACAGCACGGCGATCGCGTACGCGCCGTGCAGCCGCTTCACCGCGCGCACGACCGCGTCGAACAGGTCGTCGCGATAGAGGCTGTGGATCAGGTGCGCGATCACCTCGGTATCGGTCTGGCCGCGAAACGTGTAGCCGCGCTCGCGCAACTCCACGCGCAGCGCGTCGTGGTTCTCGATGATGCCGTTGTGCACGACCGCGATCGTGTCGCCGGACATGATCGGATGCGCGTTCATTTCCGACGGTGCGCCGTGTGTCGCCCAGCGCGTATGCGCGATGCAGGTCTGCGCCTCGAGGCCCAGCGTCAGCACGCGGGCCTGCAGGTCGGTCACGCGCCGCAGCGTGCGCTCGCTGCGCAGGCGGCCGTCGTCCTGCACGGCGATGCCGCACGAATCGTAGCCGCGATACTCGAGCCGGCTCAGCGCATTGACCAGTTGCGGCACCTGATTGTTCAGGCCGCTTGCTCCGACGATTCCGCACATGATTCACCTCGTCTGCAAAAACTGCAAAAGGTTGCCGGCCTGCCGGCACAGCGCGGCAGTGCGGCTTCAGGAGTGGCGCCGCGCGGCACCGATGCGGCCCCGTGCGCGGCGGCGCGGCTCCGCTGACCTACTCGCGGGGCGGCGGCCCCGCGTGGGCGACCCATTCGATGCCTGAAATCGAGCCGTTCGCGTCGTGCGACGCGACGAGAATGCGCGTCGTGCGGCGCGCGCCGCGCCGACGGGCGCTGGCCAGTACGGTCGGCGGCACCGAGCGCACCTTTGCGCTGGCCGAACGCCGCAGCATCTTCGACACGCGCAGCCGGAAGGCCAGCGGATGCACGACGCGCCCGGCGATCAGCCACATGACGATGGCGCCCGCGATGATCGCGATGCTGGTCGCGTAGAACACCATCTGTTCGATCGGCATCTCGGCCGGGTTGAACGGCAGCAGGTAGCGATACGTATAGATGCAGATCGACGCCCATACGGCGCCCACCAGCGCGGGCCGCACGAGACGGAACCAGACGACCTGCGCGAGCCCGGCGACGCGGCCGCGTTCGGTGATCATTTCGCGCGGCGTGCGCAGGGAGAGGTCAATAATCGGCGCGTTCTTCATGTTGAATGCCTCGGTCGGGGCTGACCCACACGGCCCGCTTGCCGCGGCCCCGCAGCACGACGGCCGGCAGGGCGACGACGGTGGTGATCATGCTGATCAGCCAGAAAGCAACGGGGTACCAGACGGTGTCCAGGAAGTACATCAGGAGTTTTTCGTCATACTGACGATCGATCATGCTGCCGATGATCAGTTGCAGGATGCAGGTCGCAACCAGCAACATCCCGTGCCAGTGCGGCACGACCGATACGTGCCAGCTCAGCGGCAGCGGATAGACGACGTCCACCAGCGCGAGCAGCAGGATGAACGACATCGAATAGGCCCACGCGATGCCGATCAGGTACTCGGCGAACAGCGGCCACATCATCATCTGCGTCGGCCGCGCGAGCGTGCCCGCATATTTCAGCAGCACCTGGATGCCGCCTTTCGACCAGCGCAGCCGCTGCCGGTAGAGCCCCATCAGCGTCTCGGGCATCAGGATCCAGCTGAGCGCGTGCGGCTCGTATACGACGCGCCAGTCGCGGCATTGCAGCTTCCAGCTGATGTCGATGTCCTCGGTCAGCATGTCCGCGCTCCAGTAGCCGACGTCGGCGAGCGCGGTCTTGCGGAACATCGTGACGACGCCCGACACCGTGAAAATGCGGCCGTACACCTGCTGCGTGCGCTTGATCAGCCCGACGATCGACGAGAATTCGCCGACCTGCATACGGCCGAGCAGCGACGTGCGCGTGCGGATGCGCGGATTGCCGGTCACGGCGCCGACGCCCGGGTCGGTCAGGAAGTGCTCGAGCATCCAGCCGATCGCATCGTGCGCGAGCAGCGAATCGCCGTCGATGCACAGCAGGTATTCCGCGTTCGACACCGCGGCCGCGGTCGTGAGCCCGACCGCCTTGCCTTCGTTGCGCGCGTGATGGATCACGAGCAGCCGCGGGATCTCGACGGCCAGCTCGTTGAGGATCTCGCCGGTGCGATCCTGGCTGCCGTCGTTGACCGCGATGATGTCGTAGTTCGGGTAGTCCATCGCGTTCAGGTGCCGGATCACGCTCTGCGCGTTCGCCGCCTCGTTGAAGCACGGCACGACGATCGAGATCTTCGGGATCCCGCTCGCCGCGATCGTGCGCGTCGACAGCACGCGCCCTTCCTCGAGGAGGAAGTAATGGACGACGCCGCCGATCATCCACAGGTACGACATGAAGAACGGGTAGTAGAAGACGAAATCCTGCAGGCGCTGGATGATGCTGTGGCTGGTCATGGCGTCTTCGTCCCCTGTGTTTTCTGCATCTGCATCAGCGCGTTGATGGAGGTCGGATCGAGGCGTGACTTCAGCGACATCACGTCGCGCATCGTGTCGAGATCCGGCTGGTTGTTCAGGAAGTTGTCCGGGTAGTAGCCGAAGTTCACCGCGCCCTTGCTGCGCAGGCGCCGCATCTGCGCGAGCAGCGCGGTGCCGCCGATGTCCTTGCGCGCGTGCCAGTCGTACGACTGCAGTTCGAACACGGTGCGCCTGGTGCCGAGCTGTTTCGCGCGGACGGCGTCGACGAGCTGGTCCATCCAGCGCTCGGGGTCCTGCGCCTGCTCCATGTACGGCATCGCCATCAGCGCGACGAAGTCGTAGGTGGCGAGGAAATCGTCGTAGTTCTGCGCGAACCACGCTTCCGATTCCGGCTTCAGCACCGGCAGCGCGAAGATGTTGCGCGCCGTCAGCACGTCGCCCGCGTTCTGGTTCGCGAGCACGATCTGTTCCAGCTGGCGCGTCAGGTCGATCAGGTAGCGGCTTTTCTGCCGCGTCCAGCGCTTCATCAGGTCGGGTGTCGCGCGGATCTTGCCGATGTCGGCCGGCAGGCCCCATTGCGCGTACGTGCTCAGCGCGTGCCGGCCGGCGTCTTCGTAATCGTCGAGCACGGCGTCGTCGCTGAACAGGATGCCGCTGAACGACGCGTACTTGCCGAGATCCTCGTAGATCTGCTCGATGAACAGCCGCGCTTCGGGGTCGAACGGGCTCAGGCGGTACACGCGCGAGCCGTTCTCGCGCGCCGGCGCGCCGCCGTATGCGCTGACGGCTTCCAGGCCGCGATGCTTGTCCGCCCGCGGCCGGAACGCGAGCACCGGCATCCACGCATACACCTGCACGTTCGAGCGCGTGCTGAGCTGCCAGGCGGCGCGCGAGAACAGGTCGCCGCGCATCGGCAGGTGCCGGTTCGGGAAATACAGCGATTCCGCGACACCCGTGCCCTTCGGGTCGGCGTACGCCTGCAGGTACACCGATTTCGGCTGCATCCGGTAGATGCGCTCGATCAGCTTGCCGAGATTCGCTTCCTGGCGCGCCGGGTCGGGATCGTAGACCTGGTCGAGATCGACCTGCACGACGCGCTCGGGAATGTCGACGTCGCCGCGGTTGGAGGCCGGCTCGCGCATCGACCGCTCGAACCCGCCGATGTCGACGTCGTACATCATCAGGATCCGCCGCAACCGGTCGAGCGGCACGTCCGGCGTATTCGGGCCGGCATCGAGGCTGAACTGGATGTCCATGCCGAGCGACGTCGAGATCTTGCGCACGGGCTGGTTTTCCGCGCCGTACGGCCAGACCATCGAGCGTGCGACGATGCCGGTGCGTTCGCGGATCTGCCGCACGCATGTCTGCAGGTCGTCGTGCACGCGCGCTTCGAATTCGGCGTCGGTTTCATAGCGTTTCTGATCCTGCAGGTAGAGGTGCGACGTGGTCGCCGGCAGTTCGTTGCCTTGCGGATTCGCGACCGCGCCGTGATGGAGGTTGTGCGTGTGGCACCCGAGCTCGACGAATTCCGACTGGCCGACCTTCTTCACCTGGTCCCACGTCATGAAGTAGTCGCGCGGCATCTGGACCTTGTCGCTGATCTTGATCGGCGTATCCAGCGGCGCGTCGATCCAGGCGGTGACGATGCCCATCACGGCCGGATACTTGAAGCGCTCGAGCAGCGGCAGGACTTTCGTGTAGTGGCTGCTGTAGCCGTCGTCGAACGTGAGCAGCACCGCGCGCGGCGGCAGCGGCTTGCCGCCGTGTCGTGACGCTTCGATCTGCCTGACCGTCACGGTGTGGTAGTTGTTGGTCTGCAGCCACGAGAAGATGGCCGTCAGCGTGCCGGTATCGACCGCGTACGGATCGACCATCGTCGACGACGAGAACGTCGCGAGCAGGTTGTCGCGCACGTCATGCATGCAGATCACGCGGAACGTCTTGCCGTCGACCGGATCGGACGGCGGCAGCAGGTCGATCATCCTGGCGTTCGACACGCCGGGGAACAACGAACAGGCCGCAAACGTACCGAGGCATCCGCACATGAAGGTCCGTCTGGATTGCATTGTCCGATCTCCTTGCTAGAACGGCAGGTTGACCGACAGGAAGCCGGTTTCGGAGCGCTCGCGCTGGCCGTCGTACGCATGACTGCTGATTTCGACGCCGTAGGTCAGCGTGATGTCGTGCTTGAACGTCCACGCGTGCTCGAGGCGCGCGGTCCACAGCGGGCTCGTGCCGAAGCCGCGCTCGTTGTAGACACCGCCTGACGCCGACAGGCGCTGCTGCAGCGACATGTCGCCTTTCTTCCACAGCGTCAGCTGGTGCATGACGGTCGCCGCGGCCGCATAGTCGCGGCCCGGGTTGAAGTAGGGGGCGTCCTGCCGCGTGTTGCTGTCGGTGCCGAGGTCCAGCGATACGTTGACGAGCTGGGTGGCGGACGTGTACACGCGCTGCGTGGCGGTCGCGGAAATCTCTTGGTGCAGGTTCGAATCGCTGTAGCGGCTCACGCCGTAGCTCAGCTTGACTTCGCGGCGGTCGCTCTGGCGATACACGACCGAAACGTTCGCGGAGCGGCCCCAGATGTGCGCGGCATACGCCTTCCACGGCAGCGAGTTGTCGTTGGTGTCGAGCCCGGCGCCGACTGTCCAGTAGTCGTTCAGCGCGTACGCGATCGACCCGCGGCCGCCGGTTCGGCCGTCCGCGCCGAACGAGCGCGTGACTTCGCCCAGCACGGTGAGCGGGCCGTGCCGGTAGTCGCCGCCGACGCCCGTGCGCGTGCGGCTGACGTTGCCGCCGTCGGTTTGGGCATGGCCGAAGAACGTATGCGAGAAGACCCGCCAGTTGTCGCCGAACGGTTGCGAATACACATAGCTGTCCGACGTGAAGCTGTTGTCGGCCAGTGCGCTGTTGCCGTGCTCGAAGCTCAGGTCGGTCGTGAACACGGGGCTGCGGTACGCCTTGTAGTCGCGCTTGAACCCGCGCACGGCGCCGCTGTCCGGGAACGTGTTGCCGAGGGTCTGGTCGACGTTCCTCGCGCTCGCGTAATCGTCTGCCGTCAGCGATGCGCGGCCGAGCCCCGCGAGCATCTCGACGCTGTCCGGGTGGTCGGTCAGCGACGCGCGATACATCGCGATCGCCTGGCGCGGGTGCGACTGGCCCGAGACCGCGTCGGCATGCGCGGCGCGGACTTCCGCGTTGAACGGCACTTCCTTCTCGAGTTTTTCCAGCGAGGCGATCCCTTCGTCCACCCGGCCCGTGTAGATCAGGTATTGCGCGCGCAGCCGGTAGTAGCGCAGGTAGTCGTCGTTTTCCGGCCCCCAGGTGCGCACGTCCTTGGCCGGCGGCAGCGATTTGCCCATGTCCTCGAGCGCCAGGTTCGCATCGGCCGCGCGTCCCTGGTCGACGTACGACCAGAACAGCCCCTCGCGCAATTCGATCGGGCGCGTGCGTGCGCCGTACTGGAAGCCGCGCGTCGCGATGTCGGCCTGCGGCGCGGTCGCCTGCTTCAGCGCGCGCTGGTATACCGCGTTGGCCTTGCCCGGTTCGCTCAGGTACAGGTACGCGTCGCCGACAGCCGCCAGTGCGTCGATCGAGATCTCCGCGTCCGGCGGGATCGTCTCGAACGTCGCGACGGCCTGCTTCATCTCGCCGCGTGCCGCCAGCGCTACCGTCCGGTCGCCGGCGAGCGCCGTCCTGACCGGCGAATACTCGGGCGTGGACGGCATCCGCTTGTCGAGGTCGTTCGCGGCGGCGAGCGCGCTGTCGATCCCGTCGAAGCGGTCGGGGCTCGTCATCGAGCGCGACTTGTCGCGTCCGCCGCGCACCTGCTGGCGGATCGACAGTTCCTCGAGCCGCGCGAGATCGACCGCAGAGAACACGTCGGGGCGCGCTTTCGCTTCCTCCAGCGCCTTGACCGCGCCGCCGCTCGATGCGAGACCGAACACGTCATTGCGGACCGTGGCCGGATCGGCGGTGCGGAGGTCGGGTATCTGCGCGTTCGGCGCCTGGGCTTCGGGTACCTGGGAAGCTGGCGGCTGCGCGCCGGGGGCCTGCGCATTCGGCGCCGGCATGCCCGGTGTCGACGGGCTCGACGTCGGCGCCCCGGGCGTTTGCGAACTGGGCGGCTGGCCGGGCTGCGGATCGGGCTGTGAAGCGGCAGGAGTCGACGTGTCGGACATCTGCGCACTCGATGCCTGCGCGATCAGCGTCCGCGCATTCGGCGGTTGCACATCCGGCGCGGGCGAACCTTGTGCCGACACGTCGGGCGGCCTCCGGTCCGGTGCGCCGGCGGACCCGGCGATTTCACTGATGCGGCCCGACTCCGTATCGCCTTCGGCGGAGAAGCAGGGGCCGGACGCGACGAGCAGCAATACCAGTGGCGCATGCAGGAGGATCCGCCGGTTGGACGGAGCGACGGCCGTGCAGGATTGTTGATGATTGTTGGCCACGAGGTGTCCTCCTTTCGAAACGATCACATCGGTGACACGCGTGACGAGGCACGTCGTCGCGTGTCGCGCGGCCGGGCTGCGAGTGCCCGGCAATGCGGCGCCGGCTCACAGCCGGTTACGGATCGCCTGGCCGAGCAAGGCACGCGATTCGCTGTTCGTCGGGTCGATCGCGAGCGCCCGGCTCGCGTTTTGCTCGACACAGTTCCATTCGTCGATCACCGCGCACGAGCGCGCCTTCGCCAGCGCACGCGCGCTTTCCAGTTCCGCGTGCGTGACACTCGCCGTCTGCATGCGCGTGGGGTCGGTGCCGTACGCCCGGGGTTTGGGCGCGAAGTTCATCCGCTTGTCCGTGCCTGCCAGCGTGTCCGCATGCGGCGGCCGATGCGTGGCGCCGTGCCGCGTGGCGGCGCGACCGGAGGCGGTTGCCGGCTGCGTACCGGCCGCGAGTGTCACGGGTGGCGCATGCGACGGCCGCCGGTGCGTCGCGACGGCGCGGGAAGCGGGGTGCCGCGCGGTTTCCGGTGCGACCGCGAGCGTGACGGGCGGCACGGTCGATACCTCGGGGGCAGCCGACGCCGACGCTGCCTGCCATGGCGGCGCGGGCGGTGTGGCCTGCGCGCGTGTCGACGCCGGCACGGGCGCGACGGATGTGCCGGACGACGTGCTCGCGCGGGAGGCCAGGGTCACGATCGCGTTGCGATACTTCCCGACCGCGGTTCCGATTGCGTCGGAGATGTCGTGCGCCACGCTCGGGTGGCCGACGGTCGTGTCTCGCTCGGCATACGCGAAGATGCCGAAGATCGTGGCAAACGCGACGAAGCTGAGTGCTGCGTTCTTTCCCGGGCCCCAGGAGGGTTTCGGCTGGGGGGCGGGCGAGCGGTCCGGTCGTTCGGCAGGAGGCATGCAATGCTCCTTGATTCGATGCGCGGCGGTGAATGGCGTGATCGGGGCGGGGTCAGGCGGGACTTACCATCGCAACTGCGTGGAGAGTGCCCCCGTTTCCACGATCGCGAACTGGGTGGCGCCTTGGTACGTCCCTTCCACCCGGTAACTTGCGTCGGGCACGCTGAACAGGCAGCGCGACCCCGACGCGTTGAACTCGACGAGCACGCGCCCATGGCGCCGCAGGCGCACCTGCACATTGGCAAGCGGCTGCCCGGTGCTGGCCGAAGCAAACGACACGCCCAGGTTGTACGGCCGGCCGTCGGGAGGCAGCGGCGCCGTGCCGTCGATCCGCGCGTCGCCGCAGATATACGAGATCACGTAGCGTCCGTCGCCCGGACCCGACGCAGGCGTCTGGGCCGTTGCATTCATGCAGAGCGCGGAGAGGGCGGCGCTCAGGAAGGGGCGAGCGTGCTGTCGAATCGAGGAAGGCATTGCAACCTCCGTTCCGGAATCAATGACGAGTATTTATTCCGAGTCAAATTTGCCAGCGTTCTTTTTGCGACACGCTATTGATACACGATGGATTACGAACCAACAATCGCGTGTGGCCCGAATGGGACGGCGGTGAAATATCCTATTTACATAGGATAAGGGCGGATTTGCATGACTCTCTTAATACTGAAGAAAGTCGATATTGCCGAATATGAATATTGCTATTCGGTAGCGATGATCCCGCACGCATTGAATCACGTCTGTCGTATCGGCATTCGTGCCGAAAAATAACGACTGATAAAAGGAATATTTGCGACTGTGTTTGCGGCGAATCGAGGTCGATTCGGGTACAGGTCGAGCTAAATAACAGGGCAGTGTGACGTTGCTGGTATTTTAGATTGTTACGGGTGAATCGAAACTTTTAATTTGTTCTGTAACAGGTTATTTCTGCCCTGATAATAAGACGGAATATATCGGGGTATCGTGTCGGATGTAAAAAAATCAAGCCGTGAATTGCAAACGTTTGCGATTCCACTGATAACGATTACCGGTCTGGCGCGTTATTTTTCAGGCGACGGCGGGATCGCAGTTTGCTGTCGGAAAAGCGGGTCGCGTTCGCCGGGAAGCGACGCGGATGCAGGTGCACTCCGCATGGCTGAAATTCGCGGTTGCGTTCGCGTCGTCGCCGGACACGACGCGAACGCGAACGCAAACACAATCGCGAAGATCAGCGGCCGGCGCCCGCGCTGCGCCGCGCGATGCGCGTCGCCGGCGCGGATGCCTGTTCGTCCGCGCCGACGGCACCTTCGACCGCTGCGCGCGGCCGGTTCATGATGTACGTCCACAGTTGCTCGGCCGCGAGCCCGCGCTTGCGGGCCGACCGATACAGGCGGATTTCGAGTTCGGTGATCCAGTCGCCGGAACCCGCGCATACGAGCGTCCCTTCCGCGAGTTCCTTCGCGACGCAGCTTTCCGGCAGCCAGCCGATCCCGTGCCCGGCCACGACCATGCCCTTCAACGCCTCGGACATGTGCGTCTCGAAGCACCGGTGCACCACGTACGGCTCGGTTGCGTTCAGCAGCAGCATCTCGACGATGTTGCCGAGGAACGCACCCGACGAATACGCGAGCAGCGGCAGCGGTGCGTCGGGTGTGCCCGGCAGCTGGAACACGGGCTTGCCGCGCGCATCGGGCGTCGATACGGGCAGGATCCGTTCGACGCCGAGGCTGACGAACGGGAAGTGGTTCGGGTCGAGCACGATCGGCAACTGCGGATGGTGATAGCCGAGCAGCAGGTCGCATTCACCTTCGACGAGCTGCTGCACGCCTTCCGGCACGTTCACCGCGTTCACGCGTGCGGTCACGTGGCCGACTTCGCCGTTGAGCTGCTTGAGCCATTCGGGAAACAGCGTGAAGACGAGCGTATGGGCGACCGCGAAACGCACGACCTGATCGCTGGCCGCGAACTGGTCGTAGCCGTTCACGAGATTGCGCGCCGCATACATGCTGCGCAGGATGTCAGCGGCGAGCCCGCGGAACATCTGGCCGGCCGGCGTCAGCGTGATCGGGTTGATGCTCCGGTCGACCAGCTTCGCGTCCATCCAGGTTTCGAGTGCGGCAATTCGTCTGCTGAATGCCGACTGCGTGAGGTGCCGGTGACGTGCGGCCCGGGAAAAACTCTTGGTATCCGCAAGGCTCAGGAAATCTTCCAGCCACTTTGCTTCCATTTCGATCTTCGCTTTTTATAGTCGGGCGCCTGAAGGGCGGCACCCCGTGCTGCACCAATTTTCTAGCGTACCGCGCCTCGCATGGGTCGGCCCGATGTTTTTTTTCGATCGGTGTCAGTCGAAATATGCATGGGCGTTGTCGGCGGGATTACGGCTGCATAGCGTTGAGGTGCCGGATCCGGCTAACCGGACAGTTCACAGCATCGAACTGCCGGCGCGCCGCAGACGGTACTTCCCCCAGGGCCGGTTGCGCCGTGTGCGTGCCGGCCCGCCTCCATTGTGGCGGCCCGGTGCCCGGTCGCGCCGTTTTTTTTGTGCAGTGCAGATTGCACATTCGTGACACGCGGGGGAACTATGTTCGGAAGACGCGGCGCAGCATCGGCCGTGCGCGCCTGCGACGCACCGTCGTCGCACGTCGCGTCGGGTGCTGCACCACGGTGGTGCGCAATATCGCCCGGGCGTGCCTGGCGCGGCGCAAAAAGGGGGGATTATCGAGGGAGCCCGCAAGGCACGTTCCTTGCAACGCAGTCGTTACGCCGGTCCGGCATGCGCAATGCCGGGGAAAACGATCGATGGAGAAAAGATCGATGAAGCCATTCGATGAAATGCTGCAATCCGGCGACATGGTAAGGGCGCCTTACGCGCGCCTGAAGCAGTGGCTCGACACGCAGAATCCCGCGAGCCTCGCCCAGAAAGCCCACGACGCGGAAGGCGTGTTCCGCAAGACGGGCATCACGTTCGCCGTCTACGGCGACGCGGAGGCCGCCGAGCGGCTGATTCCGTTCGACATCGTCCCGCGCATCATCTCGGGCACGGAATGGAGCCGGCTGTCGCTCGGCATCGAGCAGCGCGTGATGGCGCTCAACGCGTTCCTCGACGACATCTACCATCGTCAGGAAATCGTGCGCGCCGGCATCGTGCCGAAGCACCTGATCGCGCACAACGAAGCGTTCATCCCGGAGATGATCGACTTCCGGCCGCCCGGCAACGTTTACACGCACATCATCGGCGTCGACATCGTGCGCACCGGCGAGAACGAGTTCTACGTGCTGGAAGACAACGCGCGCACGCCGTCCGGCGTGTCGTACATGCTGGAAAACCGCGAGACGATGATGCAGCTCTTCCCGGAGCTGTTCCAGCAGGTCAAGGTGCGCCCGGTCGAAACCTATCCGCAGATGCTGCGCCAGTCGCTCGCGGCCGTATGCCCGCCGGGCGGCAACGCCGACAACCCGACCGTCGCGGTGCTCACGCCGGGCATCCACAACTCCGCTTACTACGAACATTCGTTCCTCGCCGACCAGATGGGCGTGCATCTCGTCGAAGGCAGCGACCTGCAGGTGATCGACGGCCGCGTCGCGATGCGCACGACCGAAGGTTTCCAGCCGATCGACGTGCTGTACCGCCGCGTCGACGACGCGTTCCTCGATCCGCTCACGTTCCGCCCCGATTCGGTGCTCGGCGTCGCGGGGATCATGGACGTCTACCGCGCGGGCAACATCACGATCGCGAACGCGCCCGGCACGGGCATCGCCGACGACAAGGCGATCTACTCGTACATGCCGGAGATCGTCGAGTTCTACACGGGCCGCAAGGCGCTGCTGGAGAACGTGCCGACCTGGCGCTGCGGCGAGGCCGACAGCCTGAAGTACGTGCTCGAGCATCTCGACGAACTGGTCGTGAAGGAAGTGCACGGTTCGGGCGGCTACGGGATGCTGGTCGGGCCGGCCGCGTCGAAAGCGGAGATCGAGGCGTTCGCCGCGAAGCTGCGCGCGCGCCCCGCGAACTACATCGCGCAACCGACGCTCGCGCTGTCCACGACGCCGATCCTGACCGACGCCGGCCTTGCGCCGCGCCACGTCGACCTGCGGCCGTTCGTGCTGGTGTCGGACCGGATCCGCATCACCCCGGGCGGGCTCACGCGGGTCGCGCTGAAGGAGGGATCGCTCGTCGTCAACTCGAGCCAGGGCGGCGGCACCAAGGACACCTGGGTGCTGGCCGACTGAGCCGGATGCTACCGCGCGCGCCGGAGCCGGCGCGCGAACCGAACGAAGACGGAGTGGACACGAGATGCTTCTGGGACGTACTGCAAGCGGTCTCTACTGGATGTACCGCTATATCGAGCGCGCGGAGAATATCGCGCGCATCGTCGATGCCGGGCTGCGGATGGCGCTCACGCGCACGTCCGACGCGCCGGCCGAATGGTCGTCGGTGCTCGTCAGCTCGGGCACGGATGAAGGCTACCGGCAGAAATACGACGCGTATGCGGCCGATACCGTGACCGACTACCTGCTGCGCGACCGCGACAACCCGTCGAGCGTGCTGTCGTGCATCGAGGCCGCGCGCTCGAATGCGCGGATGGTGCGCACGGCGCTCACGCGCGAGGCGTGGGAGAGCGTGAACGGCGCTTGGCTCGCGCTGCGCCGCGCGCTCGCGCAGCCGGTGCCGGAAAGCGAGCTGCCGGCCGTGCTCGACCAGGTGAAGCGCGAAACCGCGCTGATCCTCGGCAGCTTCTACAGCACGATGCTGCGCAACGAGATCTTCGATTTCGCGCAGATCGGCGCGTTCGTCGAGCGCGCCGACAACACCGCGCGGATCATCGACGTGAAATACCACCTGCTGCTGCCGTCGGTGTCGCATGTCGGCACGATCCTCGACAACTACCAGTGGGAGACGATCCTGCGCTGCGTCGCCGCGCACCGTTCGTACCGCTGGGTGTACGACGTGCAGTACAAGCCGATGAACATCGCCGACTACCTGATCCTGAACGGCCGCATGCCGCGTTCGCTGCGCTATTGCTACGGGCGCGTCGTGTCGAGCCTGAACCTGCTCGCAAAGGATTACGGCGTGACACACCCGTGTCACGACACGGCCACGAAGATCCTGCAGATGCTGTCCGATACGTCGGTCGAGCGGATCTTCAAGAGCGGCCTGCACGAATTCCTGACCGACTTCATCGGCCGCAACAACAGCCTCGGGATCGAAATCGCCCAGGCCTACAACTTCGACTGAGACTTGCCATGCGACTCGCCATTCGACACATCTCGCGTTATCAGTTCGACGATCAAGCCACCCATGCGCTGCAACGGCTGCGGCTGCGCCCGCAATCAGGCCCCGGGCAGACGGTGCGCGCGTGGCAGGTCACGATCGACGGCGTCGAGCCGTCGCTGTCGTACGCCGACGGGCTCGGCAACCGCATCGACCTCGTGCGGCACGAGCGCGGCGCGAAGGCCGAGATCGTCGTCATCGCGGCCGGCGTCGTCGAGACGCAGGACCGCGCCGGCATTCTCGGTAATCCTGAAGGCTATGCGCCGCCGTGGATCTTCGAACGCGAGACCGCGCTCACGAAGGCCGGCGACACCGTGCGCGAGCTCACGGAAGCGCTGCCCATCGATCCGCGCGGCCTCGACGCATTGCACTGGCTGATGACGGAAGTGCACGACCGCATCGCGTATGCGCCGAACCTGGCCGCCGACGCGCCCGTCGACGCGGAAACCGCGCTGCAAAGCGGCGAGGGCACGAGCCGCGACCACGCGCATGCGTTCATCGCGGCCGCGCGCGTGCTGAAGATTCCCGCCCGCTATATCTCGGGCTACGTGCTGGCGGACAGCGCGATGCAGCGCATCGCCGACGCGAAACAGAACGTGGGTGACGACGAGCAGGAAGAAGCGCTCGCGCTGCAGAGCGGCGAGGGCATGCAGCAGGTGCTCGGCGCGTCGCACGCCGCGCAATCGCAGGGGCTGCCGCAGCCGGCGCTCGGTGCGCAGCCGCAAGCGGCCGGGCTGATGCAGCAGCCGGCCGGCCATGCGTGGGCCGAGGCCTATGTCGAAGGGCTCGGCTGGGTCGGGTTCGATCCGTTCATGAATCGCTGCCCGGACGAGCGTTACGTGCGCATCGCGGTCGGCCTCGACTATCGCGACGCGCAGCCGGTGACGGGGCTCGGCGCGACGACCGTCGGCGTCGAGATCAGCGTCGTGCAGACACCCGAGCTCGTCTGACCCGACGCGCGTTTTCGCCGAATCCGCCAGGCCGGGCCGCCGCGTCGCGTCACACGCGACGCGGCGCGCGGCCGGCCCAACCCGAACCGAGCTCCCATGTCCATCCACGTCGCGCTGCATCACACCACCCGCTATCGCTACGACCGGCTCGTCAACCTCGGCCCGCAGGTCGTGCGGCTGCGGCCCGCGCCGCACTGCCGGACGCCGATCCTCGCGTATTCGATGACGGTCGAGCCCGCGCAGCACTTCATCAACTGGCAGCAGGACCCGTTCTCGAACTATCTCGCGCGGCTCGTGTTTCCGGAGCGCACCGAGCACTTCGAGATCACGATCGATCTCGTCGCCGAGATGTCGGTGTACAACCCGTTCGACTTCTTTCTGGAGGCGAGCGCGGAGCAATACCCGTTCAGCTATGACGATGCGCTGAAGACCGAGCTCGCGCCGTATCTCGTGTGCGACCCGCAGACGAGCGCGGCGCCGCTGTTCCGCGCGTACGTCGACGGCGTCGATCGCACGCCGGCCGGCACCGTGAACTTCCTCGTCGCGCTGAACCAGCAACTGCAGCGCGACATCGGCTATCTCGTGCGGATGGAGCCGGGCGTGCAGACGCCCGAGCAGACGCTCGAGCTGGCGTCCGGCTCGTGCCGCGACAGTGCGTGGCTGCTCGTGCAGCTGTGCCGCCATCTCGGCATCGCCGCGCGTTTCGTGTCGGGCTACCTGATCCAGCTCACGCCCGACGTGAAGTCGCTCGACGGCCCGAGCGGCACGTCGGTCGACTTCACCGACCTCCACGCATGGTGCGAGGTGTACCTGCCGGGCGCCGGCTGGATCGGCTTCGACCCGACTTCGGGCCTGCTCGCGGGCGAGGGCCACATTCCGCTGGCCTGCACGCCGCAGCCGACGAGCGCCGCGCCGGTCGAGGGGCTGATCGACGAGTGCGAGGTGTCGTTCGAGCACGAGATGACCGTGACGCGCGTGTACGAATCGCCGCGCGTGACGAAGCCGTATACGGATTCGCAATGGGACGCCGTGCTGACGCTCGGCTCGCAGGTCGACGGCGCACTCGCGGCCGGCGACGTGCGGCTCACGCAGGGCGGCGAGCCGACCTTCGTGTCGATCGACGATCGCGACGGTGCCGAGTGGAACACCGACGCGCTCGGCCCGAACAAGCGCGGCTACGCGACCGAACTCGTGCAGCGGCTGCGCGCCGAATACGGCGACGGCGGCTTCCTGCATTTCGGCCAGGGCAAGTGGTATCCGGGCGAGCAGCTGCCGCGCTGGGCGCTGTCGATCTTCTGGCGTGCCGACGGCCAGCCCGTGTGGCACGATCCGTCGCTGTTCGCCGACGAGCGCGAGCCGTCCGCGTATACGACCGACGACGCGAAGCGCTTCATCGATGCGCTGGCCGCGCGGCTGAACCTGACCGGCGAATTCATCCGGCCCGGCTACGAGGACGTCTGGTACTACCTGTGGCGCGAGCGCCGGCTGCCGGTCAACGTCGACCCGTTCGACTCGCGCCTCGACGACGAGCTCGAACGCGCGCGGCTGCGCAAGGTGTTCGAGCAGCAGCTCGACAGCGTGGTCGGCTACGTGCTGCCGGTCAAGCGCGTGGACACTGCGCCGGGCCTCGACGGGCCGCGCTGGCAGACGGGGCCGTGGTTCTTCCGCGACGAGCGGATGTACCTCGTGCCCGGCGATTCGCCGATGGGTTATCGGCTGCCGCTCGATTCGCTGCCGTGGGCCAGCCGTGCCGACTATCCGTATCTCGTCGAGCGCGATCCGTTCGCGCCGCGCGACGCGCTGCCGGAAGCCGCCGCGATCCGCGCGCGCTACGCGGGGCCGGCCGATGCGCCGCGCTACCTGTCCGGCGTGCATCGCGAGGCGTCCGCGCAGACCGTGATGCAGTGGCGCGACGACGGCCCGGCCGGGAACGGTCGGCCTGCCGCGCGCGACCCGGGTCGCGTTCCCGAGCGCTTCGAATCGGCCGCGTGGATCACGCGCACCGCGCTGTGCATCGAAGTGCGCAACGGCATCCTGTACCTGTTCATGCCGCCGCTTGCCGCGCTCGAGGATTATCTCGACCTGCTCGGCGCGATCGAGCTGACCGCGCACGCGCTGGGCGTGAAGCTCGTGCTGGAAGGCTATCCGCCGCCGCGCGACGCGCGGCTGAAGCTGCTGCAGGTGACGCCCGATCCCGGCGTGATCGAGGTGAATATCCATCCGGCCGCCAACTTCGACGAACTCGTCGACCACACCGAATTCCTGTACGACGCCGCGTGGCAGTCGCGGCTGTGCAGCGAGAAATTCATGGTCGACGGCCGCCACGTCGGCACCGGCGGCGGCAACCACTTCGTGCTCGGCGGCGCGACGCCGGCCGACAGCCCGTTCCTGCGCCGCCCGGACCTGCTCGCGAGCCTGATCGCGTACTGGCACAACCATCCGTCGCTGTCCTACCTGTTCTCCGGGCTGTTCATCGGGCCGACGAGCCAGGCGCCGCGCGTCGACGAGGCGCGCAACGACCAGCTCTACGAGCTCGACATCGCGTTCGCCGAGATCCAGCGCAACAAGCTGCTGTTCGGGCAGGACATGCCGCCTTGGCTGGTCGACCGCGTGCTGCGCAACCTGCTGATCGACGTGACGGGCAACACGCACCGCAGCGAATTCTGTATCGACAAGCTGTATTCGCCGGACTCGTCGACCGGCCGGCTCGGCCTGCTCGAACTGCGTGCGTTCGAGATGCCGCCGCATGCACGGATGAGCATCGTGCAGCAACTGCTGCTGCGCGCGCTGGTCGCGCGTTTCTGGGCCGCGCCGTACACGACGCCGCTCACGCGCTGGGGCACCGCGCTGCACGACCGCTTTATGCTGCCCGAGTTTCTTCAGATGGATTTCGACGACGTGCTGGCCGAGCTGCGCGACGCCGGTTTCGCGTTCGATCCGGCGTGGTTCGCGCCGCACTTCGAATTCCGCTTCCCGCTGTTCGGCCAGATCGCAGTGAACGGCATGCAGCTGTCGCTGCGCGGCGCGCTGGAACCGTGGCACGTGATGGGCGAGGAGGGCGCGCCCGGCGGCACGGTGCGCTACGTCGATTCGTCGGTCGAACGGCTCGAAGTGCGCGTGACGGGGCTGAACGACAACCGCCACGTCGTGACCGTCAACGGCCGCGCGTTGCCGCTGCAGCCGACCGGCACCGTCGGCGAATACGTCGCGGGGGTGCGCTACAAGGCGTGGTCGCCGCCGTCCGCGCTGCATCCGACCATCGGCGTGCACGCGCCGCTCACGTTCGACATTGTCGATACGTGGCTGCAGCGCTCGCTCGGCGGCTGCCGCTACCACGTCGCGCATCCGGGCGGACGCAACTACGCGACGTTCCCGGTCAATGCCTACGAAGCGGAGAGCCGCCGGCTCGCACGCTTCGTCGAGATGGGGCATACGCCGGGGCGGATGGAGGTCGCGCCTGCCGCGCCGAGCCGCGAATTCCCGTTCACGCTCGACTTGCGGCGGCCGTGACCGGACGATGACGAGGCGGACGACGATGCGCGGTGTGCGGTCTCCCGGCAAATGGGGTGATGGCGGCCCCGCCGGAATGCTAGGATGCGGGCAGATTGCGGCCGCACGCCGCGTATCGCCGCCGGCGCGGCGGCGCGCGTGCGCGGCCGCGCCCTGACGACGGAACGACACCGTGCCGCCCATAAACACCGACCATCTCGCCGCCCTCGACGCGATGCCCACGCTTTTCGATACCGGCGCGCAGCCGGATGCCGCGGAACTGGCCGCCGCGCTCGCGGCGCCGGCGGCCGCCGGCCGCTACGACGAACTGCGTGGCAGCGCGGCCGGCCTGAACGCGCCTGCGCTCGCGCCCGCGTGGCGCAGTTTCTTCACATCGATCGGCAGCGACGGCGTGGCCGACCTCGATCGCCGCGCCGACGCGCTGCACCGGCGCATGCGCGAGAACGGCCTGTTCTACCAATTGCACGAGCAGCGCGCCGGCGACGGCGCGGCCGGCCCGTGGTCGCTCGACCTGCTGCCGCTGATCGTCACGCCCGAGGACTGGGTCGCGATCGAGCGCGGCGTGCTGCAGCGCGTGCGGCTGCTCAACGCGACGCTGGCCGACCTGTACGGGCCGCAGACGATCCTCGAGCGCGGGCTGCTGCCGCCCGCGCTCGTCACCGGGCACCCCGGCTACCTGCGCGCGATGCGCGGCGCGAGCGTGCCGGGCGACACCTGGCTGCACGTGGTCGCGTTCGATCTCGCGCGTGGCCCCGACGGGCAGTGGCGGATCGTCGCGCAGCACACGCAGGGCGCGGCCGGCCTCGGCTACCTGCTCGAAAACCGGCTGATCGTGTCGCGGCTCTTTCCGCGCGGGTTTCGCGGGCTGCGCGTGCAGCGGCTCGCGTCCGCGTACCGCGCGCTGCTGCAGAGCATGCAGGCGCTCAGCCCGGCCCGCAAGAACTCGCGGATCGTGCTGCTGACGCCGGGGCCGCACAGCGCGACGTATTTCGAGCACGCGTATCTCGCGCGCTATCTCGGCCTCACGCTCGTCGAAGGCGGCGACCTGACCGCGCGCGACAACCGCGTATTCCTGAAGACGCTGAGCGGCCTCGAACCCGTGCACGGCATCCTGCGGCGTGTCGACGACGCGTGGCTCGATCCGCTCGAACTGCGGCCCGATTCGATGCTCGGCGTGCCGGGGCTGCTGCAGGCCGTGCGCGCGGGCAACGTGCTGCTCGCGAACGCGCCGGGCTCGGGCTTCCTCGAATCGCCGGCGATGCTCGGTTTCATGCCGCGTCTCGCGGAAGGGCTGCTCGGCGAAACGCTGACGCTGCCGGCCGTGCATTCGTGGTGGTGCGGCGAGGCGGCCGCGTGCGACGACGCATTGCCGCAACTCGCGCGCGCCATCGTGAAGGCATCCTATCCACCCGAGGTGCAGGCCGGCGGCGCGTTCGAGCCGGTGATCGGCGCGCGGCTCACGCAGGCGCAGCTGGCCGAATGGCGCGCACGCATCCTCGCGCGGCCCGAACACTACACGGTGCAGGCCGACCTGCCGCTGTCGCAGGCGCCGACCTGGCCGCGTCAGGACGCGCCCGACGGCCACGGCGGCGCGCGCATCGTGCCGAAGCCGGTGCTGCTGCGCGTCTTCGCGCTCGCCGACGGTGCGCAGCGCTGGCGGCTCCTGCCGGGCGGGCTGTCACGGGTCGGCACGCGCGACACGCTGTTCAATGCGCCGATGCCGCGCGGCGGCAGCACCGTCGATACATGGGTGATGACCGAAGGCATCGTCGATTCGACGACGCTGCTGCAGACGCATCTCGGCCCCGACGACCTCGTCGAACGGCCGCGCGCGATCGCGAGCCGCGCAGCCGAGAACCTGTTCTGGCTCGGCCGTTACACCGAGCGCGCGACCAACCTGATGCGGCTCGCGCGCGCGGCGCTCGAACGGCTGCGCGGCGAGGACGACGTCGACAGCCCCGCGCACCTGGAGCTGCTCGACACGCTGTGCCGCGACACGGGCCTGATCGCGGCCGATGCACCGAACGCCGTCGATGCGCCGCGTGCGTTCCAGCACGCGCTCGCGACGTCGCTGACGCGCGGCGCGGATCGCACGTCGGGCATTGCGTCGTGCCTGTTCGGGATGCGTGGCGCGGCTGCCGCGATCCGCGAACGGCTGTCGAGCGACCAGTGGCGCCTGATCGACGATGCGACCCAGCTGTTCGCGGACAGCGCGGGCCAGCCGGAAGCCGAGGAACAGATCGGCAACGACGCACTGCAGTTGCTGGAGCGCCTCGGCCTGCTCCTCGGCGCGATCACGGGCGCGCAGACCGACAACATGACGCGCGACGACGGCTGGCGGCTGTTGTCGATCGGCCGGCAGATCGACCGGCTGGACTTCCTGTGCAGCGTGCTGAAGTGCGCGTTCGACGAAGGCGCCGTGCACCGGCAGGACGGCTTCGAGCTCGTGCTGGAGCTGTTCGACAGCACGATCACGTTCCGTTCGCGTTTCCAGCGCGGCTTCGATGTCGCGCCGCTGCTGTCGCTCGTCGTGCTCGATACCGACAATCCGCGCTCGCTCGGCTGGGTCGTGCAGGCGCTGCGGGGCCGGCTGACGAAGGTCGAGCGCAGCGAAGGTTATGCGCTGTCCGAACTGGCCGAGACGATTCCGGACGTGCCCGCGTGGTCGCTGCACGAGCTGTGCGAAACCACCGACGGTGGCCGGCACGGCGCGCTGCTCGAAGCGCTCGACACGACGGCGAAGGCGGTCTGGGAACTGTCGAACCGGATCGGCGAGCGCTATTTCAGCCATGTACGCGAGGCGGGCAGGACGTTATGGTGACGACGAAAGGCGCGGGGAAAACCCCGCCGGGTTCCGGCGATGCCCGGAACGCATCGGCATCGGCATCGGCCGCGAAAGCAACGACCGCCGACGTCGCGCCGGGCCGCTTGCTGCGCGTCACGCACGACACCGAATACCGTTACGCGGCGCGCGTCGAATCGGCGCAGCACCAGGCACGGCTGCAACCGCTCGAGACGCCGCGCCAGCAAGTGCTGTCGTTCGCGCTCGACATCGATCCCGAGCCGGAATCGGTCTGTACCGAGATCGACGCATTCGGCAACGCGCGCGCATCGTTCGCGTTGAACCTGCCACATGACGCGCTGCTCGTGCGCAGCCGCAGCACGGTACGCGTGACGCCGCCCGTGTGGTCGCGCGGTGCGCGCGGCGCACCGCCGCCCGCCATCGCGCATCCCGACGCGAAACAGGCGACTGCGTGGGAAGCCGTGCGCGACCGCCTGCGGTTTCGTGCAGGGCAGCCTTACGATGCCGCGAGCGAATTCGTGTTCACGTCGCCGCATGTCGCGTGCGACGCCGAACTCGCCGCGTATGCGGCCGCGAGCTTTACGCCGCAACGGCCGCTCGTGCAGGCTGCCTGGGACCTGATGCGGCGCGTGCATGCCGATTTCGCGTATACGCCGAACAGCACCGACATCACGACGTCGGCGCTCGATGCGCTGCGCTTGCGCAAGGGCGTGTGCCAGGATTTCGCGCACGTGATGATCGGCGGGCTGCGCTCGCTCGGGCTGGCCGCGCGTTACGTGAGCGGCTACCTGCTGACGCAGCCGCCCCCCGGGCAGCCGCGGCTGATCGGCGCCGATGCGTCGCATGCGTGGGTCGAGGTGTACGACCCGGCATGGCCCGAGGACAACGGCTGGCTGCAGCTCGATCCGACCAACGATCGCGCGCCGGGCGACGACTACGTGATGCTGTCGATCGGCCGCGACTACGCGGACGTGACGCCGCTGCGCGGTGTGATCCGCGGCGGCGGTGCGGATCAGGAGCTGAAGGTCGGCGTGACGGTGGAGCCGCTCGACACGCCGTAATGTCGAGCGATGCCGCGTGCCCGCGCGCATTGCGGTTTAAGTCTTCGTTAATACTGCACGCCTAGCATGGCCATGCCGGTGAACGGATCTGACTTGATTCGGAAGCCGGCGGCACGCGCGGGTGCGTCGACGTCACGGCGCCGCACCGACGCGCATCGCCATTCCCTTGCAACGGCGGCGGATCATGATCAAGACCTTCGACTACACGCTCGGCAGCGAGACGATTGCGCTTTGTGCGAGCTTCGGCGCGGGGCCGGCGTGGCGCCGCGTGCTCGTGAGCCGTGCGGATTCGATGGAGACGCTGGTGGTGCTCGACGCGCGCGGCCTGTCGGGTTTGCTGAAGGTGGCGACCGAGGCACCGGAGGGGCTGCTCGACGACGCGATCCGCAAGGTCGGCGACGAGCAACTCGTCGAGCGGGCGATCAGCGGCAGGGCGATCGTCGAAACCGCGCTGTGAACCCCCGGGCAGGATCAAGCTGCTGACGGCATCCCGGCGACTTCCGGCGACTTCCGGCGATCGTCGGCAACCGGCGGACATCATCGCGCGAGAAAGTCGAGAAGGACGGACGCAAGCTGTTCCGGCTGCTCTTCGGCGGGATAGTGGCCGGAGTCGCGCAGCACGATCCCGTGCACATCGGACGCGACCTGCGCCATGGTGGCCTTCGATCCTTCTCCGTACCCGAATTCGCATCCGATGGCGAGGACAGGCATGTCGAGTTTCTTCGCGCCGAACGTCTTGTTGTCGTCGAGATCCACGAACAGGGTGCGGTAGTAGCTGAAGCTCGCGCGAAGGGCGCCGGGCTGCGTGAGCGCGGTTGCGTAGACGTCGATGTCCGCTTCGGTGATGGACTCGGGATCGACGGTGCCTACCGTGTCGCGCCGGATGAAGTGGCGCACGAACAGTGCTTCACGGCCGCGGACCAGCTCTTCCGAAATGTCCCCCGCCATATTGAAGCCGAAGTGCCAGCTGCCGCCCGTGGCCACGTTCATCGCCTTTTCCTGGCCGAAGCCCGGCAAGCCGCTCTCGATGAACACGAACCGTTCCGTGAGTTGCGGATACAGCGCCGCGAACGCGTAGCCCACCTGGCCGCCCATGTCGTGTCCGACGATGCAGGCCTTTTCGATCTGCAGCGCATGCAGCAACGCGGCGATGTCGCCTGCGACGGTCTTCTTGTCATAGCCTGCCGCGGGCTTGCTGGAGTGCCCGAATCCGCGCAGGTCGGGGGCGATGACCATGCAGTGAGGCGAAAGCAACGGCACGAGCTTTCGCCACGCATGCGACGTTTGCGGCCAGCCGTGCAGCAGCACGACGGCCCGGCCGGCTCCGGCCACTTTCGTGTGAATGCGCAAGCCGTTCACGCGGACGGCAAGCGACTTGACCGCAGGGCGGTCGAGACGCTCGGAACGGGGTTCGGTCGGGGTCAACGCCATGAATCGGCCTTCGAAGTGGAAAGAGTGGCCGGTGTGCGTGCCATCCGGCAAACCGCAGCGACTCGCGATGACGGAACGGCCTCCAACTTCCCGGCCGGCAGACATCCGGCCCGCGTAATGGTTGGAGGCTCGACGCGGATCAATCGGCGCGCGCGGCGTTGCCCGATGGCGCGCCTTAGTTCGCGAACCGGTCCGTGGCCGCGATCAGCGCCTCCAGGATCCCCGGTTCGTTGTACGCATGCCCGGCGCCGGGCACGATCTCGAACGTCGCATCCGGCCAGGCCTTCGACAGCTCCCATGCGGTGCGAGCAGGCGTCGCGACGTCATAGCGGCCCTGCACGATCACGCCCGGAATGCCGGCGAGACGATGCGCGTCACGCAGCAGCTGGCCTTCCTCGACGAAACCCTGGTTCACGAAGTAATGATTCTCGATCCGCGCGAACGCGAGTGCGTAGTGGCCGTCCGCGAAGTGCGCGGCGAGTGCGGGGTCGGGCAGCAGCGTGATCGTGCGGCCTTCCCAGATGCTCCACGCGCGCGCGGCTTCGAGCTTCGCGGCTTCGTCGTTGCCGGTCAGCCGGCGATGGTAGGCGGCGATCAGGTCGCCGCGCTCGGCTTCGGGAATCGGTGCAAGGAAGGCTTCCCACAGGTCGGGGAACAGCCACGACGCGCCTTCCTGGTAGTACCACAGCACTTCCGCGCGGCGTATCGTGAAGATGCCGCGCACGACCAGCGCGCTCACGCGCTCCGGGTGCGTTTCCGCATACGCGATCGACAGCGTGCTGCCCCACGAGCCGCCGAACACGAGCCACTTTTCCGCGCCGACCATCTCGCGCAGGCGCTCGATGTCGGCAACCAGATGCCACGTCGTGTTGTTCTCGAGGCTCGCATGCGGCGTCGAACGCCCGCAGCCGCGCTGGTCGAACAGCAGGATGTCGTAGCGCTCCGGATCGAACAGGCGGCGATGGTCGGCGCTGCAGCCGGCGCCGGGGCCGCCGTGCAGGAACACGGCGGGCTTGCCGGCGGGGTTGCCGCAGCGCTCCCAGTAGATGCGGTGGCCGTCGCCGGTGTCGAGATGGCCGTGGGCGTAGGGTTCGATCGGTGGGTACATGACGTTTCCTGATTGAAAGGTCGGTGGGGTGCCGGGCAACCGGTGCCGAAAGCAGTACGCCATTATGCCCAACTCGCCGAAATGGCGCGCTTCGGTTCCGGCATGCCGCACGACTGTCGTTCCTGTCGATCGGCATTGAAAAATCCGTAAAAAAACGCATCGCATCATTCACGCATTCCGATTCAATATGTCGTTGTGTTTCATGCGCGTGCCACGCATGAAATGCACTCATGACGCTGGCCATGCGTCGCGAATCAACGAGAAATCAAAATAATTCCGGGGATTGTGAATGGTTGGCGATTCTCTGACGAGGAAGGAGCGCGAGATCGTGTCGTTGATCGCGCGGGGGATGCGCTGTACGGAAATTGCCGAGGCATTGGGGGCCGCGCCGATGACGGTGCGCAAGCATCGCTCGAACATCGTGCGCAAGCTCGGGCTGACGGGCACCGCGCAACTCGTCGCGTATGCGGTCGAACACGCGCCGCCGCTCGCGGACGACCTCTCTCCTTGTGAAGATCGCCGCGCTCGGGCCGCGTGAGCGGGATGTGCTGCGCCTGATCGGTGCCGGTCTCGCGAGCAAGGAAATCGCAAGGTTGCTCGATGTCAGCCCGCGCACGGTCAGCAAGCATCGTGAAAACATCATGCACAAATTGTCCATTCATGAACTTGCCCGCCTGATGAAAATCGGCCGCGAATTGTGATTCCGACGATTCGCTTTTCACTACGCAATCGGAGGTATTGAGCGGCATTCGCATTCGGCGCAATTTGAATGGCGGGCGGATATTGCGTTGCATTCGCCCGAGGACGGGAGAATGCGCGATATTCCGAGGGCGAATTCACCCGGTTTTCTTAATGAAAAGGAGTGAAAAATGGAAAGCGAAAATGTGATTGTCTGGAAGGACGATCGCGCCACACAGGTCGAAGTGGCGCAACTCGTCAATCGATTCGCCGGGGAGATCCTGGTCGACGTCACCGACGCGCAGCAGGTCAAGGAGTGGACGAAGCTGCTCGAACCTCGGGCCGCCGACGATCACGCGGAAGGGGACACCGCGCTGTTCACCTGGCCGTTTCGTCCCGTGCCGAACGCCGCGATCTACGGCGGCGTGGTGGTCACGACCGTCAGCACGTTCGCGCTGCTGACCGGTTTCGCGATCTGGCGGCGCTACAGCGTGGATGCGGAGCTTTCCGCAAACCGCATGCGCTTCCGCCTGCGCCCGCCGCCGCGCCCGTAACCGCCGGCCCGGCCGCCGCCCGCCAAGGGCCGGCGGCCGCATGACGTACCGCACGCGCCGGCGAGACAGCACGGCGGCGCGTGCGGAACCGAAATCACAGGAGATCAATCATGCCAGTTGACAATTCGGCGGCCGAGTCCGCCCGGAGTCTGTTGAACGGTATCGACTACAGCGCCCTGATCGGCGGCCCGTTGCAGGCCGCGATCACCGCGCAGGCGATGGCCGCGAAATCCACCTACGAGTTCATCGACAAGGTCGGCCTCACGACCGACACCGACGGCGTGAAGCAGGCCGTCAACGTCACCTTCCTGTACCAGAAGGACGGGCAGATGGTGAAGCTGATCGTGCCGCTGCTGACGATCGTGCCGGTGCCGCTGATCCTGGTCGACGAAGTGACGATCCAGTTCAAGGCGAACATCAACGCGGCGGCGTCGTCGACGTCGGAAGAGTCGAAGTCCGAAGCGATCGCGGGCGAACTGTCGGCGCAGGGCAAGATCGGCTGGGGGCCGTTCAGCCTGTCGGCGCAGATGAAGGCCAGCTATTCGAGCAAGAAGGATTCGAAGGCGACGCAGGACTCGCGCTATTCGGTCGAGTACACGCAGGACGTGTTCGTGCATGCGTCGCAGGCCGGCGTGCCGGCCGGGCTCGCGACCGTGCTCAACATCCTGTCGAGCGCCGCGACCGGCGCGAGCCGCAACGGTGACATGCAGGTCAGTCCGGCGTTGTCGACCGTGATGTCGGGCGATCCGTCACAGCAGCAGATGCTGCAGGTGCGCCTGCAGAATTCGAACGGGCTGTTCGCCGGCAATACGGAGGTCGCGTTCCAGATCGATCCCGCGCTCGCGGACAAGTTCCGGATGAGCCGCGCGCCGTTCGGTTCGACCATCCCGTTCGATGCAGCCGGCAAGGTCACGTCGTTCAAGACCGACGGCGACGGTTCGTTGTCCGTCCTGTTCTGGGCGGAAGGCGAGGTCGATGCGCAGGCGATCGACCTGACGGTGTCCGCGTCGATCCCCGCGCCGGACAGCGGCAAGGTCGATGCGAAGTCGGTTGTCGTGCCGGTGCGCGTGCTGCACCGGCTGCCGCCGCCGTCGGCGCCGTCACTCAAGAGCGCGCAGGCGACGCTCTCGATTGCCAAGGGAGACTCCGGCAAGGACGTGCTGACCGCGCTTAAACCGGACGGCACGCCGGCAGTGGGTGTCGAGCTGAAGTTCGCGTTCGACGCCGGCGGTGCGGGGTTCGAGGTCACCGCGAACGGCGACAGCGTGAAAGCCGATCCGCCGCCGAAGACCGACGCCAACGGCAAGGTCGAGATCGATTGCAAGGCGCTCGACGACACCAGCAAGTCGGTCGTGACCGTCAGCGCGACGATCGACGGTGCGGGTGTGTCCACGAGCCTCACGCTGCAGGCCAAGCCCTGATCCGTCCGATGTGACAACCCGCCCGCGCCGGCCTGCCGGCGCGGGTTAGAGGAGAACACCGATGACCAATCTGCGGGATATCGCCGCCGCGTTCCTCGACAGTCTCGCGGGCGCGCAGCACGAAGCGAACCTGTATTCGAAGCGCCTCGCCGCGAAGTATCGCGAGGATCCGTTGCTCAAGTATTTTCCGGTGCCGAACGGCCTGCTCGACGAAGCGGACGTGACGCTGCGCTTCGCGGTGCCGCCGGGCGCCGATGGCGACGAACGGGCATCGCGGCTCGACGCGGACACGCTGGCGGCCGATGCGCTGCCGTCGCAGGTCGCCGTCGCCGACCTGGCGACGGAGGCAGGCGCACTGCTGCTGCGCGATCTCGCCGGCGCGCTCGGCCGCGTGCGCGGCGCGCGCGGTGCGGCCGGTGGGGGCGCCGATCCGGCGCACGACCGGATCGACGCGTTGCGTTCGTCCCGCGTCGTGCGCGAGCTGGGCGGCAACCTGCACGCGTTGCTCGGCGACGCACTGACGCAGGCCATGCGCGGCACGCCGCCGTCGCGCGATGCGCTGCGTGCGGGCCTGCTCGACGTGCTTCACGCATCGCTGGACGATGGCCTGGCGGACGTGTTCGACGCGCACGAGCGCGCGGATGCGGGACACGCGTCGTTCGAGGGCACAGTCGACGCGAACTGGGACGCACTGCGCGGGCTGATCGAAGCGGCGGCCGAGCGGCAGCGCGGGATCCAGGCGGAGACCGCGCGCGTGCCGTCGCTCGCGGTGACGCTGGACCCGGCCGCGCTGCAGGGTATTCCGTCCGAATTCGTGCAGACGCTGACGCTGCGCGCGAAGCTGCGCAATTACAAGTGGGTGCTCGTCGGCGAAGGCGGCCGCGAGCGCGACGAACTGGTTGTCACGGAGTGATGCCATGACCGATTCCATCAGCCCCGTCGTCGATCTGCAGTACCTGTTCGCCGCGCCGATCGAGGCCGTGATCGAGGCGGACTTCATGGCCGCGCGCCAGTTCGTCCGGTACGTCCGCGAGTTCGGCTTCGTGCGGAAGCCGTCCACCGGCTGCGAGCCGAGGGAACTGGACGACAGCGACTTCGGCGAACTGCGGATGATCACGTTCTTCTATGAACAGGTGCTCGGCAAGGACAAGACCGAATGGCGTCGCGTGCAGGTTCCGGTGCTGTCATTGATCCCGCTGCCGCTGCTCGAAGTGAAGACCGCGACTTTCGATTTCGGCGTGCGCCTGCTGCTTGCCGAGCGCGTGAAGGCGTCGTGCGCGATCCCGCTGCTGCCCGGCGATGCGGACGATGCCGCGCCGCGCCAGTATCGCTGGAGCGCCATGCTCGCACGCGGCCGGCCCGAGGCCGGCGGCCAGACGCGCGAGGACGTGTCGCCGTTTCTCGAGGCGAACATCGGCGCGAAGGTCGAGGTCGGGCAGGCCGGCATCCCGGCCGGTATCGGCAACCTGCTGGCGCTGCTGGGCATGAATACCCAGGTCGGCGGCGTGGGCACCCAGGCCACCGGTGAAGGTGGCGATCACTCCAGGAGGGAGTCATGAAGACAAGCGAGAAGATGCTGAACGACGCACCGGGTTTCATGTGCCCGGTCTGCACGCGCGGGCGGGTGAAGTTGTCGCTGGCGGATTTTCTCGGCAACAGCGAGGTTCGCTGCCCGATGTGCGGCACGCCGTTCCAGATGGACAAGACGGGCTGCGCGGAACTGGTGGATCGACTGCAGGATCTCCAGGTCGCGCAGCAGAACGTCCGGTTGCTGGAGAAGAAAGCCGACCGGTGAACGCGCCGCCGCGATCTTGCCGCGTCCCGTTGATCGTTGCGCCGCAACAGGCGGCCGGCGCTGCGCCACCCGCCCCGGACGTCCAGCCGGGGCGGCTTGCATTTGGGGGGATCGGGATTTTTGAAGTAATTTCATTCGGATATTTTTCATACAAAATCCCGGCGGCATATCGGCGTGCCGAAGCGGGGGCGGCGCCGGTCTGCTGCCCATCCACCGTGCCGACGGAAACCAGCCGATGAACCATCGCGTCACGCAGTTGACCGGATTGCGCGCCGTCGCGGTGGCGATGGTCGTGGTCGGACACGCCGAGCACGTGCTGCCCGGCGGCTACACGGGCTGGTACGCGCCGTTGCGGCTGATCGCCGACGGCCGGCTCGGCGTGCTGATCTTCTTCGTCCTCAGCGGCTTCCTGATCACCAACGTGTTGCGCGCCGAATTCGCGCGCACGGGCGGCATCGCGCTGACGTCGTTCTACGTGCGTCGCGCGCTGCGGATCTGGCCGGCCTGCTACGTCTATCTCGCGGCGGTCGCGATCGTGGCCTTCGCCGGCTGGTTCGACGTCGACCGCCGGCAGTGGCTGTATGCGGCGCTGCACCTGTGGAACTACTCGGCGTGGTTCGGGCTGACCGGCGACAACACGTTGCATCCCGACGGTGCGTGGTATCTCGGCCATTTCTGGTCGCTCGCGCTCGAGGAACAGTTCTACTGGTTCTGGCCGCTGCTGTTCGTGTACGGCATGCGCCGCGGCGGTACGCGCTGGCTGGCCGCGCTGATCCTGGTCGTGCCGCTCGTGCGCGCCGTCACGTACTTCGTGGCGCCCGCGCTGCGCGGGCAGCTCGGGATGATGCTTCACACGGGCGTCGATCCGATCCTGATCGGTTGTTATGCGTCGCTCAACCGCGAACGGCTCGAAGCGTGGATTCGCTCGTGGCGCGGCGGGACGCGCATCGTGACGGCGATCATCGTGGTCGTGCTGATCGGCGGCCCGCTCGCCGAACACCGGTTCGGTGGCTTCTGGAATGCGACGTACGGCGTGACGCTCGAGGCGGCGCTGATCGCGGTCGTGATCGTCGTGCTGAATTTCCGCAGCGAATTCTGGTGTGCGCGATGGTTGCGTGCGCAGCCTGTCGTGTTCGTCGGCACGATCTCGTTCAGCCTCTATCTGTGGCAGCAGCCGTTCGCGAATCCGGATCTGCCGGTTGCGCATGCGTTTCCGCTTGGGATCGTGTGGGCGCTGATGGCGGCGACGGCCAGTTATTTCCTTGTCGAGAAACCGTTCCTGCGGCTGAAGGATCGGTATACGGCGCGCGAGATGCGGCGGGGGCGGGAGGAAGCGCGGCTCAGGCCGGCGTCGGGCGAGGCGATCGGGGCGAAGGTGGTGGAGTAGATGGGGGGGGCGGTGTTACTGCGGCCCCGCTTACCGTTATTTGAATCGCTTCTTTGAGGCAGGCGAATACCAGAAGTCCCGGTACATATCGCTCCCGTATGATTTGCCGTCGTATTTGACGACCGTGCGCACGGTGCGTTTTCCCGCGTCCGGTTGCTTATCGTCGTTGCTTTCCGCGTTCATCACGTGTGCCGTAATCGACAGGTCCGCAAAGCCGTTGTGCGACGTCTTCTCGACCGCAATCGTCATGCGGGCGGACTCGCTGCGCAGGTCACTGGTATCGGGGCCGCACGCGGTACCTGTGGTAGCGACCCAGCCATTGAGATTGGTGCCAAACACGGGGCGGATGCGAGCGCCTTCGCGAATCCACAGTGTCAGTTCGTTCTCCATGTAGGCATCTGGGCAGCTCGGTCCGTGCGCGGTGCTGCTGAACACGACGCCGAATGCCCGTACATCGGGCGACAGCCGGTACGGCGCAGTATCGATGCGATAACTGTTCTCGCCGATCTGTATCGCCGCGTCCTCCTGAATCACCGAACGCTCGGCCGCCACGACCTTGCCCCCTTCGACGAGCGCGACGACCTGCAGCTTTTCGCTATCGTCGGGATTCTTGCTCTTCGGCAGCGAATCGAACGCGACGGCCGCGATCGTCGTTTCAGGTGCATTCGGCATGACCTTGCAGGCCGCCGCGACGACGAGCCGGTCCGCGTCACGTGTGGCGATGCGGGCGCTCGCGATGCCGGCCCAGCGGGCGACGGCAGTCACGGTGTCGTCGTCGCAAGGCTGGCTGTCGGCGGCGTGAACGATGGGGGAGGCGGCGAGCGCCAGCAACGGGGCGAAATGGAGGATTCTCACGGTCACGATGGAAAGAGGTTCTTCATGGATGTCGTGTATGTCGCTTACCGACGGCGGATTCAAACCGTCGATGCAACGCATCACTACATGGCTCAGACGAGCGGCAGAAAGCGGCCGAATAAGGGCTGACAGCTTGCTCAGTCGTTCAATTCAATGCGATAGCGGAGCGTCTCGGCGAATCCGTAGGCTGCCGGCTTTCTGAAGCGCTCGATCAATACGCCATTGCACGCAGCGATTACCCTCTGCGAGGCGATATTCTCCGGATCAACTGTTAGTTCGACATAGGGCAGGCCTTCTCCCTTTGCTTCGCCCAGCATCAAATCGAGCGCCTGCGTGGCATAGCCGTTGCCCCTCTTCCACGGCACGACCGAGAAGCCGATATGTCCGAGTACGTACGACGGCAATTCGGCGGTTCCGACCTGCCAACGAAATCCGATTGCGCCGCTGAAATCACCGTCCCATATCCAGCGGACAATGCTCGGGAGCCGCGCGACAGTCGAGCCATCGGGTAAGGGAATCTGACCGCCCGATGCAGTTGGATCGTCCAGTCCGTCCACGAATCGCTCAGCATCTACGTCAATAGCGTCCAATTGTTCGCGCGCAGCGATCGCCTTACGGACGTTGTCGGGCGACCATCCTGCCTCAAGCGCCGCAACGTAGCTCGGCAGCAAGGCGGTCGTAGGTCTCAACAGTTTGATTGCGCTCATGCTGATCGGTGCGTGTCTGGGAAGATGATTGCCAACAGTTTAATCGGCGGCGTCGAGCATCTCAAAATGGCCGACCGCCGCCTGATGCGGTCGGCCGAACCAGACCGGAAGAGACACTCAACTTCCCATGAAGCGGACGCTAGCGCCATGTTGCGCTGCGTGTGTTCATGGGTAAATCGACTTAGAATTACGCCTCACACTTCGAAAGAGCGCCTGATGGTCACAGTCCGCGCACTCAGCGGCGATTCGGATAACGATTACGCGAACGTATCGCGCGTCTTTATCGAAGCCGCCTCTTATACTCAACTGGTCGAAGGACGGTCACCCTCCAAAGAAGATGTTGATGATTTCTTCTACGGCAAGCCTGCAGGCAAAGATGGGGGAGATAAATCAGTCTTCGGCTTTTACGTCGGGCCAGACATGGTTGGCTGTGCCGACGTGATTCGCGCATATCCAACTGACGACTGCATCTGGATCGGACTGCTGTTATTTTCCGATGCGTACCAGCGTCGTGGTTACGGAAAGACTGCGTTGGCGTTGCTCGATGCTATGGCGCGTGAGTGGGGCTTCCGCAGGGCGCAACTCGCGGTCGTTTCAACGAATCCGCGTGCGTTCGCATTTTGGCAGCGCGAGGGATTCGAGGAAATCAGACGGACGACCAATCAGCGATTTCTCGGCGAGCTGATCGTCATGGAGCGACCCATTCCGTAGCTGCGTCGAATGGCTCAAACTGGCGGTGGTTTGATGCAGTACAGGCGGAAATTGGCGGCCGCTCCTGACCGGAAACTGCCCGATATGCCCGGCGGAGTAGCTGACAAGAAGCGCCCAGGGTGAGGGCGTCGCGGACGTCTCATTGAATCGGTGAACCTCCGCGAGCACGAGTTTGGCCGACTGCCATTCCGGATGTTCCACTTGGGCTTCGCGTGCCTCCAACGCCAACGCGATCACTTCGACCAGCTGCCGCTCCGGCAGCGAGGTCAGGGCATCCACAAGTTCTCGATTTTGCAAAAAACTCATCGAATTAACGATCCTGTCCAATCAACGAGGTGGCGACGGCAGATGCATCGCTTTCGGGGCGTCGCGGTCGGCGCTTTTTGGTTCGTTGAGCGAAACCCTCTCTCTAATATCCGCCGACCTGGTGATGCCGTCTTCATCTGGCGCTGCGCTAATCATGGCTCAATTGCTTGAGCCACGCGTTCAATTCACGCGTACGATCACGTGTTCTGTCGATTTCGCAAGTCAGTAGATCAAGATTACGATCCGCGCCTGCCTCGTTTATCAGATACCAAGCGGTACACTCTTTATCGAGAAAGCTGACCCATTGACGCTGAGCCTCGACGAATTTCGTCTTGAGTGCCGGATAGTCGACGTACTCGTCACGCGGCCGAGACATCGACTTCAAAACCTTTTGGTAAGTGCGGTTCAACTCGTCATCCGCTTGCTGAAATTCGCCTTGACTACGCTGCAGCAAGCACTCGGGCGCCACGCTGTCAGGTGCGCAACTCTGTGCCTGCGCAGAGGTGAACCACGAAAATGTCAGCGCCATGGCGACCCCGAGCGCTGCGCAACGACGGCCGGATGCCGATGCGTGGATATGCATTCTTGCTCCCACTGCTGTTTTTTCATTCATGTGGCGATCGGAGTAATTCTGGCGTCGATCATGGTCGACAGCGCCGACTGAAGTACATATCGTTGGCTTGCTTTAAACAAGCACGGTCAACTTTGTAAAAGCCGATTGTCAACGAACGACTCGGTCATGTCGAGTGACTGATAATGGCTGCGGGCTCAACCGTCCGGAGTTTCCGAAAAATCCGCAAAGAATAAAAAAGGCCCTTCCGAGAAGGGCCTTTCATGGACGAAGGTACGAGCGACGCTTACCGCGTCAGCGCCGTAAACCCTTCCAGCAACCGATCGACATCAGCTGCTTGAATCGCGCCCATCGTCGAAATCCGGAACAGTTCCTTCGACAGCCCGCCTTGCCCCGCATAGATCACGAAACCGCGCGCCTTCAAGCCGTCATGCAACGTCTCGTACGTCACACCCTGCGGCAACCGATACGCGCGCAGCACGACCGACGATTCACCTTCCGGCAGCACGAGCGGCATCCCGCGCGCCGCCAGTCCGGCCTGCGCCTGATCGGCGAGCGCCTTGTAATGCGCATGACGCGCACGCCAGCCGCCAGCCTCATCAAACTCGCGCAGCGCCTCGACGAGCGCGTAATACGCGTGCACGGAAGGCGTGAACGGCGTATTCCGCTGATCCTGCAGCTTTGTCAGGCGACCGAGATCGAGGTAGTAAGTGCGGCTTGCAGCCTTCGCGAGCGCGCTGCGCCGCACGATCACGAACGCCGCGCCCGGCACGCCGTGCAGGCACTTGTTCGCGGTCGCGGCAACCGCGTCGATGTCGCCGCCGGCGAAGTCGATCGCCTCAGCCCCAAAACTGCTGACACCATCGACGAGCATTTTCACGCCGCGCGCACGGCACACCCCGGCAATCGCGCCGAGATCGTTCAGCCGGCCCGTCGTCGTCTCGTGATGAATCACGGCGACATGCGAGTACCCGCCCGCATCGAGCCGTGCGGCGATCTGCGCGAGATCGGGCGCCTGCATCCACTCATGCTTCAGCACGTCATGCGCGATCCCGTACTGCGTCGCGATCTGCGTGATCCGCTCGCCGTACACGCCGTTCTCGATCACCAGCAGCTTGCCGTCCTGCGGCACGAGGGCCGCGATCATGCTTTCCACGGCGGCCGTGCCCGAACCCGTCATCAGCGCGGCGGTCCATTCGGCCGGATCGAGCTCGTACGCGGCAACGAGGCGCGCACGTGCTTCGTCCTGCAGATCGAAGAATTCGCTTTCGCGATGGCACAGGTCGGGTTGCAGCAGGCTGCGGCGTACGCGTTCGGTGAGCGTGACCGGGCCGGGGTTCAGCAGCAGCATCAATGGGCTCCTTCAACGTGGGCTTCGGTCTGCGCGGCGCCGATGTGCCGCATCAGACGGGTCTTGACCTCGACCGGCGTGACGGTCGGGCGGGGCAGGCCGTCGGGCACGCCGGTGCGGATCGCCAGGCGCACGAACTGCGCACCGTCGCTTGACCCGGCCAGCGCCGTATCGAGCACGTCGAGCGTGTCGCCTTCGACCGCCGACGCGTAGCCGCATGCAGCCGCGACACCCGCGAACGACACGTGCTGCGACACCGTTGCCTGGCCGCCCGTCGATTCGTGCGCGCCGTTGTCGAGCAGCACGTGCGTGAGGTTCGCCGGGCCGTAGGTGCCGAGCGTCGCGAACGCGCCCATGCGCATCAGCGCGGCGCCGTCGCCGTCGACCGCAACGACCTTCAGGTCGGGTCGCGCGAGCGCGAGGCCGAGCGCGAGCGGCGTCACGCAGCCCATCGAACCGACCATGTACAACTGGTTCGGGCGATCGTCGATCGCGTAGAGTTCGCGGCCGCAGAAGCCGGTCGATGCGAGCACGACGGTCGAATCGACCGGCGTGTGCGCGATCACGCGCTGCAGCGCGTCCTGGCGGGTCGGCCAGGCTTCGGCCGACGCGGCGCGCGACGACGATTGCGCGGCGACATGCGTGCGCGGCCTGGCTGCCGGGTTCGCCTTCAGCTCATACGGCGCGACGCTGCCTTTCTGCATCACGAGCGCGTACGGGCGGCCCGTCGCGTCCATATGCGCGATCGCGCGGTCGAGTGCCGGGCCGACCTGTTCGGGGTCGGTCGGGAACGTCTCCCACGGGATCTCCATCGTGTCGAGCATCGCGGGCGTGATCGGGCCCATCAGCGCGTGCTGCGGCTCGTCGGATACGCCCGGCTGGCCGCGCCACGTGACGATCAGCAGCTGCGGCAGGCGGAACGTCCAGGTCAGCGACGTGAGCGGGCTCACCGCGTTGCCGAGCCCCGAGTTCTGCATCATCGCGATGCCGCGCTTGCCGCCGAGCGTCGCGCCCGCGATCAGCGCGACCGCGTCGCCTTCGTTCGCGGCCGACACGTAATTCAGCGTCGGGTCCTGCAGCACGTAATTGATGAACGGCGTCAGGTACGAGCAGGGCACACCCGCGTACCAGTCGAAACCGCGCTCGCGCGCGGCCTCGACGAACTGTGCCGCTTCGATCATTGCGCGCCCCCGTTGCCGGTGCCCGGTTCGGACAGCGGCGTCTGGCCGTGCGCGAAGTCGCCCGCGCGGCGGAAGTCTTCGAGATCGTTCACACCGCGCCAGTGGCCGTGCACGTACTGCACCTCGATCTTCTCGCCGGCGGCGATCAGTTCGTTGAGCAGCGACGGGATGTCGAGCGTGTCGAAATCGTCGCGCGCCTGCAGCGTCGCGAGCATCGTCTTCAGGCGCTCGACACCGGCACCGCGCACGTTCAGCAGGCCGATCCAGCGGCCGTGCGGCGTACCCGTGGCGACGTCGCTCGATACACGTTGCAGGTAGGTCTTCTGGCCGAACAGGCCGCGATCGTCCGCCGCCGAGCACAGCGCGAAATCGCGCACGCTCTGGTTGGTTTCCGTCAGCGACGAATCGACCACCACGCTGAACTCGGCCTCGCTCTCCGCGAGGTCACGCACGATGTAGCTGCGGAACAGCAGGTCGCCGTACGAGATCACGGTGTCGCCGGTCAGGCGTTCGGCCGCACATGCGAGCGACGCGAGTTCGCCCGTCTGCGCATGGCGCTCGTTGACCACGAGCTTGATGCCCGACGTGTCGATCGCGTCGGCGCGGTAGCCGCCGACCACGGTGATGTCGTTCACGCCGTGGGTCTTGAAGCCGTCGACGAGCCAGCGCAGCAGCGGCTTGCCGGCGACCGGCAGCATGACCTTCGGCTTGTCTTCGGTCACGGCTTCGAGGCCCTTGCCGCGGCTCGCTGCGAGCACGATCGCCGCGTTCGACGCGCGCGACGACGACGACAGGTAGATGCGCTCGGCCGCCGAGTATTCGTCGGCATCCTGCAGGCGGAAGATCTCGTTGACCGATGCCACGCGGTCCTCGACGTTGATCAGCGTTTCGCTCTCGTGGATCTCGCGCGCGGTCGCCTGCATCGCGGATGCCGACGCGCGGATCAGGTGGTTCGCCCAGATCACGGTGCTGATGCCGGCCTGGCGGAACACGTCGGTCGGCGTGCTGTAGTACTTGGTCGGCACGATCACGAGCGGCGCCTTGCCGCTCCATTCGCGCGCGAACTGCAGGATCTCGTCCGGGCGCGACAGCTTGCTGTGGATCAGGATCGCGTCGGCGCCGGCTTCCGCGTACGCGTTCGCGCGACGCAGTGCCTCGTCCATCCCCCAGCCTGCGATCAGCGCTTCGACACGCGCGACGATCGAGAAGTCGGGATCGGTCTGCGAATCCTTGCCGGCCTTGATCTTGCCGCAGAACTCGTCGATTTCCGCGAGCGGCTGGCGCTCGCCGCCGATGAAGCTGTTGGTCTTCGGGAACTGCTTGTCCTCGATACAGACGCCGGCGATGCCGCGCTGCTCGAGCTTCTTCACGAGGCGGCGCACGTTGTTGAAGTTGCCGTAGCCGGTGTCGCCGTCGAGCAGGATCGGCAGGTCGCTCGCGTCGGCCATGAATTCGAGCACGTCGACGACCTGCGTCCAGCTCGCTTCGTTGTTGTCGCGCACGCCGAACTGCGCGGAGATCGCGAGGCCCGATGCCCAGATGCCCTTGAAGCCGGCTTCGCGGACGATCCGTGCGGACAGGCCGTTGTGCGCTTCCATCAGGAATTCGAGGTCGCTGCTGACGAGCATGCGGCGCAGGCGGGCGCTGCGCGATTCGGTGAAGTTGGGTTCGCGTGCGTTCATCGTGCGACTCCTGCGGTGGTGCGTTGAATCAGGGGGAGGATTTCTTGGGTGGCGCGGGCGACGTCGTTCGGGAAGTCGATCTCGATCCACGGCGAGCCGGTGACGTCGGCGACGTCGAACGAATGACCGCCTTCGAGCAGCAGGTCGCGCACGGCTTCCTCGTGCGGCATGTTCGCGCGGCCGCTGTCGACGTAGCCCGCGACGATCGTCGCGAGGCGGCGCGCGGTGCCTTCGGTGAAGCGGAAGAAGCCGACCGATTCGCCGATCGTGTCGTATTCGAGGTCGACCGCGAGCTGCTTGCGCAGCTCGACCGGCACGCCGTTCTTCAGGCACAGCTTGACGGGTTCGTCGCCGGCCTCGAAGTCGCGGTCGATCAACAGGCGGTCGACAGCCTTGTCGGCATCGGCCACCAGCGCGTGCAGGATGTTCTCGTCATACAGCACGTCGGCGTCCATCAGCAGCACGTCGCCGCCGCGCGTCATTGCATCGGCGACGGTATGCACGGTCAGCACGCTGCCGAGGTCGTAGCGTTCGTTGATCACGATCTCGGCCTGGCGGCCGAGGCGCTTCAATTCCTGCTCGACCTTCCCGGCCTGGAAGCCGAGCCCGAGCACGATTTCGTCGACGCCCGCGGCATCGAGCACGCGCAGATGGCGCTCGAGCAGCGACACGTCGTCGAAGCGCAGCAGGCACTTCGGGAACTGTGCCTCGGGCGGTTGTTGCAGGCGCAAGCCGAGGCCTGCCGCAAGAATGATGGCTCGCATGGGTTCTCCAACCAAAAAGCCGGCGGATCTGAACGATCAGTCGGCGAGCGGCTGCGGCGCACGGCGCCGCTGCCAGTTTCTTTCACTGAAATGCAGATAGAGCAGGCCGGGCAGGCCGAGCGCGAGTTCGCGCGCGCGCTTCGCGAGCGACAGCGCGAGCGCCGCGTCGGGCGGCAGTCCGACCAGCGGCGCGAGCAGCAGGTAGCCGCCTTCCTGCGCGCCGAGCGAGCCCGGGATCGCGAAGGCCGCGCCACGAATGGCCTGGCCGACGCTCTCGAGCAGCAGCGCGTCGAGCCAGCTCACCGGGTGCCCGAGGAAGTGCAGCGCGAGCCACACTTCCGCGGTGCCGACGATCCAGCCGACGAGACTCAATGCGAACGTCTTCGCGACCTTCGCACGATCGCGGTACAGCGCGCCGACCGCGTCGTCGATCGCGTCGGCGCGGGTCGCCAGCGACGACCAGTCGCGCGGGCCGAGCAGCTTCGACGCGAGGCGCAGGCCGCGGCCGAACAGCCCGCGCCGCTGCGCGACGTAGAACAGCGCGGCGAGGGCGCCGAGCACGCCGGTGGCAATCAGCGCGGGCGTGCGCAGGTGCGCGACCGATTCGTGCGTGGCGTACAGGCTGAACGCGGCGATGCCGATCAGCGCGAACGCCATTTGCGAGAGCGCCTGCATCGTCGTGCTGACGGTGACGGCCGCTGCCGCGTCGGCCATCCGCGTGCCGCGCTGCGCGAGGTGGCGCACCATCAGCACGGGGCCGCCGATCTGCCCGGCGGGCAGCAGGCTGTTCACCGATTCGCCGACCCAGCGCGCGCGCAGCGCGTTGCGGAGTTCGGCGCCGGGCTGGCCGTGGCGGAACATCACGGAGATCGCCATCGCGTCGATCACGAGCGGCACGACGTGGAACGCCGCGACGAGCGCGAGCCCCCAGCCGGCCGCGAGGAACGTGGACGCGACCGCGCCGACGCCCTGCCAGGCGAGGAGTGCGACGAAGAGTGCGGTCCCGAGGGACAGCAGGATCAGGCCGGCGCGTGTCATGACCCGGTCGGGCGTCGCGTCGCCAGTTGCTTGAACACCTGGCGGAAGCCGAAATACGCGATCGCGTCCTTCATGTTCGAGATGAAGCGCTTCCACGGGCGCATGCCGGGGTTCGTCACGTATTCGAAGGTGAGCGACACGCGCATCTCGTTCTGGCCCAGCGGCGTGATGCGGTGGCGCAGCTTGTCGCCGTCGAACAGCACGATGCCGCCGTCGGCGATCTGGACGGAGCCCGGCTCGTCGGCCACGTCCGGATTGCGCGTGTGCAGTTCGTAGTCGAGCCGGCACGACGATTCGTCGATCACGCCGATCAGCAGCGTATAGCGGCGGCCGTCGTAGTACGACGTGTCGTAATGCCAGCCGATGTGGTCGCCGGGCTTCGTGTAGTAATACAGCGCATACGCGTGCGGATCGTCGTCCGGCGACAGCATCAGCTTGTCGCCCGTGACCTTCTCCAGGAAGGAGATGAGCGCCTTCGAGCGATACAGCTCGGCGATGTACGGCGCCTGCTCGTCGATCGTATGGCGGCTGACGCTGCCGCCCTGCTTGTGGCCGGGCAGGTAATTGCGGTTCAGGCCGGCCTGCATCGCGCGGGCGGCCGCCGCGAGCTTCGCGTGCGCGTCGGCCGGCAGGAAGGCGTCGAGGTACAGGAACGAGCCCTGGCGCGTGTAGTCGCCGCGCAGGCGGTCGAGGTCGAGCGAACCGACGCAGTCGGCCACGGTGCGATCGGGATCGGCGGCCGCCACGCGCGCAGGCGCGGGGCGTGCCGGGCTCAGCACGGAGTCGTCGCGCGTGCTAGGAGTCATTTGGAAGCCTGGATTTCGGTTGGATTCTGCGCGACGTTGCCGCGCCGGACGATGCGCCACCAGTCGATCACGACCCATGCGGCGAAGAGCGGGGCGCCGATCGACGCCGCGAGCAGGAACGGTTCGACGCCGTCGAAGAGCGTCACGAGCGGCAGCAGGTACAGCACGTCTTCGGTTTCGAAGCCGCCGGCGAACGCCTGCTTGGTGCCGGCCTTGCCGGCGATCGATTCGATCCGCATGCGCAGGAAGAAGATCAGCGCGACGGCGGCGCCGGCCACCGCGCCGAGCAGCACCGGCGACGCGGCCATCTGGCCGCCCTGGGCGACGATGCCGAGGCCCATGCTGACGAACAGCGCGATCGTGACGAGCGCGTCCGCCGCGAGGTCGTAAAAATGACCGATCTTGCTGGATTTCCCGCTGATGCGGGCGAGCTCGCCGTCGGTGTGGTCGACGAAGTTCGACAGCACGATCAGGAACGCGCCGGCATTGCTCCAGCCGAAGCCGCCGTGCGCGAGGCACCAGGCGCCGGCGAGGCCGATCAGCAGACGAACGGTGGTGAGGTGATTCGGGGTGACGGGCGTGTCGACGAGCGGTCGGACAAGCGAGCGCGCGAGCCGCGCATCCCAGGTGCGTGGCAGGGGCGGTTCGGAACGTGTGGCGGTTTTTCTTTGGTCCATCGGCGAAATATATACGGAATTGTAATTTGTTGCTTTTTATTCGATCAATGTCCTGACATGAGCGAGTGTTACCGCGTCTTGCAACGATCGGCCGACCGAAAAGCGCGTGCGCGAAAGGGCGGCCGAACGGGGCTGCGGGATCCGTATTCCAGTGTGGTTCGCGTCGCGCGCCTGTCAAGGGCGGACGGGCCTCACAGGCCGGTGCGGCGGTGTTTTTCGCGCTTCCCGGCGCGCGACGCGCGGCGCGTGCGAGCTTGACGTGCGTCAGGCCGGCACAACCGGCATCGGGTGACAATTGGCCGCGCCGGATGCAGCATCGACCATTGCCGATCGACAGGCGATGAATCGCAATGAAAATCCGTCGATTGATGTGTGCGGATTGGTGATCGTCGACCGGTCGTTGTGTCCGATGCTTTCGTGCACCTTTCACGTGCATTCGAATTGAACGGGGCGCCTGTCACAGAACGGCCGTTCGATACGCGGCAAATCCGGCAACGATCTTTTTCATACGGCGGACATTTCGCGGCGACCGCCTCTGAGATACTCCGACCATGCCTGTGGTGCCGGCCGCCCGTCGCGGCCACAAGGGCTTCATGTCGCTCAGGAGACACCCCCAGCGACGTCAACGACAGACCAAAGCATCAGAATCCAGCCATGTCTTCATCACGCATCCTCGCTCCCGCCCTGCGTTCGCTCGTCCGTACCGCCGACGAAGCCGCCGCGCTGATCCGTCCCGGCATGACCGTCGCCATGAGCGGCTTCACGGGGTCGGGCTATCCGAAGGCCGTTCCGGCCGCGCTCGCCGCCCACATCGACGCGGCGCACGCGCGCGGCGAGGACTTCCGGATCAACGTGCTGACGGGTGCGTCGACCGCACCGGAACTCGACGGCGCGCTCGCCCGCACCAACGGCATCTCGATGCGCCTGCCGTACCAGTCCGACCCGACGCTGCGCGACAAGATCAACGGCGGCGAAGTCGACTACCAGGACGTCCACCTGAGCCACGTCGCGCAATACGCATGGTTCGGGCTGTACGGCGATCTCGATGTCGCGATCGTCGAAGTCGCGGGCATCCGCGAGGACGGGCTGCTGATTCCGTCTGCCTCGATCGGCAACAACAAGACATGGCTCGAACGCGCGAAGCACGTGATCCTCGAAGTCAACTCGCGCCAGCCGCTCGGCCTCGACGGGATGCACGACGTCTATTACGGCACCGCGCTGCCGCCGCACCGCAAGCCGATTCCGCTGACGAAAAGCGACGACCGGATCGGCGAGCCGTACCTGCGCTGCCCGGCCGACAAGATCGTCGCGATCGTTGAGACGGATGCACCGGATCGCAGCAACGCGTTCTCCGCGCCGGACGCGACGTCGAAGCAGATCGCGCACCAGCTGATCGATTTCCTGCGCCACGAAGTGAAGCGCGGCCGCCTGCCGGAAAACCTGCTGCCGCTGCAGTCGGGCGTCGGCAACATCACGAACGCGGTGCTCGCGGAGCTCAGCTCGGCCGGCTTCTCGAACCTGACCGCGTACACCGAAGTGATCCAGGACGGCATGCTCGACCTGCTCCAGGACGGCACGCTGAGCTTCGCGTCGGCCACCGCGCTGTCGCTGAGCCCGGCCGCCGTGCAGCGCTTCGCCGACGAAATCGCGACGTTCCGCGAGAAGATCGTGCTGCGCCCGCAGGAGATCAGCAACCATCCGGAACTCGTGCGCCGTCTCGGCTGCATCGCGATGAACGGGATGATCGAGGCCGACATCTACGGCAACGTGAACTCGACGCACGTGATGGGCACGAAGATCCAGAACGGCATCGGCGGCTCGGGCGACTTCGCGCGCAACGGCTACCTGTCGTGCTTCATGTCGGCGAGTACCGCGAAGGGCGGCGCGATTTCGCGGATCGTGCCGATGGCGAGCCACGTCGACCATACCGAGCACGACGTCGCGGTGGTCGTCACCGAGCAGGGCCTTGCCGACCTGCGCGGCCTGTCGCCGAAGCAGCGTGCACGCAAGGTCATCGCGACCTGCGCGCATCCCGACTACCGGCCGATGCTCGAGGATTACTTCGAGCGTGCGTCGCGCGAGAGCTTCGGCAAGCACACGCCGCACCTGCTCGCCGAGGCGCTGTCGTGGCACGAGCGGTACGTGCGTACGGGGACGATGAAGGCCTGACGGTTCGGCCTGCGACGGGCGCGCGCCCGTCGCATCGTCAATCCATCGCCGCATGCGCGATCTCCACGCTCGCCGTTTTCTGCGGCGGGCGGATCAGCAGCAACAGCGGAATCATCAGCAGCGTCGCGACGAACATCAGCTTGAAATCGTTCAGGTAGGCGATCATCGATGCCTGCTGGTTGATCGTGCGGTCGAGCAGCGCGAAGTCGAGACGGCTGCCGGCCATCGCCTGCACGGCTGGGTTGAACGGCGTGATCTGCGCGGCGAGATCGGCGTGCGACACCTGCGTGTTGCGCGTCATCAGCGTCTGCACGATCGAGATGCCGATACTGCTGCCGATGTTGCGCATCAGGCTGTAGGTGGCCGTGCCGTCCGCACGCAGGTCGGGCGGCAACGTCGAGAACGACAGCGCGCTCAGCGGCACGAACACGAGCCCCAGCCCGAAGCCCTGCACCACGCCCGGCCACACGATGTCCGCCTCGGACAGCACGACCGTGTACTGCATCATCTGCCATAGCGCGAGCGCGGAAATCGACAGCCCCGCGAGCAGCAGCATCCGCGCATCCACGTATTTCAGCAGCCTGCCAACGAACAGCATCGCGATCATCGTGCCGGCGCCGCTCGGCGCGGTGACGAGGCCCGTCGTCGCGACCGGGTAGCCCATCAGGTTCTGCAGCATCGGCGGCAGCAGCGCGCGCGTCGCGTACAGCACCGCGCCGACCACGAAGATGAACAGCGTGCCCGTCGCGAAGTTCGGGTCGCGCAGCAGTTCCGACTTGAAGAACGACGCCTTGCCGACGGTCGCGGTATGCACGAGGAAGAACGCGAAGCTGAGCGCCGCGACGACCGCCTCGATGCGGATCTCGTACGAGCCGAACCAGTCGAGCTGTTCGCCGCGGTCGAGCATCGCCTGGAACGCGCCGATCGCGAGCGCCAGCGTCGCGAAGCCGAACGCGTCGAATTTCACATGCGGGCGCGGCGCGCGGGCGGGCAGGAAGGTCATCACGCCGGCCAGCGCGAATGCGCCGATCGGCACGTTGATGAAGAACACCCAGCGCCAGTTGTAGCTGTCGGTGAGCCAGCCGCCGAGCGTCGGGCCGAGGATCGGGCCGACCATCACGCCCATCCCCCAGATCGCCATCGCCTGGCCTTGCTTCTCGCGCGGGTTGATGTCGAGCAGGATCGACTGCGATAGCGGCACCAGCGCGGCGCCGAACACGCCCTGCAGCAGGCGGGCGCCGACGATCTGCACGAGTGTCTCGGACAGCCCGCACAGCGCGGATGCGACCGTGAAGCCCGCGATCGACACGATCAGCAGCCGCTTCACGCTGAGCCGGTCGGACAGCCAGCCGGTGAGCGGTGTCGCGATCGCCGCCGCGACGATGTAGGAGGTCAGCACCCACGTGATCTCGTCCTGCGACGCGGACAGCGTGCCCTGCATGTGCGGCAGCGCGACGTTCGCGATCGTGCTGTCGAGGGTCTGGATCAGCGTGGCGAGCATGATCGACAGGGTCAGCATCGGCCGGTTCAGGGCGGGCGAGGCGGGGGCGTCGGCGGCGGGGTTCAAGCGGGTGTCTCCGTGGGGCGGTCGCCGTGGGCGGCGATCCGGTATCGCTGGAATTATAAGCACGCTTATTATAGATCCGCTTATCGCCTTGCCGCGAGCGATGGGTGGCTGTCGGCTTGACCCTATAATCCCCGCATGGACAAGACCTACGAGAACCGGATCGGCTACCTGATTTCTGACGTGGCCCGCCTGAACGGGCGCCTGTTCGACCGGCGCGCGAAGCGCATCGGGCTGACGCGCGCGCAAAGCCGCGTGCTCGCATACCTGACGTGGAAGGGCGAGATGAATCAGGCGCGGCTCGCGGAATGGCTCGAGATCGCGCCGATCTCGCTTACCCGGTTGCTCGACCGGATGGAAAGTTATGGCTGGATCGAGCGCGTCGCGAACGACGACGATCGCCGTGCATTCGTGATCCGGCTGACCGACAAGTCGCGCGAGATCTTTCCGCAGATGCTCGAAGTGGGTGACACCGTCGTCGACGACGGTTTGCGCGGCTTCACGCCCGACGAGCGCGATACGCTGGTGCGGCTGCTCGGGCGCGTGCGCCACAACCTGATCGAGTGCGGCGGGGAGTGATGGGCAGCGTCATCCGGGCCGGCCGGATGAACGGGTTGACCGCTACGGGAATACCGGGTGGCCGTGCGCAGGCGTGCCACGTTGGCCCGTATGACGGCATGGGCGTGGTCATTGCCGTTGCCGTTATGTCGGCGCGGCCATCGTTCGGCTCGCGCAGGACAAAGCGCCCGGTGCACTTCGGCGAAGCGCTGTGCGGGCGTCGACGTCGGCTCCGTGAGCCGGCGCTACCCGTCACGGCTTCGGCAAGACGGTGTGCTCAACGGGGCAGCGCTGCCAGCGTGAACGCCGCCAGATAAAGTCCCACACCGTACGACAGATGCGCGATGACACTGCGCCGGCGCGCGACGCCCGGGTGCGGCGTGCGCGACGCCGCGATGCCGAGGCCGAACGCGGGCTGCATCACGAAGAACGGCGCGACCACGCTGGCGAGGCCGGAGACGAGCGCGGGAAGCGGTGTCGGTGTGCCGATCCATGCCGTGCCCGCGATCGCGACGGGCAGCGCCGCGTACGCGATGCCGATCGCGTAATGCGCGATCCAGCCGAGCGTGCGTTCGCCCGGCACGGGCGGCGCGGCGGCGATCGACACGTGCCGGAACCGGCCTTGCATCATGTGACCGACCCAGCGGCCGACCAGCGCATAGTCGAGCGACGGAATGCCGAATGCACGTCGGCGCAACAGCGCCCACAGATCCATCACGAGCGTCGCGCCCGTGCCGATTAGCAACAGGTTGAGCAGGACGTCGGGCAGGCTCATCGCGAACCACCGGCGCGGAGGGCGACGGTTGCGCGGCGCAGCGGGATACAGCGTGATTTCAGCGGTTTCATGGCAGTCAGGGCTTGTCGTTATGGAGTCGAGCGCCTATCTTGCAACCTCAAGTTCACTTGAGGTCAAGCATGAGTCGGCTGGACATTGCGGATGTGGCGCGGCGCTCGGGATTGCCCGCGTCGACGCTGCGCTACTACGAGGAAAAGGGGCTGATCGTCCCGATCGGCCGCCACGGGCTGCGGCGGCAATACGACGAGTCGGTGCTGGAGCGGCTGGCACTGATCGCGCTGGGCCGCGAGGCGGGTTTTTCGCTCGACGACATCCTCGCGATGGTGGACACGGACGGCCTGCCTGCGATCGATCGCGCGAAGCTCGACAGCAAGGCCGACGAACTCGACCGCACGATCCGCCGTCTCGGCGCCGTGCGCGATGCGCTGCGGCACGCGGCCGTGTGCCCGGCGGCGAACCATCTCGAATGCCCGTCGTTCCAGAAGCTGCTGCGCATTGCCGCGCATCGCAATCCGGCGCGTCGCATGAAGGGGGAAGGCGCATAGGTTGCGCGCCCGCGCGACGTGCGGGTGGCATCAGCAGTCCGGCGGCGGGGTGGCGGCGGTGCCGATCCCGGCCGGAATTCGAAAACGAAAACAGGAACAACGGGGTTGACGCGTGTCGTTATTGCTTGCGCCATTGCTGGTGCTTTATGTGCTTCCGGCCGCGTACGCGGCATCGAAGGTCGGGCCGCACTACGGATTTCTCGCGGGGTGCGCGACGATGGCGGTCGTGCTGGCGGCGCAGACAGCCCTGCTGGCGTGGGGAACTGCCTGGGTGAAGCGACGGCGTGGGGGTATCGGGCAGCCCGAGACGGCCGCGCAGGCCGTACCGGCCGACAGTCCGGACGACGAACCGGCTGACGGCGCCGAAGACGCCGGCGATGCCGACGACGCGCCCGACGTACCGCTTCGATACGGCGAGCGTGCACGATTCAAGCAAGTGGATCCGATGGCTGGCGACGCGCGGTCCGACGTCGCGCGCTATTTCTACGACAACGCGAAGCAGACGATCGAATCGTATGTGGACGTCGAGACGGGGCACGGCGATTCGGGCGCGTCGATGGTGTCGATGGCCGAACTTGCCGTCGAGGATGGGGGGCCGGCCGCGCCACCTGACCACACGCTGACCGTGTTCGTGTCGAACGACGGCGCATGGTCGGGGTTCCGCGTGGGCGACGACAGCTTCCGCTTCCGTCACGGCGCGATCACGAGATTGCGGCTCACGCGGGTGATACCGATACGCTGGAAGGGCGGCTACACGGTGACGTTGTGGTTCGACGTGCCGAACCGGAAAAGCGGCGCCGATTACGTGTCGTATTCGACCTGGTTCGATCTCGCGGTGGAATATTCCGGTCGCCGCTCACGCGCGCTCACTCATGCCTGTCGCGAGATCGCGTCCGTGCTCGGCGTGGCGTTCGACGTCGACGAAACCTCCGACGACTGACTGACTCAGCCCGCGTAGTACACGCGGCACTCCTGCTCGCGCCCGCGCACGATGCGCTTGCCGACGAGCGAGCCGACCGTTTCGGTGAAGACGGTGCGCTGGTGTTCGCGCTGCCCGGCGTCGTAGAAATAGAGCGAGACCCAGTCGGTCGGGCGGGAGGCCTCCGGCGTGCGCATCGCGGCAAGCAGGCACAGCGCCGTGAAATGCCAGCCGCCCTTGGTCATGTGCATCACGGGCGACGGCACGTAACCGTCCACGTTCAGGCGCCGGTGCGCGAGCGTCGGCAACACGCCGGCGGCGGCCTTGTTGCGGTACAGGCGGTCGATGTAGAGCAGCAGTTCGACGGGGGGCTCGGTGCCGGGGCCGGCGTCCTGCACGTGGCCCTGCCAGCGCCGGCGGCGGCTCAGCACGTCGTCGAGCGCGGTGCGGATGCCGGCTGCGCGCCGCGGGCCGACGCCCGAGATCGTTTCGAGCTGGCCGTTGCGGGCCGCGCGTTCGAGCTCCTCGAGCGTATCGATGTGAAGCAGGTCGTGAATGCGTAACGCGAGCGCGTGGCCGATACCCGGCACCGCTTCGAATGCGGAGGTGCGTACGGCGTCGCCGCACAGCCGGTCGAGCTGCCGCCAGCGCCCGGTCACCAGCAGCTCGGCAATCGCCTGGGCGACGCCCGTGCCGATCTCGGGCAACGTACCGAGCGCATCGACGCCGCCGGATTCGAACAGCGTGCGGATGTCGAGGTCGAGCGCTTCGACCGTGCCGGCCGACGCACGGTACGCGGCGACCCGGTAAGGATTCGCGCCCTGGTCAGCCAGCCGTTGCGCCGCCTCGCGCAGGCAGGCCGCGATACGCCGGTTTTCCTCGTACGTTTGGCTGGCGCTCGTCTGCATCGCGAGGGACCCGGGGAAGCACAAACGGAATGGACACGGCGAGCGATGCGCCGGTCGGCTGTTCATCATTGTCGCGACACGCGTTGAAGAAAACTTGACGCACGTCAATAGCAAACGTAGCACAGGTGCGAGGTGCACGGTCGTGCCGGTAGGGGCACGACCGTGCGTCGCGTGATGCGGTCACGCGTCGAGAAACGACTGCGCGTTCTCGGCCTCGGCGGCCGTGCGCAGCGCGGCGAGCGCCCGTTTCTCGATCTGGCGCACGCGTTCGCGCGACATGCCGGCGTCGTGCGCGATCGCATCGTAGGTATCGGGCTCGGCGCCGCCGAGGCCGAACCGCCGGCGCAGCACGTCGGCCTCGGCCGGCGTGACCGACCGGAGCAGCGACCGCACACACTCGCGCATGCGCGTGTCCGCCAGTTGCTCGAACGGGCTGGCCGACGCCTGGTCCTCGATCAGCTCCACGAGGCCGGTGTCCGCGTCGGGCAGCGGCGCATCGAGCGACACGGGCTCGGCAGGCAGCGCGAGCACCGCACGCAGCTTGTCCTCGTCGAGGCCGGTTTCGGCCGCGAGTTCGGCCGGCGTCGCCCGGCGCCCCGTGCGCTGGTGAAAACGCAGCGCATGCCGTTGTACACGCTGGTACTGGTCGCCCACGTGCACGGGCACGCGGATCGTGCGTGCGCGATCCGCGACCGCGCGCGCGATCGCCTGGCGGATCCACCAGGTCGCATAGGTCGAGAACTTGAACCCGCGCCGGTATTCGAATTTCTCGATCGCGCGCATCAGGCCGAGGCTGCCGTCCTGCACGAGATCGGGCAGGTCGACGCCGCGGTTCATGTACTTGCGCGCGATCGACAGCACGAGCCGCAGGTTCGCCTCGAGCATCGCGCGCGTGGCGTCGCGCACTTTCTGCTGGCCGTCGGCGAGCGCTGCGGCGAGTGCCCGCCGCGCGACCGCGTCGAAGCTGGCGGCTTCGCCTGCTTCGGTGCCGTGCGGCGCGGACGCGAGCGTGCCCACGACGCGGCTCGCGTCGTCGACCGCCGGTGCGAGCCACGCGATCGAGCCCAGCAGGGCAGCTATGCGGTTACGCGCGTCACGGTATTCGTCCGAACGGACGCCCTGCGCGTGCAACGCGCCGCGCAGGGCCGCGACGGCCGTCTGCAGTGCGTCGTAGCTGGCCGGCGCGGGCGTGTCGGGGGCGTCGCCGTCGGAAGCCCCGGCGCTGCCGGTCGTCGCCGTCGCGCGGTGACGCGCAAGCAGCGAGTCGACCGCCGCCGGATAGCCGGCGATCGCATGCAGGATCTGGTGACGGCCTGTCTCGAGTTCGCGGGCAAGCACGATTTCGCCTTCGCGCGTGAGCAGCGGCACCGCCTGCATGCGCCGCATGTAGAGCGCGAGCGGGTCGGTCGACGCGCTCGTGCCGCGTGCGAGGTCGCCGAGCATCGCGCGGCCTTCGTCGAGCGCATCGCGATCGACGTCGACCGGCGACGAACCGGCGAACGGCGCAGGCGCGGCCGGCTCGTCGAGCACGGCGATGCCGATGTCGGCGAGTGCGGCGCGCACGACGTCGAGCGCGTCGGGGCTGTCGCTTTCGGGCGGCAGCGCGTCGACGAGGTCGGCGTGGGTCAGATAACCCTGTTCGCCGGCGAGCGCCAGCAACTGGATGATCGGATCGAGCGGCGTGTCCGCCCGGGGAGTGGGGCGTGGCGTAGTCATGTCGATGGCGGCGTGAGCCGCGCTCCTGTCTGGGCGGGCCGAAGCCCGCCGGTTTCGGGCCGCCGGTTGCTCGCGAACCCCGTCCGCGCCGGCCAGCCTGACATCGTTCAAGTTGAGGGCATTTGCGCGAACTTCAACGCGAGCGCGGCAGACCCATCAGCACGCGGCGTGCCTGCGCGCGCGTCTGGTGCTGGAAACAAAAAGTAACCGATCATACCGGGCGGAAATCTGCAGGGGACGTAAGCTAGAGTCAGGCGCGCAGCCTGGCTGCGCAGCGCAGATTCCGCCGGAGCAAGAAATGACCCCGATTCCTGCCGCGAGGTATGCGGTATTCGCGTTGACCACGCTGGCCCTCGGCGGCTGTTATTACACGAGTCCGTACGGCTATGCGCCGTATTACGCGCCGGCGCCGGCCACGCTGACGCAGCGCGAGATACCCGTCACGCCGGCTGCACCGGGTAGCGCCGCATCGAGCCAGGGCTCGACGGCGGTCGCGCCGCCCGTGGCCGACCCGGCTCCCGTCTACGTCGCGCCGGCCTATCCGCCGCCGTATCCCTATCCGTATCCGTACTATGCCCCCGCGTATTACCCAGGCTGGTACGGCTGGGGAGCGCCGGCGATCTCGGTCGGCTTCTGGGGCGGCTGGGGCGGTGGCTACTGGCGCGGACGCGGCGGGTACTGGCATCGTCCGTGGGGTGGCGGCCACTGGGGCGGCGGCCACTCGGGTGGCGGCTGGGGCGGGCATCGGCACTGACCGGCGCGCGGCGGCACCGCGCGGGAGAGCATCATGAGGAATTCGATTGTCCGAAGTCTGTACGTCGTCCTGCTCGGCCTCGCGGCCGCGCCGGGCGTCGCCGATGCGCAGAGCAGCGCCTACACGAACTCGCCGGCCGAACTGTTTGCGGGGCCGGCGCCCGACTATCCGGTGGTGGCGCAGATTCCGCCCGACACGGCGCTGGACGTCTTCGGTTGCCTGAGCGACTACTCGTGGTGCGACGTCGCGCTGCCGGGCGTGCGCGGCTGGATCGATGCGCAGCTGCTCGAGTATCCGTACCAGGGCAGCTACGTGCCGTTGCTCGAATACGGCGCGATCATCGGGGTTCCGGTGACGGGGTTCGCGATCGCCGCGTACTGGGATCGTTATTACCGGCACCGTCCGTGGTATCACGACCGCGATCGCTGGGCGCATCGTCCGGAACCGCGGCTCGGCCCAGGGGGCATGCCGCCGGGACAAGGCCGTCCGCAACCGGGCGGGCCGATGCAGGTTGCACCGGGCGGCCCGCCGCCCGTGCACGACGCGCGGCCGTCGGCTGCACGCGGCGGCTGGAACGGCGCGATCCGCACACCGCCGCCGGCAGCACCGGCGCCTTCACCGATGCCGGGCGGGGCGGGCAACGCGCGTCCGGCCGGCCCGCCGCCGGCCGTGCTGCGCCCGCCGCCCGTACCGGGAGGCGAGGCGCGTCCGATGCCGCCGGCGGTGCACCAGGGAGGCGAGGCGCGTCCGATGCCGCCGGCGATGCACCAGGGAGGCGACGCGCGTCCGATGCCGCCGCCGGTGCGTCAGGGAGGCGGGGGCGGCGGCGGTTATGCGCGGCCGCAAGGTGGTGGAAACGGTGGCGGTAACCACGGTGGTGGCGGAGGTGGTGGCCCCGAAGATTTCCGTCACTGATGTCGCCGGCGCTGGGGATTCCCGGGCGTCGAACGAAAAAAAGCCGCTCCGGAGAGCGGCTTCCACAGCGGCGCGGGCGGGTTGTCCTGCCCCCAGCCCCACCGGCTGCGCGTGGCGGGCAGCCGGCCGTACTACTTGCGTCAGTCGTCGAGCAACGACAGGTCGCGCACGGCACCCTTGTCGGCGGACATGACCAGCTTCGCGTAGGCCTTCAGCGCCGCGGACACCTTGCGCGGACGCGGCTGCGCAGGCTTCCAGCCCTTCGCGTTCTGCTCTTCGCGGCGGCGCGCCAGCTCTTCGTCGGACACGAGCACGTTGATCGTGCGGTTCGGGATGTCGATGCGGATCTTGTCGCCGTCGCGCACGAGGCCGATCGCGCCGCCCGCCGCGGCTTCCGGCGAGCAGTGGCCGATCGACAGGCCCGACGTGCCGCCCGAGAAGCGGCCGTCCGTCAGCAGCGCGCATGCCTTGCCGAGCCCCTTCGACTTGATGTAGCTGGTCGGGTAGAGCATCTCCTGCATGCCGGGGCCGCCTTTCGGGCCTTCGTAGCGGACGATCACGATATCGCCGGCCTTGACCTTGTCGTTGAGGATGTTCTCGACCGCTTCATCCTGCGATTCGGTCACGTGAGCCGAACCTTCGAACACGTGGATGCTCTCGTCGACGCCGGCCGTCTTCACCACGCAGCCGTCGAGCGCGATGTTGCCCGTCAGCACGGCGAGGCCGCCTTCCTTCGAGAACGCATGCTCGTACGAGCGGATGCAGCCTTCGGCGCGGTCGAGGTCGAGGCTCGGCCAGCGCGTGTCCTGGCTGAACGCGACCTGCGTCGGGATGCCGGCCGGGCCGGCCAGGTAGAACGTGCGGACCGCATCGTCCTGCGTGCGGACGATGTCCCACTGGTCGAGCGCATCCTTCAGCGACGGCGCGTGCACGGTCGGCACGTCGGTGTGCAGCTTGCCGGCGCGGTCGAGCTCGCCGAGGATCGCCATGATGCCGCCTGCGCGATGCACGTCCTCGATATGGTACTTGTTCGTGTTCGGCGCGACCTTGCACAGCTGCGGCACGACACGCGACAGGCGGTCGATGTCCTTCATCGTGAAGTCGATGCCGGCTTCCTGCGCGATCGCCAGCAGGTGCAGGATCGTGTTGGTCGAACCGCCCATCGCGATGTCGAGCGTCATGGCGTTCTCGAACGCCTTGAAGCCCACCGAGCGCGGCAGCACGCGTTCGTCGTCCTGCTCGTAGTGCTGGCGGGCGAGCTCGACGATCCGGCGGCCGGCGCGCTTGAACAGCTGCTCGCGATCGGCGTGCGTGGCCACCACCGTGCCGTTGCCGGGCAGCGACAGGCCGAGCGCTTCGGTCAGGCAGTTCATCGAGTTCGCGGTGAACATGCCCGAGCACGAACCGCAGGTCGGGCAGGCCGAGCGTTCGACTTCAGCGACGTCGGCGTCCGAATACGACGGGTCGGCCGCGATCACCATCGCGTCGACGAGGTCGAGCTTCTTCAGTTCGACGGTCTTGGTGACCGGGTTCGCGAGGCGCGTCTTGCCGGCTTCCATCGGGCCGCCCGACACGAAGATCACCGGGATGTTCAGGCGCATCGCGGCCATCAGCATCCCAGGCGTGATCTTGTCGCAGTTCGAGATGCAGACCATCGCGTCCGCGCAGTGCGCGTTCACCATGTATTCGACCGAATCCGCGATGATGTCGCGGCTCGGCAGCGAATACAGCATGCCGTCGTGGCCCATTGCGATGCCGTCGTCTACCGCGATCGTGTTGAATTCCTTCGCGACGCCGCCGGCAGCCTCGATCTCCCGCGCGACGAGCTGGCCGAGATCCTTCAGGTGCACGTGCCCGGGCACGAACTGGGTGAACGAGTTGACGACCGCGATGATCGGCTTCGAGAAATCGTCGTCTTTCATGCCGGTGGCGCGCCAGAGCGAGCGCGCACCCGCCATGTTGCGGCCGGCGGTGGAAGTTTTGGAACGGTAAGTGGGCATTGTCGTTGCTGAAGAAATATCGCGGGAAAAGGGTGGAGGCACGGGGAATAAGGGCCTCTCTCGCGCCCGTGCGAACAACCTCTTGAGCTGCGCCCTGGGCAAACCCGGCGATTATCCCACAGCCGCCGCGGGCGTGGCGCCCGCGGGGCCGGCAACCGGCGCCGCAGGCGTGCCCGGCGCAAAACGTGCCGAAGGCCGCGGGACGGCCGCGCGACCGGGCGGGGAGCCGACCGGGCCGCGCATCGATCGGTGATCGCCGCGCGATCCGGCCCCGAGCGGGCGATCAGTCGAGCAGCGTCAGGATCTCGTCGTACAGCGCCTTCGGAATCCGCATGCCGTTCGCGATGCTGCGCGCGCGGGCGTCGAAGCGCCGTTGCGACGGCAGCCGCGCGCCCTGCGCGACGATCGATTCGAACATCCGCTCGCCGCGCGCGAGCCCGGTATCGAGATCGTCGCCGAGGAACACCTTCGGGTCGAAGGCGATCACGAGTTCGCCATGGCACGGCGTCGCGCCGACGCCTTCGTCGAAGTCCATCGACTCGCGGCTCGTCATGTCGCCGATCAGCGCGCCGCCGAGCAACTCGACCATCGCCGCGAGCGCCGACCCCTTGTGACCGCCGAACGTGCGCATCGCGCCCTGCAGCGCGGCCTTCGGATCGGTGGTCGGCCGGCCCTCGGCGTCGATCGCCCATTCCGGGGGGATCGCCTTGCCTTGCTTCGCATGCAGCTCGATGTCGCCGCGTGCGATCGCGCTCGTCGCGAAGTCGAACACGAACGGCACGCCGCCCGGGCGCGGCCACGCGAACGCGATCGGGTTCGTGCCGAACACGGGCTCCCTGCCGCCTTCCGGCGCGACCCAGCTATGGCTCGGATTCATCGCGATGCCGACCAGCCCCTCGGCCGCGATCGCCTCGACTTCCGGCCACAGCGCGGAGAAGTGGTAGCAATGGTTGATCGTCATCGCGGCGATGCCGTGCTGTTTTGCCATCTCGACGAGCACGGGCAGGCCCGTTTCGAAACTCAGCAGCGAGAAGCCGCGATGCGCGTCGACCGCGACGATCGACGACGACAGCCGGCGCAGCGTCGGCACGGCTTGCGGATCGACCTTGCCCTTCTTCAGCGAACGCACGCACACGAGCAGCCGATACACGCCATGCGAATGGCATTCGTCGCGCTGGCCCTGCGTGATCACGTTGGCGATGGCCCGGGCATGGGCGTCGGACATGCCGTGGTGCGTCAGCACGCGCAGCGCGAGCGCGTGGACTTCATCGAGCGACAGGACGACTTCGGCGATCTGCTCAGACATGGTTCCCCTCCCGCGGCGCGGGCACGCCGTCGATGCGCTGCGGCACGTTCAGCGGATTGCCGTTGCGGATCGCGTCCGGCAACAGCGCATCCGGCAGGTCCTGATACGACACGGGGCGCAGGAAGCGCTCGATCGCACGCGCGCCGACGGACGTCGTGCGCGTGTCGGACGTCGCCGGGAACGGGCCGCCGTGCACCATCGCGTGGCCGACCTCGACGCCGGTGCCGAAGCCGTTGACGAGAATGCGGCCGGCCTTGCGCTCGAAGGTCGGGCGCAGCGCGGTGAACAGGGCGGCGTCGCCGTCGGCGAGATGCGCGGCGATCGTCAGCTGGCCTTCGAGCGACTTCAGCACGCGATGCAGCCTGTCGGCGTCCGGGCAGCGCACGATCAGCGAAGCGGGGCCGAAGACTTCTTCACGCAGTTCGGGATGCGCGACGAACGCATCGGCCGAGGTCGCCAGCAGGGCGGCGCGAGCCTGCAGCCGGTCGCCTTCCGCGCCTTGCGCGAGCAACTCGACCGCAGCGTGAGCGCGCAGCGCCGCGACGCCGCCTTCGTAGCTGGCGTGAATGTGCGGCGTCAGCATCGTTTGCGCGGGCGCTGCACGCACCGCGGCGGCGGCCGTTTCCTCGAACGCGCGCAAGGCGGGGCCGTCGACCGCGAGCACGAGGCCCGGATTCGTGCAGAACTGGCCGGCGCCGAGCGTGAGCGACGCGACGAACTGCGGCGCGATCGTGTCGTGACGCGCGTCGAGCGCGGCGGGAAACAGCAGCACGGGGTTGATCGAGCTCATTTCCGCATAGACGGGAATCGGCTCGGGGCGTGCGGCCGCGATGTGCATCAGCGCGACGCCGCCGCGGCGCGAGCCGGTGAAACCGACGGCCTTGATGCGCGGATCGGCGACGAGCGCCTGGCCGATCTCGCGCGATGCGTCGAACAGCAGCGAGAACACGCCGGCGGGCATTCCGCATTCGCGCGCTGCCTGCTGGATCGCGCGGCCGACGAGTTCCGACGTGCCGGGGTGCGCCGAATGCGCCTTGACGATCACCGGGCAGCCGGCCGCGAGCGCCGACGCCGTATCGCCGCCGGCGACCGAGAACGCGAGCGGGAAATTCGACGCACCGAACACGGCGACGGGCCCGACCGCGACGTTGCGCAGGCGCAGGTCGACGCGCGGCAGCGGCTTGCGTTCGGGGCGCGCCGGATCGATCCGCGCGTCGAGAAAGCCGCCGTCGCGCACGAGCGACGCGAACAGCGCGAGCTGGCCGACCGTGCGGCCGCGCTCGCCTTCGATGCGGGCCCGCGGCAGGCCCGTCTCGACGACGCAGCGCTCGATCAGGTCGTCGCCGAGCGCCATGATGTGGCGGCCGATCGCGTCGAGAAACGCGGCCCGTGCTTCGAGCGACGTTTCGCGATAGATGTCGAACGCGTCGTCGGCGAGCGCGCAGGCCGTCTCCAGGTCGTGCAGGCTCGCGCCGCCGAAGGCGGGCTCGAGCCGTTCGCCGGTGGCGGCGGCGATCGCGTGGAGGGTGCCGTTCTGTCCGGCGACGGCGGACTGGCCGATCAGGAGCTGACCTGTGAGTTGCATGGTTTTCCTCGGAAAAAACAGGAGCCGGGCGTGGGGTGCCCGGCCGAAGGGATCATGGGAAACGGCGGGGGCGCGTCAGTCCTCGTCGTCGTCGAGCTGCAGCTTGTCGGAACGGACGCCTGTATTCGCCCCCCAGTAGTAGATGACGAGCGCGACGGCCGCGACGACGACCGTGTCGTACGGATGGGCGAGCCGGCCCGTGCCGCCGAAGCCGCCGAGATACGACAGCACGATCATCGCGGCATAAAACGCGATCAGCCACGCGGACGAGCGCACCTGCTCGGCGAGGCTCAGGTGTGCGGTCGGCACCCAGCGGCGGCACGCGAGGTAGATGACGAACATCGCGATCTGCAGGCCGAGCAGCCAGGACACGGTGCTCCAGCCCGACCAGTAGACGATCAGCGCGGCGATCACGAACGATGCGGGGCCGGTGATGCCGAACGCCACCGCGCGGAACGGCCGCGGCAGGTCGGGCGCGGTGCGGCGCAGTGCGGCGACCGAGACCGGCGCGACCGCATAGCTCAGCACCAGCGCGGCGGACACGATGTTGATCAGCGCTTCCCACGACGGGAACGGCATCGTCCAGAAGATCGCGAGGCCGAATGTGAGCCACAGGCCCGCGCGCGGGATGCCCGACGCTTCGTCGACGCGCGTGAACACCTTGAAGAAGGTGCCCGTCTTCGCCCAGCCGTAGACGACGCGCGGCGTCGCGTTCATGTAGATGTTGCCGCAGCCGCTCGGCGAGATCATCGCGTCGGCGACGACCATCACCGCGAGCCAGCCGACGCCGAGTGCGAGCGCGATGTCGCGGTACGGCAGCGTGAACGCCTTGCTCACATCGTGCCAGCCGCCGGCGAGCATCGCGGTCGGGATGCTGCCGATGAACGCGAGCTGCAGCAGCACGTAGATCAGCGTCGACAGCAGGATCGACAGGATCAGCGCGATCGGGATCGTGCGCTGCGGATTACGCACCTCGCTCGCGACCGACACGATCGGCGTGAGCCCGAGGTACGCGAAGATGATGCCGCCGGCGGACACGGCCATCTCGATGCCCGGCATGCCGAACGGCGCGAAGCCGTGCACGGTCAGGTTCGCCGGCTTGAAGAACGTGAACAGCACCGCGATCACCGACAGCGGCACGATGAACTTGAAGATGCTGATGATGTTGTTCGCTTTCGCGAACGTCTTCACGCTCGAATAGTTCAGGTAAAAGAAGAAGCACAGCAGTGCGGCCTGCACGAGCCAGCCGATCGTCGTCGGGTCGCTCGATCCTTCGACTGTCAGGCCCGGAAACCACGCGGCCGCGTACTGGCGCGCGGCGACGACTTCGATCGCGATCAGGCTCGAAAAGGCGATCAGCGTGATGAAGCCCATCAGGTAGCCGAGCAGCGGGCCGTGCGAGAACACCGGGTAGCGGACCACGCCGCCCGCGCGCGGCAGCGCGGCGCCGAGTTCGCAGTAGACGATGCCGAGCAGCAGTACCGCGAAGCCGCCGAGCAGCCACGAGAAGATGCCGGCCGGGCCCGCGATCGTCGAGACGTGACTCGCGGCGAACAGCCACCCCGAACCGAAAATGGCGCCGAGACCGATGAACGTGAGATCGGTCAGCGACAGCTGTTTCTTGAACTTGCCGTGACCCGCGTCGGGGTGCGCGGAACGGGAAAGCGGGACAGACGGGTGTGCGTTGCCTTGGCCTGGCATGGGCTTGTCTCCTGGGGGGAATATCGGCACAGGCTCGAGGTGCGCCGCGCTCCGACGGAGCAGCGGCGCAGGCCTGCCGGCCGGCGTCGCCCGGTTCGAACGACCGGGGCGGGCGGCGGGGCGTTCACGCGCGGCGCGGGTTGGCGCCGGTACGAACGGGCCCGCAGGCCATGCCGGACCGGAGACGGCGGCGTGCAGGCGCAGGGCCGGCGCACCGCCGCACGGAGAGTCGGTCAGAGACCGACGTCGGGCAGCGCCGGGCGCGTTTCGAGCGCCTTCGCGACGATGGCCTTTACTTCCGCGAGCGTGTCGCCCTGCAGCGCGAGGCGCGGCGGGCGCGTGATCGCGCTGCCGCGGCCGACCAGCTCTTCGCACAGCTTGATGCACTGCACGAGGTCGGGGCGCGCGTCGAGGTGCAGCAGCGGCATGAACCAGCGGTACAGCGCGAGCGCTTCGTCGAAACGCTTTTGCTTCGCGAGGCGGAACAGCGTCTCGCCTTCCTTCGGGAACGCATTCGACATGCCCGACACCCAGCCTTCGGCGCCGACGGCGATGCTCTCGACCACGACGTCGTCGAGGCCCGCGAACAGCACGAAGCGATCGCCGACCGCGTTGCGCAGGTCGATGAAGCGGCGCGTATCGCCCGACGAATCCTTGAAGCAGACGATGTTCTCGCAATCCTGCAGCGCGATCAGCACGTCGGGCGTCACGTCGTTCTTGTAGATCGGCGGGTTGTTGTAGACCATCACCGGCAGGTCGGTGCTCGTCGCGACCGCGCGGAAGTGCGCGGCGGTTTCGTGCGGCTTGGCCGAGTAGACCAGCGCGGGCATCACCATCACGCCGTCGACGCCGACGCGCTGCGCCTCGCGCACCGTGTTGCGCGCGAATTCGGTCGTGAATTCGGCGATCCCGGCGATCACCGGAATCTTGCCGCCTGCCGCGTCGCGGGCGGCCTCGATCACCTGGAGCTTCTCGCTCGTCGACAGCGACGTGTTCTCGCCGACCGTGCCGCAGACCACGAGGCCCGACACGCCGTCGTTCACCAGGTTCTTCACCACACGGTGCGTGGCGTCGATGTCGAGGGAAAAGTCAGGCTTGAACTGGGTGCTGACGGCCGGGAAAACCCCGGTCCATTGAATGGCTTTGCGGCTCACTGAAATCTCCTACGTGTTTGTATCGGTCGGCCGACAGGCGTCGGTGTGGCAACCAGTATCGCCGCGCAAACGCCGATCACGCTTGAGTCGTATCGCGGAGCAAAATGACGAAATCGGCACAGCGGCCGGACGGCGCGGGAAGGGCGCTTCGCACTATGCCGATTTCGTCGTCGTCCTCATCGAAAAGCCACAAGCGGACGGACGCGCGACGGAGGAAGCTATGCTCCTTTCCCCACTTCGGACGGCTCATGATGAAGCGCATCCAGATCATCGATTCGCACACGGGCGGCGAACCCACTCGGCTCGTCGTGTCCGGTTTCCCCGCGCTCGGCAGCGGCACGATGGCCGAGCGCCGCGACGTGCTCGCGCGCGAGCACGACCGCTACCGCACCGCATGCATCCTCGAGCCGCGCGGCAGCGACGTGCTGGTCGGCGCGCTGCTGTGCGAGCCCGTGTCGCCCGATGCGGCGGCCGGCGTGATCTTCTTCAACAATAGCGGCTATCTCGGGATGTGCGGGCACGGCACGATCGGCGTCGTGCGCACGCTGCACCACATGGGGCGCATCGCGCCCGGCGTGCACCGGATCGAAACGCCGGTCGGTACCGTCGAGGCGACGCTGCACGACGACCTGTCGGTCAGCGTGCGCAACGTGCCCGCGTATCGCCATGCGAAGGGCGTCGCGCTCGACGTGCCGGGTTACGGCCCCGTGAAGGGCGACATCGCGTGGGGCGGCAACTGGTTCTTCCTGATCAGCGACCACGGGCAGCGCGTCGCCGGCGACAACGTCGCGGCGCTCACCGCGTATGCGTCGGCCGTGCGCGAAGGGCTCGAACGCGCGGGCATCACCGGCGCGAACGGCGGCGAGATCGACCATATCGAGCTGTTCGCCGACGATCCCGATCACGACAGCCGCAGCTTCGTGCTGTGCCCGGGCCTCGCGTACGACCGTTCGCCGTGCGGCACCGGCACGAGCGCGAAGCTCGCGTGCCTCGCGGCCGACGGCAAGCTCGCGCCGGGCGCCGTGTGGCGGCAGGCGAGCGTGATCGGCAGCGTGTTCCACGCGAGCTACGAAGAAGCCGACGGCGGGATCGTGCCGACGATCCGCGGCAGTGCGCACCTGAGCGCGGAAGCGACGCTCCTGATCGAGGAAGACGATCCGTTCGGCTGGGGTATCGCGCCGTGAGCGACGCGAAGACGGATGTCGTCGTGATCGGCGCCGGCATCGTCGGCGCCGCGTGCGCGCACGAACTCGCGCAGCGCGGGCTGCGCGTGCTCGTCGTTGACGACGCGAGCGGCGGGGCGACCGGCGCGGGCATGGGGCACCTCGTCGCGATGGACGACAACGCGGCCGAACTCGCGCTGAGCCATTACTCGATCGAACTGTGGCGCGCGTTGAGCGGCGAGATGCCCGAAGGCTGCGCGTACCGCAACTGCGGCACGCTGTGGCTCGCGGCCGATGCGCACGAGATGGATCTCGCGCGCGCGAAGCAGGCGGCGCTCGCCGCGCACGGCGTGGCCGGCGAACTGATCGACGCGGCGGCGCTCGCGCAACTGGAGCCGATGTTGCGCGCGGGCCTCGGCGGCGCGCTGAAGATTCCCGGTGACGCGATCCTCTATGCGCCCGTCACCGCGAACTGGCTGCTGCAGCGCGCGCCGCGCATCACGTTGCGGCGCGACCGGGCCGTCGCGGTCGACGGCCCGAGCGTGACGCTCGCGAGCGGCGACACGCTGCGCGCGGAGCGGGTGGTCGTGGCGAACGGCGTTGCGGCGCGCACGCTGCTGCCCGAACTGCCGCTGCGCCCGAAAAAGGGCCATCTGCTGATTACCGACCGCTATCCGGGCCAGGTGTCGCACCAGCTCGTCGAGCTGGGTTATGCGGCGAGCGCGCATGCGAGCGACGGCACGTCGGTCGCGTTCAACGTGCAGCCGCGGCCGACCGGCCAGTTGCTGATCGGCTCGTCGCGCCAGTTCGACACCGAGGACGCGCAAGTCGAGCCGCCCGTGCTCGCGCGCATGCTGCGTCGCGCGGTGGGCTATCTGCCGGACCTGGCCGACCTGAACGGCATCCGCGCGTGGACGGGGTTCCGTTCCGCGAGCCCAGACGGCCTGCCGCTGCTCGGCGAGCACCCGGCACGGCCGGGCGTGTGGCTCGCGGTCGGGCATGAAGGGCTCGGCGTGACGACCGCGCCGGGCAGCGCGCGGCTCGTCGCCGCGCTGATGGCCGGCGAGCGGCCGCCCATCGATATCGAACCGTATTTGCCGGGACGCTTCCTGACCGCGTCCCCTGTAGCCGGAGCGCTGACATGAAACGACCCCCACGCTCACTTCGTTCGCTGCCCCCCGGGGGGGCGGTCAGCCTCCTTGGGGCGGCCCGGCGGAGGCTGACATGATCATTCATCTGGACGGCCGCGCGCTGACGGTGGCCGACGGCGCGACCGTCGCGGCCGCCATTGCGGCGAGCGGCGACGACACGACGCGCGTGTCGTGCACGGGCGCGGCGCGCGCGCCGTTTTGCGGGATGGGCATCTGCCAGGAGTGCCGGATGACGATCGACGGGCGGCGCCGGCTGGCTTGCCAGACGTTGTGCCGCGACGGGATGCAGGTGGAGCGTACGCGATGAAACAGGAACGACTGAGCGTCGACATCGCGATCGTCGGCGCGGGCCCGGCCGGGCTGTCGGCCGCGCGGGCCGCCGCACGAAGCGGTGCGACGGTGGCGATCGTCGACGACAACCCGCGCGCGGGCGGGCAGATCTGGCGACAGGGCGCAGCGGCCACGCCCGCGCCGGTCGCCACCGAGCGGCTCGCCGTATTGCGGCAGCCGAACGTCACGCATCTCGCGGCGACGCGCATCGTCGCCGAAACGCAGCCGGGCACGCTGCTGCTCGAAGACGACGAACGCGGGCTGCTGCTCGATTTCCGGACGCTGATTCTCTGCTGCGGCGCACGCGAACTGCTGCTGCCGTTTCCGGGCTGGACGCTGCCGGGCGTCACCGGTGCGGGCGGCCTGCAGGCGCTGATCAAGTACGGCCTGGACGTGCGCGGACAGCGCACGGTGATCGCGGGCAGCGGGCCGTTGCTGCTGGCGAGCGCGGCGACGGCCCGCCAGGCCGGTGCGCGCGTGTCGCACGTGCTCGAACAGGCAGGCTGGGGTGATGTGGCCGGCTTCGGCGCCGGGCTGTGGCGTTGGCCGTCGAAGCTCGCGCAGGCCGCGAAACTCGTCACGGCTGCGTACCGGGCCGATGCGCATGTCGTCGAGGCGTTCGGCGACAAGCGGCTCGAACGCGTGCGGATCCGGCACGGCGACCGCGAGTTCGACGTCGACTGCGACCGGCTCGCGTGCGGTTTCGGCCTCGTGCCGAATACGGTGCTGCCGAGCCATCTCGGCTGCCGGATCGACAACGGGGCGGTAGCGGTCGATGCACACCAGCGTACGAGCCGCGACGGGGTGTTTGCGGCCGGCGAGTGCACGGGTGTCGGCGGCAGCGAACTGGCGATGGTCGAAGGCGAGATTGCCGGCCATGCGGCAACCGGGCAGACGGCGCCGCTGGCTGCGCTCGTCGCGCGGCGCGCGCACTGGCAGGCGTTCGCGGACGCCGTGCGCGAACGGTTTGCGATCCGCGAGCCGGTCCGCCGGCTGGCGCGGCCCGATACGCTGCTGTGTCGCTGTGAAGACGTGCGTTTCGAGGCAGTCGCGCAAGCGCCGGGCTGGACGGCCGCGAAACTGCAGTCGCGTTGCGGGATGGGCGCATGCCAGGGCCGCGTGTGCGGTACGGCTGCACAGGCGTTGTTCGGCTGGACGCCGCCGGTACCGCGCACGCCGCTCGTGCCCGCGCGGGTCGGCACGCTGATGCTGGACGGTACGGCCTCCTGCGACGGCGCGTGACGGATCGCGGAATCGCGGAATCGCGGCATCGCGGCATCACGGCATCACGGCATCACGGCATCACGGCATCACGGCATCACGGCATCACGGCATCACGGCATCACGGCATTGCAGCATCGCAGCATCGCAGCATCGCAGCATCGCAGCATCGCAGCATCGCAGCATCGCAGCATCGCAGCATCGCGGCCCGGTTGACACCGGGCCGCGTCATTCATTCCGCCGTCACTTTCTCCCATCCGCCGACCTGCGGCGCGGCACAGGCGCGCAGGCACTCGATCGTCGCGGCCACCGCCGCGCGATTCGCACTGTCGGGGTGCCAGTACATCGACACCGCGCCCTGGCCTTCGAGCTGCATCGGCAGGATCCGGATCGCGTTCAATTGCTCGAAGCGCTGCGCGGCACGATACGACGCGACACCCAGCAGGTCGGTGTTGTTCAGCAGCGTGAGGTTGAGGATCGACGAATTCGATTCGACGCAGTGGGGCGGCCGAACGCGGCCGGCGGCCGTCAGCGCGGTCTCGAGCGCGTTGTGCACGGGCGTGCCCGACGGCCACACGATCCACGAACAGGCGAGCACGTCGTCCCAGCCGACCGACGCCGCACCGGCGAGCGCGTGGCCGGGCCGCGCGACGAACACGACCGGATCGACATACAGCGCTTCGGCATGCAGCAGCGGATCGACGGATGTCGACCCCGAGCGGCCCACGACGATGTCCAGTTCGCTGCGCGCGAGCTGCGGCATCAGCTGGTTCATCGTGCTTTCGGTGAGCCGCACCTGCGCGCGCGGCATCCGTTTGAGCAGTTGCGACACCGCGAGCGGCACCGTGTCGGCCGCCGCGACGCCTGACGTGCCGATCGTCACGAGGCCGCTGCCGCCTTCGCGCAGCGCGGCCATGTCGTCGCGCGCGACGTCGAGCTGCGCTTCGACGCGGCGCGCATGCTCGATCAGCGCTTCGCCGTAGGCGGTCGGCCGCAGCCCGCGCGCATGCCGTTCGAACAGCGGCAGCCCGACGTCCTCTTCCAGTTCCTTCAGCCATTTCGACAGCGCGGGCTGCGTGGTCGCGAGCGCCACCGCCGACTGGCTCAGGTTGCCGGTGCCGGCAAGGCTCAACAGTACCTGCAGATGCCGCAGTCGCAGCCGGTGGGTCCAGTCCATCGCATGCCTCGTCGCGAGAAGGTATATCCAAAATTATATGGATTAGATGATTTGACCATTTTACCGGGTATGTCTGGGTCGAATATAAATCTGCTGACGGACTGCAGCACGGTCCCCGACCCGACATAGCGCCGACGCCGATCGGCCGACTCCCAGGAGACATCATGACGACCCATCCGGACGCGTCGCGCGCCGCCTACTACGCACGGATCGCCGAGCAACGCCTGGCGCCGCTGTGGGAATCGCTGCACAACCTCGTGCCGAAATCCCCGCAGCCGGCCGCGCAGGCCGCGATCTGGAAGTACGCGCAGGTGCGCGATCTCGTGATGCAGGCCGGCAGCGTGATCAGCGCGGAAGAAGCCGTGCGCCGCGTGCTGGTGCTGGAGAACCCCGGGCTGCCCGGCAAGTCGAGCATGACGCCGAGCCTGTACGCGGGGTTGCAGCTGATCCTGCCCGGCGAGATCGCGCCGAGCCACCGGCATACGCAGTCGGCGCTGCGCTTCATCGTCGAAGGCCGCGGCGCGTGGACGGCCGTGAACGGCGAGCGCACGACGATGCATCCGGGCGACTTCATCATCACGCCGTCGTGGGCATGGCACGACCACGGCAACCCGTCGGCGGAAGCGGGCGGCGAGCCGGTCGTGTGGCTCGACGGGCTCGACATTCCGCTCGTCGCGCACCTCGACGCGGGCTTCGCGGAGAACTACCCGGAAGCCGTGCAGCCCGTGAATCGCCCGGAAGGCGACAGCCTCGCCCGCTTCGGTCACAACATGGTGCCGGTGCGGCATCGCGCGAGCGATCCGACGTCGCCGGTGTTCAGCTATCCGTACGCACGCACCCGCGAGGCGCTCGACGTGTTGTACCGGAACGGCGAGCTCGACGCGTGGGACGGCGTGAAGCTGCGCTATGTGAACCCCGCGACGGGCGGCTGGCCGATGCCGACGATCGCCACCTTCATGCAGTTCCTGCCCGCCGGTTTCGACGGCCGCACGTACCGCAGCACCGACGCGACGATCTACTGCGTCGTCGAGGGCAGCGGCACCGCGTTCATCGGCGGCAACGCATTCGGATTCGAGCCGCACGACATCTTCGTCGTGCCGTCGTGGGCGCCGGTGCGGCTGTCGGCGTCGTCCGACAGCGTGCTGTTCAGCTATTCCGACCGGCCCGTGCTGTCCGCGCTGAACCTGCTGCGCGAAGCGCGCGACTGACGCCGGCAGCGTTCAAGGATTCCGTTTTCCGCGCGCCGCCGCCGCGGCGCGCCTCCTTCATTCACGTTTGGCTGGAGCCATTGATGACTTTCGTTTTTCCGCCCGAAGCGCCCGTGGCGCTCCCCGTCGTCGGCAGCGATGCCCGGTTCGCGGTACGCCGCGTCTATTGCGTCGGCCGCAACTACGCGGCCCACGCGCGTGAAATGGGCTTCGATCCCGATCGCGAGCCGCCGTTCTTCTTCTGCAAGCCGGCCGATTCGATCGTGCCGGTCGGGTACGGCGAAACGCTCGATCTCGCGTATCCGTCGCAGACGCAGAACTATCACTACGAAGCCGAACTCGTCGCGGTGATCGGCAAGGGCGGGGCGGACATCCAGCTCGAACGCGCGCTCGAACATGTGTGGGGCTATGCGGTCGGCCTCGACATGACGCGCCGCGACCTGCAGATGAAGATGCGCGAAATGGGCCGGCCGTGGGAGATCGGCAAGGCGTTCGACCGCTCGGCGCCGATCGGCCCCGTGCATCCGGCGAGCGACGTCGGTCATTTCGAACAGGGTGGCCTGTGGCTGACCGTCAACGGCACGACGAAGCAGAAGAGCGACGTGTCGCACCTGATCTGGTCGGTCGCGGAAACGGTGGCCGACCTGTCGAGGTTCTTCCGCCTCGAACCGGGCGACGTGATCTTCACGGGCACGCCGGAAGGTGTCGGCGCGGTGGTCGCGGGCGACGTGATGAAGGTCGGCGTCGAGCGGCTCGGCGAACTGGCCGTGCGTGTGGTCTGACGCATCTTCCCCGAAAGGCGACATCGTGCAACTGCATAGCTTCTTCAACAGTTCGACCTCCTACCGGGTGCGCATCGCGCTCGCGCTGAAAGGGCTGCCGTACGACACGCTGCCGGTGAACATCCGCACCGGCGAGCATCGCGACGCGGCCTACGTCGCGAACGTGAACCCGTCCGCAGCGGTGCCGGCGCTGGTCGACGGCGATTTCGGTCTCGGCCAGTCGCTCGCGATCCTCGATTACCTCGACCAGATCCAGCCGACGCCGCGACTGATTCCGCTCGAACTGCGGCATCGTGCGCGCGTGCTGGAACTCGCGGCGCTGATCGCCTGCGACATCCATCCGGTCAACAACCTGCGCGTGCTGCGCTATCTCGACAGCGAGCTGCAGGTCACGGCCCAGCAGAAGACCGCGTGGTACCGGCACTGGGTCGCGGAAGGGATGGCCGGCGTCGAGCGGCTGCTCGCGCGCGCGGACGAGGGCCCGTGGTGCTTCGGCGACGCGCCGACGCTGGCCGACGTGTGCCTCGTGCCGCAGGTCGCGAACGCGCTGCGGATGGATTGCGACCTGAGCGCGTACCCCCGCAGCCTCGCGGTGTACGAATACGCACGGCACGAGCCGGCGTTCGACGCGGCGCAGCCGCAGCGGCAACCGGATTACGTCGCGTAACACGAAGCAGGAGACAGAGATGGGCGAGACACAAGACAACGGCCGGCGCGTGCTGGTGATCGGCGGCGGCATCGGCGGGCTCGCGGCAGCGCTCGCGCTCGCGCGCCAGGGTATCCGCGTGAAGCTGCTCGAACAGGCGGAGCAGATCGGCGAAATCGGCGCGGGGATTCAGCTCGCGGCGAACGCGTTCAACGCGCTCGATGCGCTGGGTGTCGGCGAGGCCGCGCGCAGCCGGGCCGTGTTCACCGACTGGCTGCAACTGATGGATGCGGTCGATGCGCGCGAGGTTGCGCGCATCGATACGGGTGCCGCGTACCGCGAGCGCTTCGGCAATCCGTATGCGGTGATTCATCGAGCGGACATTCACCTGTCGATCTACGAGGCGGTCAAGGACCATCCGCTGATCGAGTTCCGGACGAGCACGCAGGTGTGCGGGTTCGAGCAGGACGGCAACGGCGTGACCGTGACCGACCAGCACGGCGAACGTTATCGCGCCGATGCGGTGATCGGCTGCGATGGCGTGAAATCCGCGATCCGCCAGGCGCTGATCGGCGATGCGCATCGCGTGACGGGCCACGTCGTGTATCGCGCGGTGGTCGACGTCGACAACATGCCGAAGGATCTGCAGATCAATGCGCCGGTCGTGTGGGCCGGCCCGCATTGCCATCTCGTCCACTATCCGCTGCGCGGCGGGCGGCAGTACAACCTCGTCGTCACGTTCCACAGCCGCGAGCAGGAAACCTGGGGCGTGCGCGAGGGCAGCAAGGAAGAGGTGCTGTCGTACTTCGACGGCATTCATCCGTTGCCGAAGCAGATGCTCGACCGGCCGACGTCGTGGAAGCGCTGGGCGACCGCGGACCGCGATCCGGTCGAGCGCTGGAGCGAGGGCCGCGCGACGGTGCTCGGCGACGCCGCGCATCCGATGACGCAATACATTGCGCAGGGCGCGTGCCAGGCGCTCGAGGACGCGGTGACGCTCGGCGCGGCCGTCGCGCGGGCCGACGGCGATTTCGAGGCCGCGTTCGCGCTGTACGAACGCGTGCGGATTCCGCGCACCGCGCGCGTGCTGTATTCGGCGCGCGAGATGGGGCGGATCTATCACGCGAAGGGCGTCGAGCGGCTGGTGCGCAACGGGCTCTGGGTCGGCCGTACGCAGGCGCAGTTCTACGACGCGCTCGACTGGCTGCACGGCTGGCGCGCGGAGGACTGCCTGACGCCGGCTGCGTGACGCAGCTCGGCGAGCCCGATTCCGGCGGCGCGCAATTCAACGACACGACGCGCGACCGCCTTCCTGGAGGAGACATCACCATGACCGATACGCTGTCCATCGACGTCAGCGAATGGATCGACCGGCATCGCGTTGCGCCGTTTCAGGCCGCGATCGTCGTCCTGTGCTTCCTGATCGTCGCGATCGACGGTTTCGATACCGCTTCGATCGGTTTCATCGCCCCCGTCATCCGCGCGGAATGGGGCCTGTCGCCCGCGCAGCTCGCCCCGGTGTTCGGCGCGGGGCTCGCGGGGCTGATGGCCGGCGCGCTCGTGTTCGGGCCGTTCGGCGACCGGTTCGGCCGCAAGCGCCTGCTGCTCGCATGCGTCGCGTGCTTCGGCATCGCGAGTGCCGCGTCGGCGAGCGCGGGCGGCCTGACCGAGCTGATCGCGTGGCGTTTCGTGACCGGGCTCGGGCTCGGCGGCGCGATGCCCAATGCGATCACGCTGACGTCCGAGTACTGCCCGGCCCGGCGCCGTTCGCTGCTGGTGACGACGATGTTCTGCGGCTTTACGATCGGCTCCGCGCTCGGCGGGCTCGCGGCCGCCGCGCTGATCGAGCACCACGGCTGGCGCGCGGTGCTCGTCGTCGGCGGCGCGGCGCCACTGCTGCTCCTGCCGGTGCTCGCATGGCGGCTGCCGGAATCGGTGCGCTATCTCGTCAATCGGCACGCGCCTTCCGCGCGGATCGCGGCGATGCTGGGCCGCATCGCGCCGGATCCCCGGCTTTCGAACGCGTCGTTCACCGCGCCCGCCGGCAAGCCGGCCGGATCGCCCCTTGGCCGCCTGTTCGGCCCCGACCTGTTGCGCGGAACGCTGCTGCTGTGGCTCACGTTCTTCATGAGCCTGCTCGTCATCTACCTGCTGTCCAGCTGGCTGCCGACGCTGCTGCGCACGACCGGCGCGACGCTGCGGACGGCCGCGCACGTGACCGCGATGTTCCAGGTCGGCGGCACGCTCGGCGCGATCGTCCTCGGCTGGCTGATGGACCGTTTCGACCCGCATCGCGTCCTGGCCTGCAGCTACGCGGCGGCCGGCGTGTTCGTCGCCGCGATCGGCATGGTTGCCGCGTCGCCGTGGGGCGCGGCGCTCGCCGTGTTCGCGGCCGGTTTCTGCGTGTCGGGTTCACAGGTCGGCGCCAATGCGCTGTCGGCCGCGTTCTATCCGACCGAGTGCCGCACCACCGGTGTGAGCTGGGCGAACGGGATCGGCCGTGGCGGCTCGGTCGTCGGATCGATGGCGGGCGGTGCGATGCTGGCGATGGGCGTGCCGTTGTCGACCGCGTTTGCGGTCGTCGCGGCACCGTGCGTGATCGCCGCGATCGCGGTGCTCGCGCTCGGCGCGGTTCGTGCCGGTGCGGCGCGCGTGCCCGCCGCGAAGACGATGGCGGGCGAACGGGCCTGAGCGAAGGAGGGCGCCAGCCCGTCCGTCGGCAGACGGGGAGACGAAACATTATATAAATCAATATAATATTGATTTTTTAATTGTCTCCCAGTGCCGATGAACGACGATCTTTCCGCCGGGTTTCCGGAACCCGACCAGATGCGCGCGGCCGCCGAATCGGCCTGCGCGCTGCTCAAGGTGCTGTCGAATCCCGACCGGTTGATGCTGCTCTGCGAGCTGTCCCGGGGTGAGCGCTGCGTGAGCGATCTCGAGGCAGCGCTGGACATCCGTCAGCCGACGCTGTCCCAGCAGCTCGGCGTGTTGCGCGACAACGCGCTGGTCCGCACGCGCCGCGACGGCAAGAACATCCACTACTCGCTCGACAGCCCCGCCGCGATCGCGGTGATGGGCGTGCTGTATGAACAGTTCTGCGGCCCGGCCGCGAAGGGGCGGCGCGATGCAGCTTGATGCGCTTCATTTCACGCCGTGGCTGTCGCTGGCCGGCGGCGTGCTGATCGGGCTCGCCGCCGCGTGGCTCGTCGCGTTCAACGGCCGGATCGCGGGCATCAGCGGCATCGTCGGCGGCTTGCTCACGGCACGCGCCGGCGAGCGCGGCTGGCGCGCCGCGTTCGTCGCCGGGCTGGTCGCGGCACCGCTTGCGATGCGCGTCGCAGGGAACAGCCTGACGCCGCAGGTCGATGCGGGCTGGTTCGAACTGGTGACGGCCGGGCTGCTGGTCGGAATCGGCACGCGGTACGCGGGAGGCTGCACGAGCGGCCACGGCGTGTGCGGGATGTCGCGCGGCGCGCTGCGTTCGGTGGTCGCGACGGCGGTTTTCATGGTCGCGGGCTTCGCGACCGTATTCGTGCGACGGCACGTGCTGGGAGGCTGACATGCAGGCAGGATTCGCGTTTCTGGCGGGGCTGCTGTTCGGCGTCGGCCTCATCGTGTCGGGCATGGCCAATCCGCAGAAGGTGCTCGGTTTTCTCGACCTGGCGGGCCACTGGGATCCATCGCTCGCATTCGTGATGGCCGGCGCGACCGGGGTGGCCGTGTTCGCGTTCGCATGGGCGAAGCGCCGGACGCGGTCATGGCTCGGCCTGCCGATGCAGTTGCCGGCCCTGCGGGCGATCACCGTGCGCCTGGTTGCCGGAAGTGCCGTGTTCGGCATCGGCTGGGGGATCGCCGGGTTCTGCCCGGGGCCCGCGATCGTGTCGATCGGCTTCGGGTCGGCGAAGGGGATCGGGTTCGTCGTCGCGATGCTGGCCGGGATGGCGGTATTCGAGTGGTTCGAACGGCGCAGAAGCGTGCGGTGATGCCGTGACCGCCGCATGCCGGAGGCGCACTGCGGCGGTTGCGCCGGTGGTCAAGGTCGGTCGATCCGCATGAGCGCGGCGCTACCGGGTCGTGCGGGATCTCCATCGGCTGATGCGGCGCGGCGTGACGCTCTTCCATGACACCACGGCAAGTTTCCATGTCACGAATGCTCGTGCACACGATGGCTGCCGCGCATCCTCCCGGACAACCGGCGCAGGATCGCGCGCCATGCCACGAGCCAGCCGCTCCGGCTTGCCGGTTCCACGACGGCCGTGCTGACCGCGCCCGCGCCACCGGCCGACAGCGCCACGTGGCCGGCCGTCTCGAGCGTCAGGCATTCCCCTTCGTCGAGCAAGCGGTGGATGTGCCGCGGCGCGTCGGGCAGCCAGTCGAGCCCGCCGTGCCGCAGCGTGACCGCAAGCGCGCCGTCCAGCACGATCAACTGGCTGCCCTTGTCGAACCACGCAAAGTGGCTTTGCCCGGCGTCGAGCCGGATGTGTTGCGTTCGCATGGCGATTCCCTTCGCGGTTGCGCGGCCTCGCGACGGCGAGGCGACAGCGTGCAGTCAGGTTAGGGAAACGGGCACCGGCACGACAGATTCAGGGGACGGGAATCTGTTGCGGTGCAGACGACGATTTTGTGCCGCTGTATCGGTGGGTTTCCCCGGAATCTGTATCTGGCGTGCCATCGGCCGCGCGGGCACGATCGCCTGCATGACGCCTTTCACCGATTCATCCCGCCCACCGTTGCCGATGGACGGCGAGCCGCTTTACGAGCGGCTCGCCGAGCATTACCGCCGCATCATCGCGGCCGGCACGCTGTCCCCCGGCGACCGGATGCCGTCGGTGCGGGCGTTCATGGCACAGCACGGCGTGAGTCTGTCGACCGCGATTCAGGCGTTCCGGCGGCTCGAGGATGCGGGCTGGTGCGAGGCGAAGCCGCGCTCCGGCTACTTCGTGCGGCGCCGCGCGGCTGTCGCGCTCGAAACGCTGCCGGAAAGCGACGGGCCGCCGCTGAGCGTCGAGCCGCCGTTCGCGGGCCTGCACGAACGCGTGTCGCGTGTGATCGACCGCGCCAACGCGACGCCCGATGCGCTGAATCTCGGCGGCGCGTCCGCGCTGGCCACGCTGTATCCGGCCGAGCCCCTGCAGGCGCTCGCGATCCGGTTGTTGCGGCGCAAGCCTACCTTGCTGACCGATGCGGGGCCCGTCGGCGGTTCGCCCGAGTTCCGGCAGACGATGGCCAAGCGCGCGCTGTCTTATGGTGTGACGTTGACGCCGGACGACGTGATGTCGACGAGCGGCGGCGTCGATGCCGTGAATCTCGCGTTGCGTGCGGTCGCGCGCCCCGGCGACACGATCGCGATCGAATCGCCCGCGTTCTTCGGCCTGATCCAGTTGCTCGAAAGCCTCGGCTTGCGCGCCCTCGAAATCCCGGCCAGCCCGACGACCGGCCTGTCGATCGAGGCGCTCGAAGTGGCGCTGACCGCGTATCCGGACATTCGTGCCGTGGTGGTCGTGCCGAACCTGCAGAACCCGCTCGGCTGCGTGATGCCCGACGGGCGCAAGGCCGCGCTCGTCTCGCTCTGTTCGCGGCACGGCGTGGCCGTGATCGAGGACGAGCCTTATCGCGAACTCGTCGAAGCGCCGCAGACGGTCAAGCCGGTCAAGGCATGGGACCGCGACGGCACGGTGATCTACTGCCCGTCGTTCAACAAGGTGCTGGCCCCCGGGATGCGGCTCGGCTGGATAAGCGCGGGGCGCTGGCACGCGCGCGTGAAGATGCTGAAATTCGCGCACAGCCGGCACAACGCCGCGTTGCTGCAGGCCGTTGCGGCCGAATTCGTCGGTTCGGGCGCGTTCGATCGCCATCTGCGCCGGTTCCGCGAACAGCTGCGCGTGCAGCGCGACGTGACGATCGACGCGATTGCACGGCATTTCCCGGCCGGAACCCGGATGAACCAGCCGCCGGGCGGGATGCTGCTGTGGATCGCGTTGCCGGACGGCGTGCGCTCCGAGGCGCTGTTCGATGCCGCGCTGGCGCACGGGGTCAGGATCGCGCCCGGGGCGATCTTCTCGAATTCCGACCGCTTCGACGGCTATATCCGGCTCGCTTGCACGCGCGTGTTCGATGCGGCGCACGAAGCGGCGTTCGAAACGCTCGGCCGCCTCGTGCGGGAAGCCATGGCGCCCAGGTAGGCGCGGTGGCCGCCGGCCGGGCTTGCGAAACCGCAAGCGCACTGGCTTTCCGGGCCATCGACGCAGCCAGCCGCCGCCATTTCATCGGCTGGCCGAGTGTGTGGCGAGGTGCTGGCGGATCAGCGACAGGTAACGATCGCCGACCGAGAAATCGCGCGCGGCGCGCGGCCGTTCGGCCTGGCGCAGCGTGGCCGGTGCGCTCATGCCCAGATAACGGCAAACGGCGGACGGGAAGGGCTTGCGTGTATGCCCGAGCTGGCGAGCCGCGCGCTCGACGCGGGCGTCGCCGACCTGGGCGCGGAGCCATGCCAGCACCTGGCGATCGGCGTCGTTGACGATACGAACGAGTTGTTCCATCACGCACCTCACTGTTCATAAATACAGTGCTGTAAATATAACCAGTGTTTTGGGCGACCGCAAGCGGGTGCATGCGCGGCTGGCCGTTCGGCCAGGATCAGCGAGCCGGCGCGGCGGTGCGCGTGATCCGGGCAACAGCGGCCGCAGGGGCGACCGGGGCAGCGGGCGCCGCGGAGGCGGTGCCCCCCGCATAGCGCGCGTCGGTCAGCGTGCCGAGGAACGCGACGATGTCGTCGATCTCCGCGTCGGTCAGCGCGGGCGGCGTGCCGGGCCGGCGGTTCATCGGCGTCGAGTTGACGTTGATGTTGCCGCGATAGGCGGCCGGCACATCGTCGAACGTTCCGGCCCCGTGATACCAGAAGCCCGGGTCGGTCGAGCGCGTGTTGTAGAACGCGACCGCGTCGCGCAGCGTCGTGAACACGCCGTTGTGCATGAACGTCTGCTTGAGCGCGACGTTGCGCAGCCCCGGTGTGCGCAGGTAGCCGCACCATTGCGTCGGCTCGGGCCAGCGCAGCCGCCGGGCGGTGTCGCACAGCCCGTTGTCGAAATGCCGCGGATCGCGGTTCGCCGGCAGCGCGCGGTTGCGCGGCACCGCGATCGCGTCGTAGCCGAAATCGGTGAAGAGCGAACGCTCCGGTCGGCTCGACGTCTCCGACAGCGTGTGGCAGCTCGTGCAGTTGCCCTTGTCCGGATTCCGGAACAGCGCGAGGCCGCGCATCTCGGCCGGCGCGAGCGGCTTGCGCGTGCGCAGGAACGCGTCGAAACGCGACGTGAACGGCGCCATCTCGTCGCTCTGCAGATAGGCCTCGACGGCCAGGCCCAGCGCCCGCACCAGTTGCCCGGGATCGCGCCGCACCGACGCGCCGAAGCGCGCGGCGAGATCGGGCGCGAGTTCGGTTGCGTCCACCTTGCGCAGCAGCGCGGCCGGCGACCGGTTGTTCATCTCGTTCGGATCGAACAGCGGCCCGCGGATCTGCTCGGCGAGCGTATCCGCGCGGCCGTCGCTGAACAGGCCGCCAAACGGCGACGGTGCGGGCGCGTCGTCGTCCTGGTAGAAGTGGCGGCGCGGCACGTAGCGCACATAGAGCAGCGACGGCGCGTTGCGCTGGCTGAAACGCCCGGGACGGCTGCCTTCCGGCACGCCGGGCCCCGCGAGCGAGGCGGCCGACAGCGTCGGCGCGAACGCGCGGCCCGGGTCGTGGCAGCCCGCGCACGACATGCCGCGCGGCTCGGACAGCCGTGAATCGAAGAAGATCCGGCGGCCGAGCGCGACGAGCGTCGGGTCGGGCGCGAAGCGCGCGGTCGCCGCATCGATCTTGCCCGTCACCTGCGGCGTGCCGTTGCCGACCGTGTCGACGACTCGCGACGGCGGCGCACCGGGAAGCAGGACGGTTTCGGCCGGCGCGGCGTGCGCCGCGAGCGTCAGGCCCGCGAGCACGGCAGCGGCCAGCGTGCGCAGCGTTTGCCGGCCGCGCGCATGGCGGCCGTCACATCGAACTCCTTCACTCACGGCGCGATGAACCCCGTCTTGTCGCAGGCGAGCGTCCTGCCCGACTGGTTGCACGACGCGAGCAGCTTGCCGGCCGCCGAATACGCGTGGAAGACCCAGCCGGTCGCCGGGGCGGCCCGGCGTTCCATCATCAGGAAGCCGAAGCTGTTGTTGTGCGATAGCCGCTCGATCACGGCGCCCGGTGCCGGTGTCAGGCCGGCCGGGAACGGGTCGGGCAGCGCGACGTCGAGATTGTCGCCGCCGTTGCCGGACACGATCGTCGCCGGGTGCCCGGACGAGAAGTTGATCGCCTGGAAATCGTGCACGTGCCCGTGCAGCGCCACGTGCACGCCGGGCGGGTAGTACGCCTGGGCGTTGAGGCTCGACATCACCGACTGCAGCGCGAGGTTGCCGGGCGCGGGCGTGCTGCCGGCGATCGGCGCGAACGCGAGGATCGGATGGTGGTTCGTGAAGATCGTCGTCGTCATGCCGGCCGTCGACGCGAGCGCGGCGACCGTCTGGAACTGCTTCTGGTAAATGCCGAACTGCGCGTCGGTCGTCTTGAGCGGCGTGCGGCCGACCTTCGCGGTGTCGAACACGATCACCTGCGAGCCGCCGCCGAGCGATACCGCATAGGGTTCCGAATAGTTCGCGTTGTTGTCGTTGGCCGGATCGTCGCACGAGCGCGCGGCCGAATACGGGCGCGGATCGAGGAAGCGGAACCAGCCCTGGCCCGCGCGTGCGCATTCCTCGTGGTTGCCGCGCACGACGACCCACGGGGCCTTCGCGAGCAACGGCGCGGCCGGGCGGAACAGGTCGGCCTGCCACGTATCCCAGCCGTAGCCCCACGGGCTGTCCTTGCAGCCGGCGATGTCCGGCGGGCATGCGTTTTCGCGGTAGTGGTAGTCGCCGATGTGCATCACCAGGTCGGGCGACAGCTTTGAGACGCTGGCCGCGATCGTGTCGAGCGGCCAGACCGTCGCGTCGTTGCACGCCTGCCATGCGTTGTCGGCCTTCTTCATGCGGCAGCCGGTGTCGGCGATGATCGCGATGCGTTGCGGCTGCACCTTCGGCAGCGGCAGCGTGCGGCCCGCGACGCTCGCCGCCAGCGCGCCGGCCGGCAGCGTCGCCTCGCAGACGGACACCGGGAAGCTCGACGGCTTCGAATCGGACGGATCGCTGGCGGTCGGCCGCTGGGCGATGGTCGCGGCGCCCGCGCGCAGGGACATGCGCGACAGCTTGCCGTCGACGCTCAGTTGCGGGCACAACGGATCGCTGGCCGACGCGGGGGTGTAGTTCGTGATGACACGCGCGATCGCCTGGTTCGTATCGCCGATCTCGACCCATGCGGCCTGGACGTTGACCGACGCACTCGCCGGATCGTCCGGCGAATCGATGTGGTTCGAGCACGCGGACAGCGCGGCGAAAGCAACAAGGGGAGCGCAGCGGACGAGCAGGGCGCGCGGGAGGAGTCGTCGCATGGGAGGCACCGTAGGAAAGTCGTCGACGATACGCAACATGAATGTAAGAAATATGAAAAAACGGGGCGCGACGGAGGGTTCGCACGCGGGCCGGGCGTCGACGTTGCGGCGGCGGGTCGCGGCCACGGGGGGCTTGACTTCAAGCCGGCTTGAAGCAGCAAAGTGCGATGCACGATCAATGAACCGGAAAGGGAATCGACGATGGAAACCAGACGGCCCAATGACCAACAATCCGCGCTTTGGAACGGCCCGTCGGGGCGCGCCTGGGTCGAGACGCAGGCGCTGATCGACTGGATGTTCGAGCCGTTGGAGCGGTTGCTCGTGGAGGAGATTGCCGCGTCGTCCGCGCGCAGCGTGCTCGACGTCGGCTGCGGCACGGGCGCGGTCACGGTTGCGATCGCGCGGCGGCTCGGCGCGCATGCGCAATGCACGGGTATCGATATCTCGGCCCGGATGATCGACGCCGCGCAGGCGCGAGCCGAACGCAGCGGCGTCCACGCCCGCTTCGTGCGTGCCGATGTGCAGACGCACGCGTTCGAGCCCGCGAGCGTCGACCTGATCGTGTCGCGCCTCGGCGTGATGTTCTTCGACGATCCGGTTCGCGCGTTCGCGAATCTGCGGCAGGCGGCGCGGCCGGATGCGCGGATGCGGTTCGTCGCATGGCGCAGCGCGGCAGACAATCCGTTCATGACGATCGCCGAGCGGGCCGCGGCGCCGTTGCTGCCGAACCTGCCCGCACGGCGGCCCGGCGCGCCGGGGCAGTTCGGCTTCGGCGACCGGCAGCGGATCGCGTCGGTGCTGGCGGACAGCGGCTGGGCGGACGTGGCGATCGAGCCGGTCGAACTGGCGTGCGCGCTGCCCGCGTCCGCGCTGGACGACTACATCACCCGGCTAGGCCCGGTCGGGCTGGCGTTGCTGGAAGTGGACGACGCAACGCAGCGGCGCGTGGTCGACACGATGCGTGCCGCATTCGAGCCTTACGTCGACGGCGCGGATGTGCGCTTCGACGCGGCTTGCTGGCTCGTGACGGCGCGTGCACCGTCCGTGTGACACGTTGCGGCGAGGAAGCGGATCGGGGAAGGGGCGGCCGCTTCGCCCCGCGCGTCATTGTTCGCGCGGGACGTGGCCGGGCCGCATGACATACGCACGTCAGCGTCGCCGCGCGCGCAGCATCAGCCACGCGCAACCGCCGGCGACCAATGCGAGACCGAGCAGGACGGCCTCGACGCCGAGCGCGAACCCGGGCGGCATGTCTCCGGTGTTCGGCATCGGCGACAGGTTGATGCCCATCGCGACGGCGCCGCCGGCGAGCAGCGCCGCGCAGACGATCCAGTAGACCTTGCCGCGCGGCGCCGCGGCGCGGATCCGCCACAGCGCGATGCCGGCTCCGCCGAGATAGAGCACGGCGAGCGTGCCGAGCGCGATGACGTCGGAGGCGCGGCTTTGCAGGAGCCCGGTCATCGTGCGGCTCCGTCGGGCGTGGCAGGCCGCCGCGGCGCGGCAAAGACGGCGGGCAGGTTCATTCGGCCTCCGTCGCATGCCCCGGCGCGCGGCTCAGCAGATGCGTGCGCTTGTCGGCCGCGAGCGACACGTAGCGTTCGTACTGGCGCAACACGTCGGCGATCACTTCGTCGCCGCGCAGGTATTCGACGTCGTAGCCGAGCCGCCCGTCCTCGAAGAACGTGACGATCCCGTACACGTGGGCCCGTGCCGCTTCCGGCCCGGCCGTCTCGCGCACGAGGAACGCGGCCGCCGATTTCACCGTCACGCGCACGCCGTACACGAAATCGCGGTGGTCGGCGGTCGGCACGGTGAGGCGCACGGCGTCGTCGCTGTCGCGCTGCACGTGCGCATCGACGCCGCCCGCGCGCAACTCGTCGGCGACTTTGCGCAGCGCCGGCTCGACCGTTTCGGCGACGAACTGGCGTGCTTCGGCTTCGGTCGTCTGCCGCAGGATGTGCGTCAGGCGGTGGCGCCAGTGCTGGCCGGTCCAGAAGCTCGTCGCGGGCGCGACGTCCTGCGAATAGTGCACGCGGTCGGCCGCGAGCCCGCGCCACAGCCCGTAGCAGAGCGCGATCATGATGATCGCGACCGGCAGCGCGGCGATCAGCGTCATCGCCTGCAATGCGCCGAGCCCGCCTGCGACGAGCAGCACCGCGGCCGTCACGCCGAGCAGCGCGGCCCAGAACAGCCGTTGCCAGACGGGCGAGTGCGCGTGGCCGCGCGTCGCGATCTGGTCGATCACGAACGCGCCCGAATCGGCGGACGTGACGAAGAACACCGCGATCAGCACGATCGCGGCGATCGACAGCCCTTGCGACAGCGGCAGGAAATCGAAGAAGCGGAACAGCAGCGCGTCGACATTGGTGGCCGTCTGCGCGAGCGCGCCGGCCGCGCCGTGCGTATCGAGCCAGATCGCGCTGTTGCCGAACACGGTCATCCACACGAGGTTGAACGCGGTCGGCACGAGCAGCACGCCGATCACGAACTGGCGGATCGTGCGGCCGCGCGAGATGCGTGCGATGAACATGCCGACGAACGGCGACCACGACACCCACCATGCCCAGTAGAGGATCGTCCAGCCGCCGAACCAGCCTTCCTCGCGCGGCGACGCATACGCGTACGTGCGGAACGACAGGTCGACGAGGCTCGACAGGTACTGGCCGATGTTGTCGCCGAGCGCGCGCAACAGGAACGCCGTCGGGCCCGTGACGGCCACGAACGCGAGCAGCAGGAACGCGAGCAGCAGGTTCAGTTCGGACAGCCGCCGCACACCCTTGTCGAGGCCGCTCGCGGCCGACAGCCCTGCGAGGATCACGACGAGCGCGACGAGCCCGATGCGAAATGCATTGCTGCCCGTATCCCAGCCGGCGACCGTATGCAGGCCCGCGCTGATCTGCATCACCCCGTAGCCGAGCGTCGTCGCGATGCCGGCGACCGTGCCGACCAGCGCGAACGCGTCGACCGTGTGGCCGATCCAGCCGTTGATGCGCTCGCGCAGCACCGGATACAGCCCCGAGCGGAGCGTCAGCGGCAGGTTGTAGCGGAAGCCGAAGTACGCGAGCACGAGCCCCATCAGCCCGTAGATCGCCCACGCGTGGAAGCCCCAGTGGAAGAACGTCATCAGCATCGCCTCGCGGGCAGCGGCGGGCGTGCCGGGGTCGACGGTCGGCGGCTTCAGGAAGTGCTGCATCGGCTCGCCGACGCCGAAGTACATGAGGCCGATGCCCATGCCGGCCGCGAACAGCATCGCTGTCCACGACACGAAGCTGAATTCGGGTTCGGCATCGTCGGGGCCGAGCCGGATGTTGCCGAAATCGCTCGCGGCGATCAGCACGAGAAACACGAGGAAGCCGGTGACGGCGAGCACGTAGAACCAGTCGAAGCGCGCGACGACCCATTGCTGGCCGGCGGAGAACAGCGCGCCGGCTTCGCTTGGGAGCAGCGCACACACGACGAGCAGTGCACCGATGACCGCGAGCGCGGGCAGGACGACCTGCGGCTTGAATGTCGTGCGGGGCGAGGGGCGGGAATCTGGCATGGCTGGCATCCAGTTGTGGGCGCAACGAGGCGCGACGCCGCCCGGCGCGCGTGTCGCGCGTCGGACCCTGATACGGCGTGCGTCGAGTGTACCGCGGTGTCAGGACTGCAAGAAGGGGTATGCAGGAGGGTTGAACCTGACGAATTGTAAGGTATCGAGGGGATCGAGAAAACCCGTGCAGTTTGCGCGGCGCGCGGACGGGGCGCCGAAAACGCCCCGAATCGGCCGCGTATCGGGTGCCCGGACAGCACGCGAGGCATCCGCGAAATACGTGTCGCCCCGGGGCAGGGGCAGTGCGCCGAAGGCGCAGCCGCGATGGCTCAGAACGTGACGGCGATGCCGGCCATGCCGACGAACTGGCCGTGCGTCGTCGAAGGCGTGAGCTGCTGCGAATCGCCGACGATCGGCGCCGCGTCGATCACGTGGCCGGCACCTTGCGCACCGAGCGTCCGGCCGCTCGAATGCGTGTACGCCTGCAGCGCATAGAGCGTCGTGCGCTTCGACAGGCTGTACGACTCCTTCAGCGAATACTGCTGGTAGCGGGCCGCGCTGTCGATGCCGTTCGCCTTCGACGCGAGCGTGTACGCGAACGCGCCGGCCACCGAGAATGCCGGCGTGAAGCGGTATGCGGCGAGCGCGCCGTAGGTGTTGAACACGGCCGTATCCGTGAACGCGGAGCCGTTGCCGGGCAGATACTTCACGTTCGAATAGTTGACGCCCATCGTCAGGTTGCCGAGCGTGTAGTTGCCGGCCGCCGCGACCTGCTCGACGGCCTTCGCGGTCAGGTAGCCCTGGTTCAGCACGGACACCGCGAAGCTGCCCGACGCGGCGGTCGCCGGATTCAGGAAGCCTGCCGACGAGCCCGAGCTGTTGATGCGCAGGTAGCCGGCCGCGACGCCGATCGGCCCGTTCGCATAACGCAGTGCGGCGCTGAACGTGTTGCCCTTGCCGGTCGCGCCGGCAATGCCGCCGAATGCGTACATCGCGCTCGCGGTCAGTCCGGCGAAGGTCGGCGACGTATAGGTAACCGAATTGTTCACGCGGATCGTCGTGTCGAGGCCGTCGATGTCGCCCGGGTGCGCGCCCGTCGCACCGGTCAGCCAGCTGCTCGACGCGTACGGGCCGACGAACAGGAAGTAGGGCGTGTACTGGCGGCCGGCCGTCATCGTGCCGTAGCGATCGTTGCGCAGGCCGACGAAGGCCTGGCGATTGAATATCAGGCCGGCGGCGGATTGCGCGCCGTTGTTCAGGTTGAAGCCGGACTGCAGGTCGAAGATCGCATGCGTGCCGCCGCCCAGATCCTCGTCGCCGCGCAGCCCGAACTTCGACGCATACAGGTTGCCGTCGCGCATGTAGAGGTTCGAATGGCCCTGCTGGTTGTTCACGTACGCGAGCGAATCGTCGACGACGCCGTACAGCGTCACGCTGCTCTGCGCATGGGCGGCGGTCGCGCCGAGCGACGCGGTCGACAAAATCAGGATTGCATAGCGGTTGACGGGTGCTTTCATTGTCGATCTCCGGATCTCTTCATCTTTTCAAGGTGGACGGGAGGCTCGATCGCCTCCTCTGTGGCGGGCGGCGGGCCGCATGAACGGCCCGCCCGATCGGGTTTGCTTCAGTTGTCGAAGGCGACGACGATGCGGCGCCAGGTACCGCTCTGCGCATCCTGTTCGACGCGTGCGCCGCGCACGGCGACCGCGCCTTGCACCGACGCGGGCAGCAGGATCTCGACGCGGTCGGCCGGGCGTGCCGGGCGGCCGTCCCAGCGCACCGACACGCCGAGCACGCCCGACGCCTCGCGGCCGGTTTCGACGCGCCACAGCCCGTATTCGCCGTCGCGCCATGCTTCCGTCTCGCCGTCGTCCTCGATGCATTCGCCGTACGCGACGCCGTCCTCGACGCGCGGCGCGACGACGAAGCCGCGCGTGTCGGCCCGTGCGCCGAAATGCTGTTCCGCGACGTTCAGCGGCAGCACGCGGCCCTCGCGCAGCAGCATCACCGGCGTGTCGAGCGGGGCGGGCAGCGTTACGCTCGCGCCGCCGTCGAACGACCGCGCGCTCGCACAGCACATCCAGCGCGCGCCCGACGGCAGGTAGACGGTGCGCTCCGTCAGGCCCGGATCGACGACCGGCGCGACGAGCAGCGCGTCGCCGAGCATCATGTCGTCGCATGCGTCGTAGCAGCGCGCGTCGCCGGGGAAATCGGCGAAGGTCGGCCGCAGCACGGGCTCGTAGCGCGTCGTCGACAGCCACAGCAGGTGATAGAGGTAGGGCAGCAGCCGGTAGCGCTGCTTGATCAGCGATGCGACCTGCGCGGTGATCTCCGGATACATCCACGGTTCGTTGACCGTGCCGTCGTCGTTCCACGAATGGATGCTGAAGCGCGGCATGAAGATGCCGAACTGCACCCAGCGCAACAGCAGTTCGGGCGACGGCGCGGGCCCGGAGAAGCCGCCGATGTCGTGGCCGATGTTCGACACGCCCGACAGCGCGAGCCCGAGGCCCATCTTCAGGTTGTAGCGCAGCGTTTCCCACGACGTGTAGTTGTCGCCGGACCAGGTCTGCACATAACGCTGCATGCCGGCGCCGCCGGAGCGCGACACGAGGAACGGGCGCTGCGCCGGTGCATGCGCGCGCTGCGCTTCGCGCGACGCGCGCATCATCAGCATCGTCTGCAGCACCTTCGCCTCGCGCGCGGGAAACGGCTGGCCGAAGCCGTGCGCGATCGCGTCGGGCGACCAGATCTCGTATTCGTTGTTGTCGTTCCAGGTCGACTCGATCCCGTATTCGAGCAGCGCCGACGTGACCTGCTCGCGCCACCAGCGGTACGCGTCCGGCTGCGTGAAGTCGAGATACGCGCCGACCTCGTCCCAGAACTGCACCCAGGCCGGCTCGCCGGACGCCGAGCGGATCAGCAGCCCGCGCGTTGCGGCGTCTTCGAAGGCGGGATGGTCGCGCAGCAGGCACGGCTTGATGTTCGCGCACAGGCGGATGCCGTGGTCGCGGTAATGCTGCACGAAGCCCTTCGCGTCGGGAAACTTGTCGCGGTTCCAGTTGAACACGTAGCGCTTCGCGCCGATCGACGTATAGCCCGACGACAGGTGGAACGAATCGCACAGGATGTCGTGCGTGTCGCACTGTTCGACGAACTGGTTCATCTGCTGCTGCGCGTCCGGCGCATCGGTGTAGCTCATCGTCGAGCCCGAGTAGCCGAGCCCCCATTTCGGCGTGCGCGCGGGGCGCCCCGTGAGCCACGTGAAGCGCCGCGCGGCCGCGAGCGGCGTGTCGGGCGACGCGATGAAGTAGTAGTCGAGATCGCCATGCTCGGCGACGAAGTAGCGGTACGGGCCGTGATAGTTGTCGAGCTCGCGGCCCATGTCGAACGCGCAGTCCGCCAACGTGTCGTAGAACAGCCCGAAGCCCTGGCAGGCGTCCGGCGACCACGTGATGTAGAACGGGATGTGCTTGTACAGCGGGTCCGTGTGCTTCGCGCTGTAGCCCATCGCGTCGATGTTGCGCATCTCGAAGCGCGCGCCGGTGCGGTCGAGTTCGCCCGCGCGTTCGCCGAGGCCGAATACCTTGTCGCCGCGTTCGCGGGCGACGTAGTGATATGCGCGGTCGTCCCACCAGCCGAAGTTGTAGGCCTGCGTCGGGCGGTCGGCAAGCGCGACGCGCCACGTACCGTCCGCGCCGCGCATCGACCACGTGCAATGGCCGCCTTGCCAGCGCACGGCGAGCCGGATCTGCGCGGTCTCGATGTGCAGGCCGTCGTCGTCCTCGACGAGGGTGAAGGCGGGCAGCGCGAAGCCGTCGAGTTCGAGGCGGTCGCGCCCTTCGAGCGGCACGTCGTCGAGGCCCGGCGCGATCGTCCACGTGCGCGGGTTGCGCGCCGTGGCGTCGGGCAGCACGCGTACGCGCACGATGTCGTCCTCGAGCACGAAGATCTCGAGGGTCGCGCCCGTATCGGACGCGAGCAGCACACGGTTCGCGTGCTGGCCGGCGACGCGGAACACGGGCGGATGAAGAAGCGAAGTCATGAATGCGGTTCCAGTTAGGGGCGAAGGTCAGGCGTGCCGTGCGAGCAGGCGTTCCTGCTTCGACTGCCCGCGGATCAGCACCGCGAGCAGCGTGACGCCGATGATGTCGAACAGGCCGAGGCACGCGAACAGCGGCGCATAGCCGATCTTGTCGGCGAGCGCGCCGACCAGCAGCGAGAAGCCGAGCCCGCCGATCCACGCGGCCATCCCGGCGAAGCCGCTCGCGGTGCCGACTTCCTCGGAATCGAACACGTCGGCCGACAGCGTGTTGACGAGCGCGGAGATCATCTGGTGCGCGAAGCCGCCGACGCAGAACAGCGCGATGGCCGTGTACGGCGACGACACGAGCCCGATCATCGCGGGCCCGAGCATCAGCACCGCGCCGAGCGCGACGCCGGCGACGCGCGACCACACGAGCGGCAGGCTGAACCGCTTCGCGAGATACGGCGACAGGTAGCCGCCCGCGATGCCGCCGGCGTCGGCCGCGAGAAACGGCATCCACGCGAAGATCGCGATCTGCGTGAGCGGCATGTGGCGTTCGGTCGCGAGGTACAGCGGAATCCAGAAGCTGAAGGTTTGCCACGCAGGCTCGGCGAAGAAACGCGGCAGCGCGATGGCCCAGAAGCGCCGCGCGGTGACGACGTCGCGAATGCGGCGCTTCGACACGGGCGGCATCGTCGCCTGGCCGTCGTGGATCAGCGCGCGCTCCTGCGGCGTGATGCGCGGATGGTCGGCGGGCGACCGGTATTGCGTGTACCAGAGCGCCGCCCACAGGAAACCGAGCGCGCCGGTGGCCATGAACGCGGCCTGCCAGCCGAACCGCATCGACAGGAACACGACGAGCGGCGGCGCGATCGCGGCGCCGAGCGACGTGCCCGCGTTGAAATAGCCGACTGCGACGGATTTTTCGCGATCGGGAAACCATTCCGCAACCGCCTTCATCCCCGACGGAATCGCGGCGGCTTCGAACAGGCCCAGGAGGCCGCGCAGTATGCCGAGCGACAGCCAGCCCGATGCGAAGCCGTGCGCGACGCCGACCACCGACCACAGCATCGCGAACAGCGCGAACCCGAGGCGCAGCCCGATCAGGTCGACGATGAAACCGCACACGGGCTGCATGATCGTGTAACCGATCTGAAACGCGCCGACGATGTACGAATACTGCTGCGTCGAGATCGCGAACACGTGCTTCAGCTCGGGGGCGAGCACCGCGAGGGAATTCCGTGCGAGGTAGTTGAGGATCGTGCCGAGACATACGAGCACGATGATCCACCAGCGCAACGCCTTGACTGTCTTCACTGCTGTCTCCTGTCGGGCAGGGCCGGCGCGCGGCGCCGGACCGATCCATGACGACCATCCGTTCGGGATGGCCTGTTTCGCTTTATTCATACGATGTCCGATCTTGATGGCTGCCAGTTTTCCCGGTTTGACGCGGAATGATGGCGTTCAAGCGAACACTTCGCCGTTGTCGGGGGCTGAAGTTATCGGACGACTGATCATTTTCGAACATCCTATGTTCGAATTCGAATCCGGTCAACGCGAAATTGCATTCGAACGAACTTGCTTGGGGTTTTCCCCATGGGCGGGCGCAGGCGACGCACGTGCAGACCTGCGGCGATCACGCGCCAAAGGCCCGTGCGGCGGGGCTGTGCGGGCGTCGGGCGATCGTGGGGCGGGGGAACGGGACGTCACAACCCGGATGAAAATTTATTTCTTTTCGCAATTGGGATTGTGTAAATTCATTTCCATCATTCTTTCAACAACCCTTCGCATGACGCCTCTCGCCCCGCACGATGCCAGTCACGACGAACCCGCGATCGCCGAACGGATCGCGTCGGCGATGCCGCTGATGACGCCGATCCACCGGCGCATGGGCGAGTTCGTGCTCGCGAATCCGTTCCGCGCGGCGACGATGCGCATCGACGAACTCGCGCAGGCCGTGAATGCGTCGATCGCGACCGCGAACCGTTTCGCGAAGGCGCTCGGTTTCGACGGCTATCCGGCGATGCGCGCGGCGCTCGTGCGCGGCTTCGAGGCGACGCTCGGGCCGGTCGAGCGGCTGCGTTCCGCGCAGGAGCAGGAGTCCGGGGTGCGCGGTGCGGCATGGATCGACGCGGTATTCGACCAGGCCGTCGCGAACATCGAGAACACGCGCGCGCAACTGGACGCGGCCGACGTCGAGGCCGCGGTCGAGGCGATCGTCGGCGCGCGGCGCGTGCTGATCCTCGGCGCGGGGTCGAGCGCGTTCCTCGCCGGGCTGATGGAGCACGGGCTGTCCGTCTGCCACGACAACGTGCAGTCGCTCGCGCTGCTCGGCGGCCCGTCGCACGCGGCACGGCGGCTCTATACGGCCGACTCGCGCGATCTCGTGATCGCGCTCGCGTTTCCGCGCTACGTGAAGGACACGATCGAACTGGCCCGCCGCGCGGCGGCGCGCGGTGCACGCGTACTCGGTATCTCCGACGGCCCGCAATCGCCGCTGGCGCCGATCGCGTCGCTGAACCTGTACGTCAAGGCCGAACGGCGCTTCGCGGCCACGTCGGAAGCCGCCGTGCTCACGATGATCGAGGCGCTGATCGACGCGGTCGCGCTGCGCACGCACCGGTCCGCGAAATCCGCCGCCGAGATGACCGAATTCCTGCTGCCGTGGCTCATGCAGCCGCAAGCGACGCAGCCGGCCGCCAACCCTTCTTCCCACCGTCCGAAAAAAACATGACTTCACCCGCGATCGTTGCGATTCACGGCGGCGCAGGCACGATCCTGCGCGATGCGATGGATTCCGATACCGAACGTCAGTACCGTGCCGAGCTGACCGCGATCCTGACGGCCGCCCAGCAGGTGCTGGCCGACGGCGGCAGCGCGCTCGACGCCGTCACCGTCGCGGTGCGGATGCTCGAGGACTGTCCGTTGTTCAACGCCGGGCGCGGTGCCGTCTATACGGCCGAAGGCAAGCACGAACTCGACGCGGCGGTCATGGATGGCGCGACGCTCGGCGCGGGTGCGATCTGCTGCGCGACGCGCGTGCGCAATCCGGTGCTCGCCGCGCGGCGCGTGATGGAGGCGAGCGAACACGTGCTGTTCGCCGGCGCGGGGGCCGATGCGTTCGCGGCCGCACAGGGGCTCGAACTCGCGGAGCCCGGCTATTTCGACACCGAAGCGCGTCACGCGCAGTGGGTCAAGGCGCGCACGGCAGCCGGCGCGATGCTCGACCATGACGCGGCGACGTTCGCGTTCGGCAAATCACAGTCGCAATCGCAGCCGGCCGAGCCGCTCGATCCGGACCGCAAGCACGGCACGGTCGGCGCGGTCGCGTGCGACCGGCACGGCCACATCGCGGCGGCGACGTCGACGGGCGGCATCACGAACAAGCAGCCGGGGCGCGTCGGCGATTCGCCGATCATCGGCGCAGGCTGCTATGCGGACGACGCGACCTGCGCGGTGTCGTCGACGGGCACCGGCGAGATGTTCATCCGGCTCGCGACCGCGCATGACGTTGCCGCGCAGATCGCGTATCGCGGCGCGTCGCTCGCCGATGCCGCGCACGACGTCGTGATGAACAAGCTGCCGCGCCTCGCGGGCCGCGGCGGGATCATCGCGGTCGACGCGCAAGGCAACGTCGCGATGCCGTTCAACACCGAAGGGATGTATCGCGGTTACGCGCGCGTCGGTGAAGCGCCGGTGGTCGGCATCTACCGCGACGACGACACGGCCTGATCCCGGCCAGCACGAAGAGGAATTCCACGATGACTTCGAGCCGAAACCCGTCCGGCCTGGTGCTGCCCGAGCAGCGCGTGGTGGCCGTCGACGACCTGTCGGTCACGTTCCGCCGCGAAGGCGCGACGTTCGACGCGGTGCGCAACGTGTCGTTTCACGTCGATCGCGGCGAGACGCTCGCGATCGTCGGCGAATCGGGCTCGGGCAAGTCGGTCACGTCGCTCGCGCTGATGCGGCTCGTCGAGCACGGCGGCGGCGCGATCACGAACGGCCGGATCGCGTTCCGCCGGCGCGGCGGCGCGCTCGTCGATCTTGCGCAGGCAAGCGGTGCGACGATGCGCGGCATTCGCGGCGCGGACATCGCGATGATCTTCCAGGAGCCGATGACGTCGCTGAACCCGGTGTTTACGGTCGGCGACCAGATCAGCGAGGCGATCGCGCTGCATCAGTCGAAGAGTGCATCGGAAGCGCGCGCGGAGACGCTGCGGCTGCTCGAACTCGTGCGCATTCCGGAGGCGCGCCGCGTGTTCGCGCGCTATCCGCACCAGTTGTCGGGCGGGATGCGGCAGCGCGTGATGATCGCGATGGCGCTGTCGTGCCGGCCCGCGCTGCTGATCGCCGACGAGCCGACGACCGCGCTCGACGTGACGATCCAGGCGCAGATCCTGCAACTGGTGCGCGGGCTGCAGGACGAAATGAACATGGGCGTGATCTTCATCACGCACGACATGGGCGTGGTGGCCGAAGTGGCCGACCGCGTGCTCGTGATGTATCGCGGCGAGAAGGTCGAGGAGGGCGAATCGGATCGCATCTTCGCGGCGCCCGCGCATCGCTACACGCGTGCGTTGCTCGCGGCCGTGCCGAAGCTCGGCTCGATGCAGGGCACCGACGCGCCCGAGAAATTCCCGCTGCTGAAGGTGGAGGGTGCAAACACGGCAGCACCGGCGGCATCGCCGGCGCCCGCACCGGCGGCGAAGAGCGATGCGCAGCGGGGCTTCGATCAATCCGCGTCGCCGATCCTGCGCGTGCGCGATCTCGTGACGCGCTTCCCGGTGAAGAGTGGCGTGTTCGGCCGCGTATCGCAATACGTGCATGCGGTCGAGCGTGTGAGCTTCGAGTTGCGCGCGGGCGAGACGCTCGCGCTGGTCGGCGAATCGGGCTGCGGCAAGTCGACCACCGGCCGCTCGCTGCTGCGCCTCGTCGAATCGCAGAGCGGCTCGATCGAGTTCGACGGCCGCGACATCAGCGCGCTGAAAGGCCCTGACCTGCAGGCGCTGCGCCGGAACATCCAGTTCATCTTCCAGGACCCGTTCGCATCGCTGAACCCGCGCCTGACCGTGGGTTTCTCGATCATGGAGCCGCTGCTCGTGCACGGTGTCGCGAGCGGCCGCGAAGCGCAGGCGCGGGTCGACTGGCTGCTCGACAAGGTCGGCCTGCCGCCCGAGGCCGCGCGTCGTTATCCGCATGAATTCTCGGGCGGCCAGCGCCAGCGGATCGCGATCGCGCGTGCGCTCGCGCTGAACCCGAAGGTCGTGATCGCCGACGAATCGGTGTCGGCGCTCGACGTGTCGGTGCAGGCGCAGATCGTCAACCTGATGCTCGACCTGCAGCGCGAACTCGGCGTCGCGTACCTGTTCATCTCGCACGACATGGCCGTCGTCGAGCGCATCAGCCATCGTGTCGCGGTGATGTATCTCGGCCAGATCGTCGAGATCGGCCCGCGCCGCGCGGTGTTCGAGGCGCCGCAGCATCCGTATACGAAGAAGCTGATGAGCGCGGTGCCGGTGGCCGACCCCGCGCGCCGGCACGCCCCGCGCCAGCTCGTGGCGGACGAAATCCCGAGCCCGATCCGCGCGGCCGGCGACGAGCCGGTCGTCGCGCCGCTCGTCGCGGTCGGCCCGGATCACTACGTCGCGACGCACCGCGTCGGCGGCGCGTACTGAACGCGCGCAGGTTGCCATGGACCGCAGCTGCGCACGAGCGAGGCAACGACGCATTTTCCCCGAGCGGGCGCCGTCCCGCCGCGACTCTCACCACGCGTTATCGAATCACCCACAGGAGCCCAGCAAGATGAACAAGCCGTATTCGTTCCCGATGTTCCGTCCACGCGCACTGCTCGCAGCGGGTGCCGGCGCGCTCGCGCTGTCGGCCGCGGTGCCCGCGTTCGCGCAGCAGACCGCGGTGATGGCGGTGGATTCGACGTTCACGACGATGGACCCGTACGACGCGAACGACACGGTGTCGCAGGCCGTCGTCAAGTCGTTCTACCAGGGGCTGTTCGGCTTCGACAAGGACATGAAGCTCGTCAACGTGCTGGCAACCGGCTACGACGCGAGCCCGGATGCGAAGACCTACACGATCAAGCTGCGCCAGGGCGTGAAGTTCCACGACGGCACCGATTTCAACGCGGCGGCCGTGAAGGCGAACTTCGACCGCGTGACCGATCCCGCGAACCACCTGAAGCGCTACAACATGTTCCGCGTGATCGAGAAGACCGAAGTGGTCGATCCGTACACGGTGAAGATCACGCTGCGCGAGCCGTTCTCCGCGCTGATCAACACGCTCGCGCACCCGTCGGCCGTGATGATCTCGCCGGCCGCGCTGAAGAAGTGGGGCCGCGACATCGCGCTGCATCCGGTCGGCACGGGGCCGTTCGAGTTCGTCGAATGGAAGCAGACCGACGACCTGAAGGTGAAGAAGTTCGCCGGCTACTGGAAGAAGGGCTACCCGAAGATCGACGCGATCGACTGGAAGCCGGTGGTCGACAACAATACGCGCGCGGCGCTGATCAAGACGGGCGAGGCCGATTTCGCGTTCCGCATTCCGTTCGAGCAGGCTGCCGACCTGAAGGGCAACCCGAAGGTCGACGTCGTGGAGCGGCCGTCGATCGTGCAGCGCTACGTGTCGCTGAACCTGCAGCAGAAGCCGTTCGACAACCCGAAGGTGCGCCAGGCGCTGAACTATGCGGTGAACAAGGAAGCGCTCGCGAAGGTCGCGTTCGCCGGCTTCGCGACGCCGTCCACCGGCGTGGTGCCGCAGGGCGTCGACTACGCGACGAAGCCGGGCCCGTGGCCGTACGACCCGGCGAAGGCGCGCGCGCTGCTGAAGGAGGCCGGTTACCCGAACGGCTTCGAGACGACGCTGTGGTCCGCCTATAACAACTCGACGTCGCAGAAGGCGATCCAGTTCGTGCAGCAGCAGCTCGCGCAGGTCGGCGTGAAGGTGCAGGTGCAGGCGCTGGAAGCCGGCGAGCGCGTCGCGAAGGTCGAGAGCGCGCCGGATCCGGCGAAGGCGCCGGTGCGGATGTACTACATCGGCTGGTCGTCGTCGACCGGCGAGGCGAACTGGGCGATCACGCCGCTGCTCGCCGGCTCGTCGGCGCCGCCGAAGCTCCTGAATACCGCGTACTACAAGAACGACACGGTCGACGGCGATCTCTCGAAGGCACTGGAGACGGTCGACCGCACGAAAAAGGCCGAGCTCTACGCCGATGCGCAGAAGCAGATCTGGGCCGATGCGCCGTGGATCTTCCTCGTGCAGGAGAAGATCGTGTATGCGCGCAGCAAGCGGCTTCAGGGTGCGTACGTGATGCCGGACGGCTCGTTCAACTTCGACGAAATCTCGCTGAAATGACAGTGGTGATGACGGCGGTTCGTCCGCCACGCGGTGCCGGCGGCGCAAGCCGCCGGCACGCTGATTCGATCGGTGCCCCATGCTGAATTTTCTCGTCAAACGCCTGTTCGGCCTGCTGCCCACGCTCGCGATCGTCGCGGTGCTGGTGTTCCTGTTCGTCCACCTGCTGCCGGGCGACCCGGCGCGGCTCGCGGCCGGGCCCGAAGCCGACGACGCGACGGTCGCGCTGGTGCGCACCGATCTCGGCCTCGACCAGCCGCTGCCCGCGCAGTTCGTGAACTTCTTCGTGAAGATCGCGCACGGCGATTTCGGCCTGTCGACCCGCAGCAAGCGGCCGGTTTCGACCGAGATCGGCGAGCGCTTCATGCCGACGCTGATGCTGACGCTCGTCAGCATGGCGTGGGCGACGGCCTTCGGCATGGCGATCGGCATCGCGTCGGCGGTGTGGCGCAACCGCTGGCCGGACCGCCTCGGCATGACGCTCGCGGTGTCGGGCATCTCGTTTCCCGCGTTCGCGCTCGGCATGCTGCTGATGGAGATTTTCTCGGTGAAGCTCGGCTGGCTGCCCGTCGTGCCGGACGGTTCGTGGCGGAGCTACGTGCTGCCGTCGCTGACGCTCGGCGCCGCGGTCGCGGCCGTGATGGCGCGCTTCACGCGTGCGTCGTTCGTCGAGGTGCTGAACGAGGATTTCGTGCGCACCGCGCGCGCGAAAGGCGTGCACGAGCCGATGGTGGTGCTCAAGCACTGCCTGCGCAACGCGATGATCCCGGTCGTCACGATGATGGGGCTGCAGTTCGGCTTCCTGCTCGGCGGCTCGATCGTCGTCGAGGTCGTGTTCAACTGGCCGGGGCTCGGGCGCCTGCTCGTCGATGCCGTGACGATGCGCGACTACCCCGTGATCCAGGCGATCGTGTTGCTGTTTTCGCTCGAATTCATCCTGATCAACCTGACCGTCGACGTGCTGTACGCGGTCATCAACCCGACCATCCGGTTCAAGTGAGGCGCGCATGAACGCGACTGTCCAGACCGCGGCGCCGGCCGCACCCACCGCGATCCGCACGCCGTGGCGCGAATTCTGGCGCAAGTTCCGCAAGCAGACCGTCGCGCTCGTCGCGGGCGGCTTCGTGCTGGCGCTCGTCGTGCTGGCGTTCGTCGGCCCGCACGTCGTGCCGTTCGATCCGGAGAACTATTTCGACTACGACGCCCTGAACGCGGGGCCGTCGGCCGTGCACTGGTTCGGCGTCGATTCGCTCGGCCGCGACATCTTCAGCCGGATCATCACGGGCACGCGCATCTCGCTCGCGGCCGGCTTCTTCTCCGTCGCGCTCGGCGCGGTGATCGGCACGTTCTTCGGGCTGCTCGCCGGCTACTACGAAGGCTGGTGGGACCGCATCACGATGCGTGTGGCCGACGTGCTGTTCGCGTTCCCGGGCATCCTGCTCGCGATCGGCGTGGTCGCGATCCTCGGCAACGGGATGGTCAACGTGATCTGCGCGGTCGCGATCTTCAGCATCCCGGCGTTCGCGCGGCTCGTGCGCGGCAACACGCTGATGCTCAAGCACATGACCTATGTCGAGGCCGCGCGCAGCATCGGCGCATCGGACTGGACGATCATCATGCGGCACATCCTGCCGGGCACCGTGTCGTCGGTCGTCGTCTACTTCACGATGCGGATCGGCACGTCGATCATCACGGCCGCGAGCCTGTCGTTCCTCGGGCTCGGTGCGCAGCCGCCGACGCCGGAGTGGGGCGCGATGCTCAACGAGGCGCGCGCGGACATGGTGACGGCGCCGCACATCGCGATCTTCCCGAGCCTCGCGATCTTCCTGACCGTGCTCGCGTTCAACCTGCTCGGCGACGGGCTGCGCGACGCGCTCGATCCGAAGCTGGAGCGCCGCTGATGCGCATCGCACCGATGTGGACGGCGACGCTGCCGGCCGGGCCGCGCGGCACGATCGCCGACGTGCCGGGCGTGACGGTCGGCCATTGCACGCTCGATGCCGGCAACGTGCAGACGGGCGTGACCGTCGTGAAGCCGCATCCGGGCGACGTGTACCGCAGCAAGGTGCCGGCGGGGGCCGCCGTGATCAACGGCTTCGGCAAGAGCGTCGGGCTCGTGCAGGTCGACGAGCTCGGCACGCTCGAGACGCCGATCGCGCTGACCAATACGTTCGGCGTCGGCGCGCTCGCGCACGCGCAGATCCGCGCGGCGATCGCCGCGAATCCGCAGATCGGCCGCGACTGGCCGACCGTCAACCCGCTCGTGTTCGAGTGCAACGACGGTTATCTGAACGATATCCAGGCGTTCGCGGTCACGGCCGCGCATTACGACGACGCGTGCCGCGCGGCGTCGCGTGACGTCGCGCGCGGCGCGGTGGGAGCCGGGCGCGGGATGTCGTGCTTCGACCTGAAGGGCGGGATCGGTTCGGCGTCGCGCGTTGCGGTCGCGGCCGGCCGGCCCTATACGGTCGGCGCGCTCGTGCTCGCGAATTTCGGCCGGCTGCCGATGCTGACGCTCGGCGGCGTGCCGCTCGGGCGCATCGTCGCGCAACGGCGGGCGGCCGAGGCCGCGCACGCGGCGCCACCCGAACAGGGCTCGATCATCCTGTTGCTGGCCACCGATGCGCCGCTCGACGCGCGGCAACTGTCGCGGCTCGCGCGCCGTGCGGGCGCGGGGCTGGCCCGCACGGGTTCGGTCTACGGGCACGGCAGCGGCGACATCGCGCTCGCCTTCTCCACCGCCTACACGATCGCGCACGACGCGTCGACCCTCGCGCTGCCGGCCCTCGTCGCCGACGCGGCGCTCGATCCGCTGTTCATGGCTGCCGCCGAAAGCGTCGAGCACGCCATCGCCGATGCGTTGCTGCAGGCCGTGACGGTGGCCGGGCGCGACGGCCACGTGCGGCAATCGCTGCGCGATGCGGTGCCCGACCTCGATCGCCTGTTCAACGAAAGTCACGAAGGACGTATTGCCCAGTCATGAAGATCCTGATTTCGACCGACATCGAAGGCGTCGCCGGCGTGTTCGCCACCGAGCAGACGCGTGCGGGCAATCCGGAATACGAACGCGCGCGGCGCTGGATGACCGCCGAGGCGAATGCGGCGATCGAAGGCGCGTTCATGGGCGGCGCGCAGGCCGTGTGGGTCAACGATTCGCACGGCGGTTTCCGCAACCTGCTGCCCGACGGGCTCGATGCGCGTGCGCGCGTCGTGCTCGGCAAGCCGCGCACGCTCGGGATGATGGCGGGCCTCGAACGGCAGCCCGACCTCGTGTTCATGATCGGCTATCACGCGAAATCGCAGACGCGCGGCATCCTCGCGCATACGATCAACAGCTTCGCGTTCACGCAGGTGTGGCTGAACGGCGTCGAGCTCGGCGAAGCCGGGCTGTACGGCGCGCTGGCCCGTGAATATGGCGCGCACGTCGCGCTGGCCACCGGCGACGACGTGTTCGCGGAAGAAACGCAGCCGCTGTTTCCGGATGCGCATTTCGAGACGGTCAAGACGGCCGGCGGCGCTTCGAGCGGCGATACGCTCACGCCGTCCGCATCGTGTGCGCGGATCGCAGCCGCTGCGCGCGAGACGGTCGCGCGGGCACTGTCGGCAGGCGTGCGCGCCGGCGCCCGTCGGCCCGCGCCGGCCGCCTGCACGTTGCGTGTGCAGACGGCGGCGCTGGCCGACCTGTTCTGCGTGCTGCCGTCGCTGGAGCGCGTCGATGCGGTGACGCTGCGCTTCGACGGGCCTTCGGTCGAGCACGTGGTGCGCACGTTGAACAGCCTGTCTGCGATGTCGTTCATGCTGCGGTGATGCGTGCCGCGGCGATGTCGCCGGCGTGCGACCGGTCAATGGGCGGTAGCAGGGCTCGCTGTCACGGCAAGCAGGAACGTTTCCATGGCCGCGACCAGCGCGAGCGGCGTCTCGTTCATCGGATAGTGGCCCGCATTGCGCAGCACGTCGACGGTGGCGAGCGGGTAGCGCCGCAGGTAAGTGCGGGCCATCAGCGCCGCGTCGAACGCCGGATCGTGCTCGCCGATCAGCACTTTCACCGGATGGGTGCCGGCGATCTCGTGGCTGAAATCCGTATCGGCCCACGCGCGGAAGTACGCGCCGAACGCCGGCGGCGACGAACGGGCTGCCGAATACGCGGCTTTCCACGCGACCCAGGCGGCGGGCAGCCGGCCGCCGGTGCTGCGATCGATGATGGTCCGGCGATCGGCGACGTGGTCGGCGGCCCGCTCGAATAGCGCGCGTTTCTCCGCGTCGAACGGCAGGCCGCCGCAAGGCACGGGCGTGACCGGCACGAGCGCGCGCACCCGGTCGGGCGCGATGACGGCGATTTTCTCGGCCGCCATCGCCCCCATCGAGTGGCCGACGACGCTGAAGGTCGGGAATTCGAGTGTGTCGGCAAGCGCGAGCGCGTCGGCGGCGATCTCGTCGATCGTGTAGTCGCCGGCTGTGTCGCGCATGCGGCCGTAACCTCGGTAGTCCATGAACACATAGCTGAAGCGCTCACGCGACAGCCACGCTTCGACGGGTTCGAACGCGCGGGCGTCGCCGAACCAGCCGGGCAGTACAAGAACAGGGTGGGGGCCGTCCCCCACGCGATGAAACGTATTCGGCATGTCCGCTCCGATGCAGTGGTAATCCGGCCGATCAGGCCGACGGGTCTTGCGGCCGCGAGGTCGCGCAAGGGGTGGAGCGGATCGTAGATCGCGCGAAGGAGACCCGCCTTCGATATCGGGTCATTGATGATGGAATTCGGGCCGTGAGAAATACGCTGCTAGATCCCTACGAACACATTCCGCGAAGCGTGGTCGTGACCGCGAACGACTACGCGGCGGGTACGACGTTTCCGGAACACGCGCACGTGCGCGGGCAATTCGCGTTCGCGTCGCGCGGCACGATCAGCGTGTCGACGCCGCACGGGCGCTGGCTGGTGCCGCCGCAGCGCGCGTGCTGGGTGCCGGCCGGCGTGCGGCACGAAATGACGATGACCGGGCCGGTCACGATGCTCAACACGTTCGTGTCCGGCGACGCCGCGCTCGAGGCGGGCCTGCCCGAGCAGTGCGGCGTCTATGGCGTATCGGCGCTGCTGCGGCAACTGATCGACGATGCGATCGACCTGCCGGCCCTGTACGACGTCGACGGGCGCGCGGGCAAGCTGATGGCGCTGCTGGTCGCGGAAATCGCGACGATGCCGCGCCTGTCGCTGCATGCGCCGCTGCCGGCCGACGCGAGGCTGGCGAAGGTGTGCCGGCACCTGCTCGCGTCGCCGTCGATCGCGGCCGATCTCGACCAGGTGGCCGCCGATGCCGGCGTGAGCCGGCGCACGTTCACGCGGCAGTTTCGCGCGCAGACGGGCGTGAGTTTTGCCGCATGGCGCCAGCAGGTGTGCATGCTCGCGGCGATCGCCCGCCTGAGCGACGGGCAGCCGGTCACGCGCGTCGCGCTCGATCTCGGGTACGCGAGCGCCAGCGCGTTCACGTCGGCGTTTCGCCGCATTCTGGGCGATACGCCGAGCCGCTATCTGGAGATTCGGCGCTGACCGGAAGGCATCCGAGCGCACAACGCCGATGTGCCGGTCGCCACAAAAAAATACGCGTCTGCCAACTTCGGTCAGACGCGCTTAAAGGCACTCGGTCAGAAAAAATGCGCGCACGGCCCGGTGGGCCGATATCGCGCATGACATGCGTAATTGTTGCCGATCCTGATTTAATTCCGTTTGAACGTTGCGGATAACGCAGGATACGCCGCATAACGCGCAAACGATATCCTGCCGGGGCGATGATTCATGTGCAGGCGCAGCATGCGTTTCAATCGCGCGTTCGATGCGGGGGCGGCAGCCCCTGGCACCGGGCATCGATGCCCGCGGCCTGGCGTGCTGCAATGCAGCATCAAATGATGGCGCCGCAACACGAAAAACGCCGCGCGGTGCGATGCCTGTCGGTATCGCGCCATGCGGCGTTGCGGTTTGCGGTAGCGGGCGAAGCCGGCGTGCGCTGGCTCGCGCGTCACACGTCGAAGAACACGGTTTCGTCGGGCCCCTGCATGCGGATGTCGAAGCGGTAGACGACCGGGCGGCCCGGTTGCGCGTCGCGTTTCGCGACGAGCGTCGCGCGACGCTCGGCGGGCACCGCGTTCAGCACCGGGTCGGCGGCGTTCGCGGCGGCTTCGTCGTCGAAATACACGCGCGTGAACGCATGGGTGAGGATCCCGCGCATCATCACGGTCACGTTGATGTGCGGCGCCTCGCCGGCGGTGATGCGACCCGGCTTCACCGTCTCGACGACGAAGCGCTGCTGCGCATCGGTGCCGGTGCCGACCCGCGCAAAGCCCGTGAAGCCGGATTTCGCGATGTCGTCGCGCGACGCGGGGTAGCGGCCCGCGCTGTCCACCTGCGTGAATTCGAGCACCGCGTCGCCAACGACGTTGCCGTCGCCGTCGAACACCTGGCCGACCAGCAGCACGTGCTCGCCTTCGGCGTGTGCCGCGGCGATCGTCGGCGTGAACAGGCTCTTCAGGTCGTAGTCGTATTGCTGCGGGCACAGGCCGTACGCGAAGTACGGGCCGACCGTCTGCGAAGGGGTTTGCTTCAGCGTCGTCATGGTTCAGCGCTCCATCGGGGTAGCGTCGCGGCCGCGCAGCACGATGTCGAATTCGTAGCCGAGCGCATAGCCTTCTTCGGTGATGTCCATCGAGAAGCGCGAGATCAGGCGGTCGCGCGCGGCCTCGGGCGTGCCCTGGAAGATCGGGTCGTACGCGAGCAGCGGATCGCCGGGGAAGTACATCTGCGTGACGAGACGCGAGCCGAAGTAATCGCCGAACAGCGAGAAATGGATGTGATTCGGGCGCCACGCGTTCGGATGGTTGCCCCACGGATACGCGCCGGGCTTGATCGTCAGGAAGCGGTAGCGGCCTTCGTCGTCGGTCAGGCAGCGGCCCGCGCCGAGGAAGTTCGGGTCGAGCGGCGCATCGTGCTGGTCGACCTTGTGCACGTAGCGGCCGGCCGCGTTCGCCTGCCACACCTCGACGAGCGTGTTGCGCACGGGCTTGCCGCCTTCGTCGAGCACGCGGCCCGTGACGACCATGCGCTCACCGAGCGGCTCGCCGTTCTTCACGGCGTTCTTCGTCAGGTCGTGGTCGAGCGCGCCGAGATCCTCGGCGCCGTAGACGGGCGCGTACTGGTCGCGCAGTTTCTCCTTCAGCGGGATCAGCGGGCGGGTCGGGCCGCGCTTCACGGACGAACGGTACTCGGGGTGGATATAGGCCGGATGCGACGGCCAGTCGCGCGGCGTGAGGATCGTGGGGGAATCCATCGGGCGTCTCCTGATAGGTATTTCGCGAAGTGGATGGCAGGACTTTAGCCAATCCGGAAAGTTATGCAAAATGACCTTTTTTCGCGAATCGCATAACCGTTCGTTATGTTCGACGCGCCAATGAAAATTCCGCCGGACAGGATGCCTGTCCGGCGGAAAAAGCGATCGGGCTTCGCGTCGTCGGTGACGACCCCGTGCACGGCCCTCCAGCCAGCCCGTCGCTGCTTTTTGTGTTTTCGTTCTTGTTGTTATCCGGCCTCCCTGAGCGCGCCCGTCATGACTGGCGGCCGCGATCGAACACGATCCCGTCGAATTCGAGTGACAGCGTGCCGCCGCGCAGCAGTGCCGCAGGCGTCGCGTCCCGGTCGGCGCCGAGCACGTCGCTCACGTAGTCCGCGCAGAACGCACGCCGCGTCCGCAGGTTGAAGCGGTTGCCGAGCAGCGCGTCGATCCGCTGTTCCGCCGTTGCATGCATCCGGCGCTGCGCGTCGGCGGTCGGTGCCGCGACGCGGCGTGCCAGTGCGATGCGCCCGCCGTCGGTACGGGCGACGAAGCGCGACAGCGGCGTGAGTTTCGTCCACGCAAACCCGGATTCGGCGATCACGGGCTCGTCGCCCGACGTATCGACGACGATGCCGAAGCGATTGGCCCACGTGCCCGTCGTGCCCATCGTGCCCGCCGCGTCGCGCGGCGCGCTCGCCGGCACGCGGATGAACACGAGATCCCCGACGTGGGCGCTGGCGGCCAGCGTGCGGATCGTGGCGAGCGGCATCGTACGATCCGTGTCGCGTGCATCGCGCGGGGCGGTGTGGCGCGATTCGTAGGCGGCGGTTTCGGTTCGGGTGGTCATTTCGGCTCCGTCGTTCAGTGACAGCACGGAGCGGATTATGCAGACAAGTATCTGAAATTGTTCATTTGCGTGTGAAGGTAGCCTAATATCTGACCTTGAGCATCATTTTTCGATACCAAAATGACCGAAACCGCCCAACTCATCGAAATGCTGAAGCGCCAGTTGAAGGCGCAGGGCATGACCTACCGCGACGTCGCGCGGGCGCTCGATGTCTCCGAGACGAGCGTGAAGCGGCTGTTCGCCAGCGGCCGCTTCACGCTGGAGCGTGTGGTGGAGATCGCCCAGCTGCTCGGCTATACGCTCGCCGAACTCGTGCAGGAGGCTTCCGCGTCGGCGCCGAGGCTGCGCGTGCTGACCGAGCAGCAGGAGGCGCTGCTCGTGTCGGACGACAAGCTGCTGCTCGTTGCCGTTTGCGCGATCAACTACTGGACCGTGCAGGACATCGTGTCGACCTATCAGGTGACCCAGGCCGAGTGCGTGAAATACCTGCTGATGCTCGACCGGATGAACGTCGTCGCGCTGCTGCCGGGCGACCGGATTCGCGTACGCGTCGCGCGCGATTTCGACTGGCTGCCCGGCGGGCCGATCCGCCGTTATTTCCACGCGCACGCGCTCGGCGATTTTCTCGACAGCCGCTTCGACGGGGAGGGCGAGACGATGACGTTCTCGCAGGGGATGCTGACGGAGGCTGCCGCCGCGGAGCTCGAGCTGGAGTTGCGCCGGCTGCGCAGCAAGGCGGCCGCGCTGCATGCGGAATCGTCGTCCGCGCCGCTCGCGCAGAAGCACGGGACGAGCTTGCTGATCGCGAAGCGGATGTGGGAGCCGGCCGGTTTCCAGGCTCTGCGGCGTCGCGCGTGATGCCTCGTCGAACGCTTGGGGCGATCCGGAAAGTTATGCAAAATGGCGTTTCATCGTCAATCGCATAACCACCCGTTATGAATAACCGTATCGCCGACGGCCGCGTCAAGTTCCGGCACCTGCAGTGCTTTCTCGCGGTCGCGCAGCTGGGCGGCGTGCAGAAGGCGGCGGAAAGCCTGTCGATCACGCAGCCGGCCGTCTCGAAGACGATCGCCGAACTGGAGGCGATCCTCGGCGTGAAGCTGTTCGAGCGCGGCCGGCAGGGCGCGCAGCCGACCCGCGAGGCGCAGCTGTTCATGCCGCATGCGAACGCGTGCGTGCTGGCACTGCGGCAGGGTGTCGGGCTGCTTGCGCGTGAGGGCGGAGCCGCCGCGGCGACGCTGGAAATCGGCATGCTGCCGACGGTCGCGGCATCGCTTGCGCCGGCGTTGATGAAGGCGCTCGCCGCGCGCTGGCCGCGCGTCGTCGTGCGGATCACGACGGCCGCGAATGCCGATCTGCTCGAGCGCCTGAAGTCCGGCGCGATCGAGTGCGCGATCGGGCGGCTGTCGGAGCCGGAGCGGATGATCGGGCTCGCGTTCGAGCAGTTGTACAACGAGCCGCTGGTTGCCGTCGTGCGTGCCGGGCATCCGCTGCTTTCAAGCGCGGCACCGGCGGCCGAGCTCGCACGCCATCCGGTCGTGCTGCCGCCGTTCGGCACGCTGATCCGCCAGTCGGCCGAGCAGTTGCTCGGTGCCTGCGGCGCGCCGCCGCTGGATTCGTTCATCGAGGTGCTGTCGGTATCGGTCGCGCGCGCGCTGACGCTCGAGAACGATGCGGTCTGGTTCGTGCCGCTCTATGCGGCCGAATACGACCTGTCGGCCGGGGCGCTGGCACGCCTGCCGCTGCCGTCCGCGGGCACCGACGAGCCGGTCGGGCTCATCCTGCGTACCGATGCGCAGCCGTCGCCGGTCGCGCGGACGCTGATCGATGCCGTGCGCGACATCGCGCGGTCGCGGTTCGGCGATGCGCGAGCGCACCAGTCGCCACGCGTGGCGCGCAAGCGGGCTCGTCGCGACGAATAACCCGGGGCGGATCGCGCGGCAAGCGCGGACCGAGCCGTCCCCGGCTATCGAATTGGCCGTCCGGCCAGTAGCTGCCCCGGTGGTGCTTGGCTTATCGTACCGATTTTGGTACGATGGGTGTCAAGACGATGACGAGACAGCAGATCCAGGTCACGCTCGGCGTGCGGTTCTTCCAGACGGCTCGTGGCAACGAGCCGGTGCGCGAATGGCTGAAGTTGCTTGGGCAAGCGGAGCGAAGGGTGATCGGCGAGGAGATCAAGACCGTTCAACTCGGCTGGCCGCTCGGCATGCCGCTGGTCCGGAAGATGGCACCGGATCTGTGGGAGATCCGCGTGGCGCTGCCGGGGCGGAGCGCCCGTGTGCTGTTTACGGTCGTCGGCGACACGATGGTCCTGCTGCACGGCTTCTTCAAGCAGTCGCGCGCCACGCCGTCGGACGATCTCGATGTCACCGTCGCGCGTCTCAAAGCGTTGACGCATGCCATCTGAATTTCCCGGTTGCGCCGGAACGCACCGTCTTCGACGGGCAGGCAGCCGGCAACGCCATGCACTGGAGTACCTCATGACGACCACGAACCATCCGCATATCGGCAGCGATTTCGATACCTTCCTCGAGGAGGACGGCAATCTCGAAGCGGCCACCGCCACCGCGATCAAGCGCGTGATCGCGTGGCAGATCGGGCAGGAAATGAAGGCGCAGCACATCACGAAAACCGCGATGGCCGCGCGGATGAAAACCAGCCGCGCCGCGCTCAACCGGCTGCTCGACGAAACCGACACGAGCCTCACGCTCGCGACGCTCGCGAGCGCGGCCGCCGCGCTCGGCAAACGGCTCAGCTTCGAGCTGGTTCCGGCCTGACGAGCGTGAAGCAGCGGCGTATGGCGCGGGTTCGCGCCCATATGCGTGATGCGCACGATGCGCACGGCGCAGTGGCCGGCCCTCCGGCCGGCGGGGCGGCCATGATTCGCCGGCGTGTTGCCGCAAGCCGGCGAGTGCCGGCCCGCGCGCGCATGCCGGGTCACTGGCGCGGTCCGGTCACCCGCAGATAGAGCAGCGCACCGCCCGCGAGCAGCAGCGGGCACAGGATGGCCCAGCCGGTCGTCAGGAACAGCCCGGCAACCGCGACCAGCGAAACCCACGCACAGCGGTAAGCGATGCCGCCGCGCGGCAGCAACTTCAGCGCGGCGGCCGCACCGAGCCCATACACCATCACGAAACATCCGGACGTCACGAGCACGAGCGGTTTGGGCCCGACGTCCGAGAGCGTCGTCGCGGCCAGCGCAACGGCTGCGAGCGTGGCGATCACGCCGAGGCTGCGGCGCGGGACGCCGCCGACCTGGCTGCCTTGCGCGAGCCACGCGGGTAATGCACCGTCGCGACCGAGCGCCGCACCGAGCTTGGCCGCGCCCGCGAAATACGCGTTCATCGTGCCGAGCGTGAGCAGCAGCGCGGCCGCGGCGGCGAGCACCTGTGCATGACCGCCGATGCCGCCTGCGATCAGTTCGGCGAGCGGCGCGCCCGATGCGCCCGCGGAAGGCCCGAGCACCGTCACGCTCGCGGCGGCGACCGACAGATACAGGAACCCGACCACCACGACGGCGATGCCGGCCGAGCGCGGCATGTCGTGCGCGGGCCGTCGGAACTCGGCCGCGAGGTGCGTGATCGCTTCCCAGCCGGCGAAACTCCACACGAGCAGCGCGGCGGCCTGGCCGACCGCGAGCCAGCCGTGCGGGGCGAACGGATGCAGGTTCGCCGTGCGCGCATGCGGCGCGGAGGCGAGCACCGCTGCGAGCAGCAGCGTGACGAGCAACGCCGACAACACGAGCTGCATGCGGCCCGAAACGGTGACACCGAAAGCATTCGCGGCCGACACGGTCGCGATCAGCGCGGCAGCGGTAACGATGACGGTCGTGTGGCCGCCGCCCGTCACGGCCGCGACGTATGCGCCGGCGAACATCGCGGCAGCCGGCGCGCCGGCCGGTACCGCGAAGTAGAAGCACCATCCGACGACCGCCGCGGCTTTCGGCCCGAATGCGCGCCGGGCGTAGGTCGAGACCCCGCCAGCATCGGGATAACGCGCGCCGAGTGCGGCGAAGGTAGCCGCGAGCGGCCCGGACAACACGACCAGCGCGGCCCACGCGAGCAGGGATGCCGGGCCCGCGACCTCGGCGGCCAGCGCGGGCAGCGCGATCACGCCGGTGCCGAGCACCGCGCCGATATAAAGCGCGGCGCCCTGGAAAATGGTCAGCGAGCCCGCGTGATGTGCGGCGGGCGAGTCGGCATGCGAGGGCATGGACAGCAGTCTCCGGAAATCTTGTTGTGCTGGAGCGCGGGGGCACGCGCGGAAAGTCGTTCGATGCTACCCGAAGGCAGGCGGTCGCGCGGCCCCGCGATCAGTAGTCGGTGTGGTGCCGCGTGTCAGCCGATGTCAGTGGCTGCGCGCGAGCCGCAGGCGCGCATCCTCGCGCGCGGCGGGCGACAGTTCGGGGGCGTAGTGGAACGCCCCGGAAACCAGCGAGGCGACGGGCACGCCGTCGCGGAACAGCACGCGATTTCCCGCGAGGGCCGGCACCTTGTCGCCGGGCAGCAGCGTGCCGGCAAGATTCAGCGGATCGGCGCCCGTCACGCAAACGTACTGTCCGTCGCCCGGTTGCCGCCGCAGTTCGCGCAGGACCGGGATCGCTTCAGGCAGCGCGAACTGTTCGCCCGCGAGCCCGGCGACGAAGCGTCCGCCGCGAATCTCGCCGCGCGCTTCGAGGCGTTGCAGCACGCGCACGAGCTCGCGCCAGTTCGGCAGCCAGTCGGCTTCGCGTTCGAGCAACCGCCAGAACACGACGCCGTAGCGGCGCAGCAGCGTCCAGACGATGTGTTCGAGTGCGTCGGGATCGGTCGCGGGCGCACCGCGCTTCGGTGCCGGCGTTGGCGTGTCAGCCGGTGCCGAAGCGCGTTGCACGAGCGCCCAGCGGCCGGCGTCGTCCATTCCGCCGATCAGCGCACCGCCGCGCCGCGTGCGCGGCGCATAGGTCGCGCTGCGCTTGACGGCAGGTTTCAGCAGTGCGCGGAGGCCCGCGTAGCTGTCCGCATTCACGAGGCCGGCCGACACCAGTTCGCCGAGCGCCTGCTCGAGTTCGACGGGCAGCATGTGCAGGTCGTCGAGCAGCGCATCGAAGAACATCGCGCCGTGCGCGGCGAGGGTGTCGCGCACCTGGGCGGCCCGTGCGGACAGCGCCGGTTGCGCGTCGGGATCGCGCAGCGCCTGCCAGGCAGAGAGGTGGCGGCGCGGCAGCAGCACGATCGGTGTCGTCTTAACGGGCGTGCCGGCCGCGCGGGCCGGCGCGCCGATGCGCGTCCACACGAGCTTGCCGGAGCGGCACAGCTCGTCGAGCCCGCCTGCCGTGTAGTCGGTGAGGCGCGCGGGCAGCAGCGCGTCTTCCCATGCGCTCGCCGCGGCCTCGTAACCCTCGAGCTGTTCGACCACGGCCGCGAGTGCATCGCGGCCCGTACCGCGCGTGTCGGGTGTCAGGTGTTGCCAGTGGAACAGGAAGCGCATGAAGTCGGCGCGCTCCACCGGCTCGATTTCGCGGCGCAACCGTTTCACCGTGTAGCGATGAATGCGCGCAAGCAGATGGCGTTCGCACCATTCGTCGGTCGTCGTGCCCGGTGTGAACCGGCCGCGCATCACATAACCTTCGCGCTCCAGCGCCGCGAGCGCCGTCGCGATCGACGCAGGCGGCAGGCAGAGCGGTGTCGCGATCGCGTCGAGTGCAAGCGGGCCGAAACCGGTGAGCCGCGCGCGGATCACGTCGACGAGCGCGGTATCCGCTTCCCACGGCTGCGCGCAGGCAGCCGGCACCTTGAGCGCCGGCGCGATGCGGGCATCGGGATGCAACGCACGCAGGCACACGAGCCGTTCGACCGGCACCCACAGGGCGCCGCCGCCGGGCGTCACGAGTTTCGTCGCGCGGCGGCGTTCGGCAAGTTCCGCGAGCCGGTCGGGCCAGCCTTCGTGCGCGTGTGCTTCGCTGTCGGCGATGCATGCGAGCGTGAGCAGCGCGTCGTGCATTTCGTCGGCGTCGCGCACGAGCGGCCAGGCCTCGTCGCGCACGGCATCGATCGCGTCGGCGTCGAGCGCGCCGAGATCGTCGGCCGATTCAGGGTCGCTCCAGCGGCGCGACTGTACGGCCTGCGTGCGGCGCTCTTCCAGCGGCGCGTCGTCGAGGAACGCATACGGTTTCGCGTTCAGGATCTCGGCCGCGAGCGGCGACGGCGCGGGCAGGTCGCGCGCGATCAGCTCGATCGCACCGCTCTCGATCCGGCGCAGCAGCGCGAGCCAGCCATCGGTGTCCATTGCGTCGTGCAGGCAGTCGTCGAGCGTCTGGTCGACGAGCGGGTGATGCGGTATCTCGCGTTCGCCGACGATGTTCTCGAGGCACGCGACCTGATCGGGAAACACGGTCGCGAGCAGATCCTCGCTCTTCATCCGCTGCAGTTGCGGCGCGGTGCGCTTGCCGCCGGTGAAGCGCGGCAGCGCGAGCGCCGTCGTCGCGTTCCAGCGCCAGCGCACGCCGAACATCGGCGCGTCGAGGAGTGCCTGGACGAGGACGTGTTCGGCGCTGGCCGAACGCAGGTAACGCCACACTTCGTCGAGCGCGAAGCTGTGCGCGAGCGACAGCGACAGGATGATCGCGTCGTCGGTCGCGGCCGCCTGCAACTCGAAGTTGAAGCTGCGGCAGAAGCGCTTGCGCAGTGCGAGCCCCCATGCGCGGTTGATGCGGCTGCCGAACGGCGAATGGATCACGAGCTGCGTGCCGCCCGATTCGTCGAAGAAGCGTTCCATCACGAGCGTGTCCTGCGTCGGCAGCGCGCCGAGCGCGGCGCGGGTGCGGGCGAGGTAGTCGACGATCTGGCGGGCGGCGTCGGGCGACAGGCGGAGATCGTCGACGAGCCAGCGCAACGCCGGCGCGAGGCGGCTTTCGGCGGTGGCGGCGACGACGGTGTCGTGCCGCAAGCCGGTCGAGGCGTCGGTATCGGCTTCGATCCCGGCCTTCGATTTCGCCTTCGCGCCCGCTTTGGCGTCGGCCCGGGGCACGGGCTTCCCGCCAGTCCCTTCACCGATGCGTTCACGGTTCTTGCCATGTGCGAGCCGGTCGCCGTCCGCGAACAGTCCGTCGAGCCGCGCGCGCAGCCGGCCGACCGCCGCCGACAGCTCGTCGCTGCGCCCCGGCGCCTCGCCGAGCCAGAACGGAATGTTCGGCGACTGGCCCTGCGCGTCCTCGACACGCACGCGGCCCGTTTCCACGCGAATGATCCGGTACGACTGGTTGCCGAGCTGGAACACGTCGCCAGCGAGGCTCTCGATCGCGAAATCCTCGTTGACCGTGCCGACCTGGATGCCCTGCGGTTCGAGCAGCACCGCGTAGTCGGCCATGTCGGGGATCGTGCCGCCCGACGTGGTCGCGGTCATCATCGCGTTGCGGCGCCCGCGCACGGTGCCGCCGACCACGTCGCGATGCAGGTACGCGCCGCGCACGCCGCGCCGGCTCGTGAAGCCTTCGGCGAGCATCTTCATCACTTCGTCGAAGCGCTCGCGTGTCAGCCGCGCGTACGGCGCCGCGCGCGTGAAGCTCGCATACAGCGCGTCTTCCTGCCATTCCGTGCACGCCACTTCGGCGACGATCTGCTGCGCGAGCACGTCGAGCGGCGCTTCGGGAATCCTCAGCGCGTCGAGCTCGCCGCGTTGCACGCAATCGAGCAGGGCCGCGCATTCGACGAGCTCGTCGCGCGACAGCGGGAACAGGCGCCCCTTCGGCACGCCGCCGACATGGTGTCCGGAGCGGCCGACGCGCTGCAGGAACGGTGCGATGCCGCGCGGCGAGCCGACCTGGCAGACCAGATTGACGTCGCCGATATCGATGCCGAGTTCGAGCGATGCGGTGGCGACGAGCAGCTTCAGTTCGCCGCGCTTCAGCCGCTGTTCGGCGTCGAAGCGGTGCTCCTTCGCGAGACTGCCGTGATGCGCGGCGATCGCATCCTTGCCGAGCCGGTCGGCGAGATGGCGCGCCATGCGCTCGGCGGTGCGCCGCGTGTTGACGAACACCAGCGTCGTGCGGTGCGCGGCCGCGAGCCCGGCAATGCGGTCGTACACCTGTTCCCACACGTCGGTGGCCATCACGGGTTCGAGCGGCACGTTCGGCAGTTCGAGCGCGAGGTCGCGCTCGCGTGTGTGGCCCGTGTCGACGATCGTGCAATCGCGCGGCGCGTCGGCCGGGCCGCCGACGAGGAAGCGCGCGACCGCGTCGATCGGCTTTTGCGTGGCGGAGAGCCCGATACGCGGCAGCGCACGGCCGGCCAGCGCGTCGAGACGTTCGAGCGACAACGCGAGATGGCTGCCGCGCTTGGACGATGCGAGTGCGTGGATCTCGTCGACGATGACCGAGCGCACGTTCGACAGCATCTGCCGCCCCGACGTGGACGACAGCAGCACGTACAGCGACTCGGGTGTCGTGACGAGGATGTGCGGCGCGCGCTTGCGCAGCGCCGCGCGCTCGGCCTGCGTCGTGTCGCCGGTGCGCACGGCGGTGCGGATCGCCGGCACCGGCAGGCCGAGTTGCGCGAGCGAATCGGCGATGCCGGCGAGCGGCGCATCGAGGTTCACGTGGATGTCGTTGGACAGCGCCTTCAGCGGCGACACGTACACGACGAGCGTCGCGTCGGGCAGCGTGCCGTCATGCGCGAGCGCATCGCGCACCAGATCGTCGAGCGCGCACAGGAACGCGGTGAGCGTCTTGCCGGAGCCGGTGGGTGCGGCGACGAGCGTCGAGCGGCCGGCCTTGATGTGCGGCCACGCGAGCGCCTGCGCGCCGGTGGGCGCGGCGAACGTGCGCCGGAACCACGCGGCGACGGCCGGGTGGAACACGTCGAGCGCACGGGCGGCAGGGCGGGTAGCGGTGACGTCCATCGGAGCGTTGAAATAGGGTGCAAGCAGGGCGCAAAGCGTGCGCAAGGCGCACACGAATCGAATCGCCAGTGTGCCAGACGTCGCGCGTGCGTGCCGGGTGCGCGTGTCGGCGAACGGGACTCAAATGGGGGCCTGCACCGTACTTTCAATGGACGGAAAGTTGCATGCGCGCCGGCGTGCCGATGGCACGCCGAATCGCGTCAAATTGCGCCGAATTGCAACTAGACGCGATGCAGCCAGCCGAGCCAGTGTTCGAGCAGCGGCGTACGCGAGCACAACGACTGCGCGAGCCACAGCGTGCCGCCCCATGCGGCGCCCACGACGATCAGGTCGCAACGCCCGCTGTTCCACAGGTTGAGTGAATGACGCCGCCAGATCCACGGTACGCCGAGCGGGTTCGGCCAGTCGGCGAGCAGGTGCATCACGCCGCCGCATGCGAAGCCGAACAGCGGCGCGGCCCACAGCGGATGCGGATGATGGATGAGCCCGTGCCAGCCGAGCGCGAGCAGGGCGATCCAGCCGATGCCCCAGTGCGTGATGGTTCGATGCGTGACCCACAGGCGGCGCTTGCGGCGCCACCATGCGACTTCGAGCCAGTCGGGCGCGGTACCGCCCGCGACGCCCGCCGCGAATGCGGCGAACATGCCCCAATGCCACGGGCCCGTGGCGCCGGTTTGTGCGACGAGGGCGGCGGCGACGACGCCGGCCGCGAAGCCGGACGCATGATGCGCGTTGTGTGATGCCATAGGAAGCGAGACGAAGAAACGTGAGGCGGCGCGTGAACGAACCAGTGATGCGGTGTGAAAGCGGGGCGCTATCTTCGCAGATCGGATCGTGCAGCGGGACGGGCGTTTGCAGATTTTTTTTCACGCGTCACGTGGCCTGTCGCGCAGTTCGCAACTTTCGGTTTTTGTGCGCTGCGTGATGACGTGAACCGGTGTGAATTGCGGCCGCGCGCCCGGTGCAATTTCGACCTGTCCGCATCCGTGTCGAGAAGCGGCGACATGACCAGGCGCACACAGCGAATGCGCTTTCATCGCATGTCACGTGTTCGACCCTTTTTGTCCCCCTATACTACGAAACCGGATATGGCCGTCGGTGCGCCGGCGGTCATGCGCGGGACAGGTGCTTTTCCTGCCTGAAGGAGATCCACATGGGGGACATGCAATGACTACGCTGAATCGCTTCAAATCATCCGCTGTCGTGCTCGCGACGGTGGCCGGCATCGGTTTCCTGCCGAACGCACCCGTCTATGCGAAGGGGCCGCAGCCGGCCGTCCTGACGAGCTCGGCGGTCGCGGTGGCCGACAAGTACAGCGCGGATGCCGCGGAGCGGATCTTCAAGGAAGGCGGCAACGCGATCGACGCGGCCGTCGCGATCGCCTTCACGCTCGCCGTCACGTATCCGGAAGCCGGCAACATCGGCGGCGGCGGCTTCATGACGATCTACAAGGACGGCAAGCCGTACTTCATCGACTACCGCGAGCGTGCGCCGCTCGCCGCGACGAAGGACATGTATCTCGACAAGGATGGCAACGTCGTGAAGGGCATGAGCCTGTACGGCCCGCGCGCGGTCGGCGTACCGGGCACGGTCGCGGGCATGTGGGAAGCGCAGAAGCGCTTCGGCAAGCTGAAGTGGAAGCAGGTGCTCGCGCCGGCGATCCACTATGCGCGCGATGGCTTCGTCGTCGACGAGCAGCTCGCGCAGCGCGGCGTCGACGCGTCGAAGGAGTTCGGCGGCAAGACCAACTTCGACAAGTATTTCTCCGGGCTGAAGGCGGGCGTGAACTTCAAGCAGCCCGATCTCGCCGACGTGCTCACGCGCATCGCGAACGACGGCGCGGAAGGTTTCTACAAGGGCAAGACGGCCGAGCTGATCGCCGCGTCGATGAAGACCGGCGACGGCAACGGGCTGATCACCACCGAGGATCTCGCGCAGTACCGCGCGGTGTGGCGCCAGCCGGTGCAGGCGAAGTGGAACGGCTATGACGTGATCACCGCGCCGCCGCCGAGCTCGGGCGGCATCGGCCTCGTGCAGTTGCTGAAGATGAAGGCCGACCTCAAGCAGGACTTCGAGGGCGTGAAGCTCAACTCGCCGCAGTACATCCACCTCGTCGCGGAAATCGAGAAGCGCGTGTTCGCCGATCGTGCGCAGTATCTCGGCGATCCCGATTTCTACAAGGTGCCGATCGCGCAGCTGACCGACGACGCCTATATCGCGAAGCGGGCGGCCGAAGTCAACCCGAAGGAGCCGTCGGATACGAAGAGCGTGCAGCCGGGCCTCGGCACGACGATGCCGGAGAAGGCTGAAACGACGCACTTCTCGGTGGTCGACAAGTGGGGCAACGCGGTGTCGAACACCTACACGGTCAACGGCTATTTCGGTTCGGGCGTGATCGCCGACGGCACGGGCATCGTGCTGAACGACGAGATGGACGACTTCTCCGCGAAGCCGGGCGTGGCGAACATGTTCGGCGTGGTCGGCAGCGACGCGAACGCGATCGAACCGAAGAAGCGCCCGCTGTCGTCGATGTCGCCGACGATCATGACGAAGGACGGCAAGGTGTCGCTGGTGATCGGCACGCCGGGCGGCTCGCGCATCTTCACGTCGATCTTCCAGGTGATCAACAACATCTACGATTTCAAGATGCCGTTGAAGGAAGCGGTCGGCGCGATGCGCTTCCATCACCAGCTGCTGCCGCCGAACACGATCTTCTGGGAGCCGTACCACCCGATCGAAGGCGAACTCGCGAAGCAGATCGAGGCGCGCGGCTACACGCTGAAGGGGCAGGATTTCAGCGGCGACATCCAGGTGATCAAGATCGACGGCAAGACGCCGGAGGCGATGGCCGACCCGCGCGGGCGTGGTGTGACGCGGGTCATTCGCTGATGTGAAGCGGTGCGTGCGCGGTTGCGAAGGCGGCCGCGCACGCCGTGTTCCGCGGCGGGGCGCCGGATGCCCGCTGCGGAACGCACTCAGCCGGTCGTCCGGATGAAGCCGGCGATCCGCACCGCGATGGCGTCGGGCGCATCCTCGAAGCAGTAGTGCCCGACGCCCGCCAACCGCTCGACGGGCGCGGACGGAAACAGCGCGGTGAAGAGCGGCAGGAAGTGTTCCGCGCCGAGTGTCCGGTCGGCGTCTCCCCAGATCGCGAGCGCGGGTTTCTCGCGTATCGCGCGCAATGCCGCCGCATCGGGCACTTCGAACCGGTGCGCGCCCGCGGCAAACCCGCGGGCCCATCCGATCGCGCCGAGACAGTCCGCCGGTTGCGCGAACGGCGCACCGTATGCGGCGATCCATGTGTCGGTGATGACTGCGTGGTTCTCGAAACCGTTCAGTTTCAGCGTGCTCAGGATGTTGAAGCCGAGCTGACCGAGCACGGTTTCAAGCGTGTCGTCGGCCGCCGCACGCATGATCCACTGGAACCACGGCGCATCGCGACCGTTCGCATTCAGGCGCTCGACGAGATCGGGCTGGCCGAACGGCGTCGGCCCGTTCGCCGACACGATGCGCCGGATGCGATCCGGATGACGCGCGGCGAGCCCCATGCCGACCGGGCCGCCGAAATCGTGCATCACGAGCGTGATGCGCTCGAGGCCGCGCGCGAGCACGAAGCGCTCGAGGTTGTCGATATGGTCCTGCAACCAGTAACTGCGATCCTGCGGCGTCGCGCTTTTGCCGAAGCCCATGTGATCGGGCACGACGATGCGGTGCGTCGGACGCAGCGCCGCAACCAGATGGCGGAACAGGTAACCCCACGTAGGTTCGCCATGCAGGCACAGAACGGTTTCGCCGTTGTGCGGGCCTTCGTCCACGTAGTGCATCCGGAAGCCGGATGCGTCGTCGAAATGCGGGGTGAAAGGAAAGGTGCCGTCGAACGTGGCATCGGACCGGATCATCGAGCGCTCCTTCGGTAGTCGGATAGTTTGGTTTCAAGTTGAAACCGAATCGAAGCGTAGGATATCGGGTTGCAAGTTGCAACCAAAAAGAGGGCCGCGGCAATCGGCGGATGCTCGGCACGTTGGTGCGGGATGATGTGCCGGAACGGGGAAATGCCGGAATTTATAGGCCAGATGTACGAACTGAAGTGCCAATGAGACCCGAATCGGCCATGGCGTTCATCGATCGGGAACAGTCGAGCCCCGCGCGATTGATCTTTCGTGTGACGAGTTTTATATTGCAACCATTCATTTCAACGAGCGTAACCGCCGTTCCGGCCGCATTCCCGGAACGGCATTGCCTCATGCATCGATGAACAGACGAACCACGCATGAAGATTCCCCCTGCGGCGTTGCCCGCCCGCTGGACGCGATCGGCGACTGGTGGTCGCTGCTGATCGTCCGCGACGCGTTCGACGGGTTGCGCCGCTTCGGCGAATTCCAGAAGAACCTCGGGCTGGCCAAGAACATCCTGGCCGCGCGTCTGCGCAATCTGGTCGCGCACGGGATCATGGACATCGTGCCGGCCGCGGACGGCGGCGCGCATCACGAATACGTGCTGACCGAGAAAGGGCGCGGCCTGTTTCCGCTGCTCGTCGCATTGCGGCAGTGGGGCGAGGATTTCTTCTTCGAACCCGACGAGGCGCACGTGCTGCTCGTCGACCGGAAGACCGGGCTGCCCGTCAGGAAGCTCGAGCTGCGTTCGCAGGACGGGCGCGTGCTCGGGCCGGAGGACACGGTCGTGTTGCCGCCGCCGGACTGACGCGCCTGACGCGCGGCGATCGGCGATCGCCGATCGCGTTACCGCTTCAACAGCGCATGCGCGTGCACGATCTGCTCGGCGAGCTGGTTGATCGAGATGCGCCGTTCCATCGCCTGCGAGCGGATCTGCTGATATGCCTCTTCCTCGCTGATCGCGTTGTGCTGCATCAGCAGCGTCTTCGCTTCCTGCAGCGTGCGCGCGGACATCACGCGCTGTTCCAGCTGCGCGATGCGGCGCCGGTATTCGTCGTGCCGCCGGCTCTGGTGACACGCGAGCGCCATCGCGCTCAACAGGCCGAACGAACGCACCGGCGTCGTTACCGCGCTCTGCGCGTCGATGCGCAGCATCAGTTCGAGGATCGTCGGGCTTTCGTAGGTCGTGACGGCGATGAGCGGCGGCCGCGCATCGTCCTCGAGCCACGGGATCGACAGGTGCAGCAGGTCGGGCCGGACCGCGAGGATCACGAGGTCGACACTCTCCGGCAGCGCGGCGGGCGGCGGCCAGCGCTGCTCGCTCGGGCAACCGATGCGCGAGAGCTGCTCGACGAGCAGCAGGCCGTTGTCGTCATCCGGGTAGTACACCATCACGCGCAGCGAGCGCAGTTCGGCGAGCAGGCGCGGCGTCGAGCGGATCGGGGTGCGGGCGCGCATCGTCGGTTACGCCTTCTGTTCGTCGGGCGCGTGCACGCGGTCGCCGAGCGAATGCGTGACGAGGTACGGATCGGGATGCACGCGCCGCGTCGCTTCGCGCACGATCGTGAAATTGCCGTCGGCCGTCGCGCAGCCGATGCGCGGGTACAGGCACGTGTGCTGCGTGAGCCGGTCGATCTTCACGCGGCCCTGCGGCGCGTCGAATTCCGCGTCCGCGAGATGTTCGACGAGGCGGTCGCGCTGGTCGGTGCCGGCGCGCGCGAGCGCATTGGCGAACAGGTGAACCTGGAAATACGCGGCTTCCCACGGCGCGGAGGCGTTCGCGTCGTCGCCGAAGCGCGCCTTGAGCTGCGCGATGCAGCGCCGGTTCACGTCCGAATCGATGGTCTGGAAGTAGGGCGACGACGTGTAGTGGCCGGCCGCGGCCGCGCCCATCTGACCGAGCTCGATCTCGGAGGTCGTCAGGCTCGCGATCGGCATCTTGCGCGCATCGAGGCCGGCTTGCGCATACGCACGGTAGAACGCGGCCGTGCTGTCGCCGACGAGCGTGCTGAACACGAAGTCGGGCGCCTTCGCGCGGATGTCCTCGACGACCGCCGCGAAATCCTGCTCGGACGCGACGAGCGGCATGTAGACCTCGCCGAGGATCTGGCCTTCCGGATGCTGCGTGACGAGATCGATCATGATGCGGTTCGACTCGTACGGGTAGATGTAGTCGGACCCGACGAGATACACGCGCGCACCGAACTGCGCGGTCATGAACGCAGCGAGCTGCACGCTGTTCTGGTTCGGGGCCGCACCTGTGTAGATCACGTTCGGCGAGAACTCGAAGCCTTCGTAGAGCGTCGGGTAGAACAGCAGCTTGTCCCACTTCTCGACGATCGGAATCAGCGCCTTGCGGCTGCTCGACATGTATCCGCCGAACAGCACGTTCACGCGCTCGGTGGCGATCAGTTCCTCTGCAAGCCGCGCATAGACGGCCGGGTCCGAACAGGCATCGCGCACGACGGGCACGATCTCGCAGCCGTTCGCGCCGCCCGCTTCGTTGATCTCGGCGATCGCCTGCAGCGTGCCGCGCAACTGGCTCCGGCCAAGGTGCGACGTGCATCCGCTCTGCGAGAACAATACGCCAACCTTCACACTGTTCATTCGGTCGTTCCTGTCTCTTCCGGGTGGGGCCGTCATGCGGTCAGTCGTCCGGCCGCGTGCGCGACGACGGCCGGCAATGCGTCGCCGTTCGCCGCGTGCACGCAGCGCGGGCCGACGCCAAGTATTGTAGACAACCCGGGCGGCTCGCCGAACGACAGACCGGCAATCGCGACACCGCGCCGCCGGCCCAGGCGTGCCGCGTGACGCGCATCCTCGACGAGGTAGCGTGGGTCGAACACGTCGACGTCGGCGGCTTCGCCGTCGCCGATCAGCAGCACGGCGGCCCGCGCGCTCGCGGCTTCGCGGCGCAGCAAGGCTAGCGCATGCCGCAGTGCCGCGCCCGTGCGCGTGCTCATCCCGCTGTCGGCCGCGAGCAGCGCCGCGCGGCGGCCGGCGTCGAACGCTTCGCCGAAATCCTTGAAGCGCGCGTAGTACACGCGATGCCGGCCGTCCGACGTGTAGCCGTGCACGGCCCAGCGGCGCCGCTGCCGGTCGAACAGGTCGCCGAGCACGAACGCCGCGCGTTTCTCGAGCGTGGCGACCTGCGCGGCCGTCGACGCCGACAGGTCGAGCAGGATCAGCACGGGCCCGCGCGCGTCGTGCGGCACGCGGCGACGGAACACGCGCGGATCGGGCGCGTGCCCGGCGTGCCGGGCGATGCGTGCGGCGATCGCCGCATCGACGTCGAGCGCATCGCCGTCGAGCTGGCGGCCCACGCGCCGCAGCAGCTCCGATGCGCGCTCGGCCGGCATTCGCTTTGCCGCGCGCCGGTCGGCGTCGATCAGTGCGGAAAGCGACGGCGGCGGCGCCGACGTGGCGGGCGCGCGTTCGACGATCGTCGTCCAGTCGCGTCGTTCGCGCTGCGTGTGGCAATTCCACTCGGGATAGCGCGGCGCATCGGGTGCGGACGGCGGTGCGTCGTCGCGCTCGTCGCTGTGGCCGCCGGTCGAGGCCGACATCTCGACGCCGTCGTTGCCCGCCTGTTCGGCCGCCGCGGTGGCCGGCTGCGCCCACAGCCACGCGTTGTCGTCGCGATAGGGCAGCCATGCGCCGTCGTCGGGTTCGAAGCGGACGCGCATCTGGCCGAGATCGTTCGCGAGCCTCGACGCAATCGTGCGAAACGCATGGTAGTCGTCGAGCATGTCGAGCCGTTCGGCGAACAACTGCGCGCCCTTGTCGACCCACGGGTTGCCGTCGCGATACGACGGATCGAACAACGCTTTCGCGAGCCGCGCGCACAGGCAGCCGAACGTGAGCCCTTCACGGCCGATCGGCGCGAACGCCGGCGCCCAGAACGTTGCGAGCCCCGGCCATTCGCGGGCCAGCAGCGCCTCGACGCGCGCATCCTCGATCACGCCGGCGACGGCCGAACCGATCTGCGTCAGCGTGTCGGCCGGCTCGCCGGACGGCGAGTGCCGCCAGTGAGCCAGCGCGTGCGCGGCCGCCGCGATGCGCGCATCGGGCGGCAACGCACGGGGCACGCGCAGCGCGGCATGGCCGAGCGTCGCGCGCGGCGCCGCGTCGTCGAGGCGCACGTCGGTCTCGTGCGCGGTCATCCCGTGCAGGAAGCGGGCGAGTGGCAGTGCGCTCATGTCGCGAAGTACGCGGCGGCCATCGTCTGCAACGCGGCACGCGTGTCGGCGTCGTCGGTCGCCGCGTCGCTGATCGCGATCCGGCAGGCATCGAGCGGCGCGAGCCCCGCGACGATCAGCCTTGCCGCGTGCACGAGCAGGCGCGTCGACGCGCCTTCGTCGAGCCCGTTGCCCGCCTGCGCCAGCGCCCGCGTGCGCTGCGCAAGATCGACGAGCCGGCGCGCGGTTTCGCGGTCGGCGCCGCTTTCGCGCACGACGACGTCGGCCTCGTGCGCGGCATCCGGATAGCCGAAGTCGATTGCGACGAAACGTTGCCGCGTCGACGGCTTCAGCCGCCGGTGCTCGCCGTGATAGCCGGGGTTGTACGAGATCACCAGATGGAAATCCGGATGCGCATGGACGACTTCGCCGAGCCGGTCGAGCGGCAGCACGCGCCGAGAATCGGTCAGCGGGTGGATCACGACCGTCGCGTCGGGGCGCGCCTCGACGATCTCGTCGAGATAGCAGATCGCGCCGTGCCGCGCCGCGAGCGTGAGCGGCCCGTCGGCCCAGTAGGTGCCGTCGGCGTCGAGCAGGTGGCGGCCCGTCAGGTCGGCCGCCGACGTGTCGTCGTTGCACGCGACCTGGATCAGCGGCAGGCCCATGCGCCACGCCATGTATTCGACGAAGCGCGTCTTGCCGCAGCCGGTCGGCCCTTTCAGCAGGACCGGCAGGTGATGGCGGCAGGCCGTCTCGAACCAGTCGGCCTCGGCACCGGCCGGCTGGTAGAACGGCACATCGGCGATGCGGTGCCCGGCGAGCGGATCGGTGGCCAGCGGCGTATCGCGTGCGCTCATTACCACCTCCCCGTCATCATCAGCATGCCGGGCAGCCAGCAGGTGCCGACGCCGATCGCGATCGTGTAGCCGGGCAGGAAGCGCACGGTCCGCTTCAGCCCGAGCGCGACGAAGAACAGGAACCACAGGCTCGACCACAGCAGCCACATCGCCCCGAAACGCGCGTCGCTCGACGTGCCCGCATAGACGAGTGCGCTGATCGCGACGAACAGGCAATACCAGCCGAGGCCGGCGCCTTGCAGCCCGCGCCACTGGACGGCGGCGAGATACAGGTACGTGAACGCGAACAGCAGCCCGCCCGCGCTCGAGAAAAACTGCGGCGGCGCCGACGCCTGCACGAGGCCGGCGAGGTTGATCAGCAGCGCGAGCAGCCCGACGAGCAGGTTCAGGCCGGCCGCGTCGCGCGGTTCGATGCGGCCGGTGAGCGCGACGCCGTTGACGACCAGCACCGCGCCGATGAAGAAAAGAGCGACACCGAGCATGATGAAGGCTCCAGAGTGAGACGGCGCCGTTCGCGCAGGCAGCGCGAACGGCCGGGCGGGGCGCGGGTTCAGCGATGCGCGGGCGCTTCGGACGGAATGCCTTCGATCGGGCATTCGGGCGTGCCGGGTGTCGCGCGTGTCAGCCGTTCGACGGCCTGGCGCGTGCCGTCCGGGTCGTTCACCCAGTTCGCATAGAACTCGAACGGGCATTGCGCGACGCCGTTCGGCGATTCGCCGGAACCGATCTTGCCCGTGTAGCCGCGGTGCAGCAGCTTGTACAAGTGGTTCTGCGACTGCATGTTGCGGCGCGCATCGCGGATCAGGCTCACCGACAGCTCCGCGTACTGCACGCCGTTCTCTTCCTCGCCGCATTCGCCGAGCGTGCGGCCGTCGAAGCCGACGATCGCCGAGTGGCCGAAATACGAGTACACGCCGTCGAATCCGGACGCATTCGCGACTGCCACGTAGCAGTTGTTCATGAACGCCATCGCTTTCGACACGAGCACCTGCTGGTCCTTCGCCGGGTACATGTAGCCCTGGCAGCGCACGACGAGCTCGGCGCCGCGCATCACGCAGTCGCGCCAGATCTCCGGGTAGTTGCCGTCGTCGCAGATGATCAGGCTGATCTTCAGGCCCTTCGGCCCTTCGGCGACGTATGTGCAGTCGCCCGGATACCAGCCTTCGACCGGCACCCACGGCATGATCTTGCGGTACTTCTGCACGATCTCGCCCTGGTTGTTGATCAGCACGAGCGTGTTGTACGGCGCCTTGTCCGGGTGTTCCTCGTGGCGCTCGCCGGTCAGCGAGAACACGCCCCACACGTTCGCCTTGCGGCACGCGGCCGCGAAGATGTCGGTTTCCTCGCCGGGGATCGTCGATGCGGTGTCATACATCTCCTTTGCGTCGTACATGATCCCGTGCGTCGAATACTCGGGAAACACGATGAGGTCCATGCCGGGCAGGCCGCGCTTGATGCCGACCACGCGCTCCGCGATTTCGCGGGCGTTCGCGATCACGTCGGCGCGCGTGTGCAGGCGCGGCATCTTGTACTGGACGACGGCGACGCCGACGGCGTCGTTGCTGCTGGAAATATCGCCATGACGCATGGTGTGCTCCTGGTTCGGGTGAAGACGTGCGTTTTCGAAAGACAAAAAAAAGCCCTTGCCTCGACGAGCGAGGCAAGGGCTTCTTTGCCGGTCCGTTCATCCGACAACGCTGTCGGATAACGGGAATGCGGATGGGCGGCCCGAAACGGGGCCGGCGAAGCGCGGGCTAGCGGGCGCGCGCTGCGCACGATCGTGGGACGTCTTTGTCCGCCGGATCGATGGGATGCACTCTAGGCAAAGTTTTTTTTGGACGCAACATCGCGTATACCCCTGCACGCGGTGAGGGCGCGGCGTGCGCCCGGGATCGTGTATTGCGCCGCGATCGAGCGGGGTCGGACGCACGCTTGCGTGAACGACGGCGCATTGTCGTTCCGCGCCGGCTTAGATGGATCGACCGGCCGGCGCGTCGGCACCGGTCATCAAGGTTGCGTGTACAACCTTTTTGCGCGATGCCGATGCGCGCCGACCCACGCTCAACTACGCTTAACCGCGCTCGCTCGCCGCATTGCTTTCGAGAAAGCTGTCCACCGCGATCAACGACTGCTCGTCGAGCGTGCCGAGCACGCTTTTCAGCTTCAACTGCAGCTTCAGCGCGTCGAGATAGCTGTCGAACAGCTTCTGCCGGATGCCCGAGATGTCGCGCCGCAGGTTCAGCGTTTCGTACGTCGTGCTGTAGCCGACCTGATGCGCCTTCATCGACGAATCGTACGCGAGGCGCGCGGCCTGCAGCGACTGCTGCAGCGCGCGGATGCGCTTGCCGACCGATTCGAGCGCGGACAGCGCCTCGCGATGATCGGTGCCCAGTTGCTCCTCGACTTCGCGCAGCCGGTTGCGGTACTGCTCGGTCACGTGCTCGGCTTCCACCTGCCGGTAGTACACGCTGCCGCCCGAGAAAATCGGGATCGTCACCTGCACGCCGACCGCGCTCTGATGGAAGTCGGAGCGATCGGTGAGCCCGCGCAGGTTCGGGTTGAGCCCGCGCGAATACGACGCGAACAGGTCGACGGTCGGCAAGTGCTCGGCGCTGACGCGCTTCGCGGCGAGCCGCGCGACCTGGACGTCGCGGTACGCCTGCCGGTACGCGGGGTTGTCCTGCGGTGCGTATTCGCCCGACGGAATGCGCGGTGACGAGCCGCGCATCGCGAGCCGCGGCCAGCGCGAGAAATCGATCGTCGAACCGAGCAGCGTCTCGTAGCGCGCGCGGCGCGCGTCCACGTCGGTTTGCGCGAGGGCTTCGTCGGATTGCGCAAGACTGCGGCGCGCCTCGATTTCGGCCGTGTCGCCGATCGTCTTCATGCCGAGCTGTGCCATGCGTCGCGTATCGCTTTCGAGCCGGGTGAGCGCGTTCACTTCGTCGTCGGCCGACTGCAGTTTCTCGCGCGCGCTCAGCAGGTCGAAGCACGCGTTCGCGACGCGCAGGATCAGGTCCTGCTTCGCGACCTCGAGTTTCTGTTTCGCCGATTCCTCGTACTCGGTCGCGCGCCGCATGTCGTACAGGTAGGGCACGTTGAACAGCGCCTGCGTGACCTGCGCGGAACCGTATGCGGCATTGCTCGAGCCGCTGACGTCGATGCCGAACAGGTTCGCGTGCGTACCGTAGCGTCCCCATTCGAGTTGCGCGGCGGCCTGCGGCAACATCTGCGCGCGTGCTTCGGGGAATTTCTGGCGGGCCGCATCGTATTCGCTGCGCGCCTGCAGGTAGCGCGGATCGTGCACGACCGCGTACTGGTAGGCGGTGTCGAGGCAGAACGCGCGCGCGTTCGCTGACAGGCCGGCTATCGTTACAGCGAACAATGTCACGGTTGCAAGTCGGGGATTCCACCTAGTCGTAAAACTTGATAGGGAATTACCCGAATTCCGCGTCGCCGATCCGTAATTCGCGCGCCTCGTTTCAAACATGGCCGTCTCCGTCTCCTGCCCGTGCCGCAATGCATCGCGGCGGGATTTAAACGTATTGAAATTGAAATTCAAACAGAATGAATGCCTGCCATCCGTGGCGCACCGGAAAACGCGCCTGTAAGAGTGTGTCCTCCATTGAATTCCGATGCGCCCGCATGATAGCCTGATTTCGGCTCGTAATCGCAGTGATTATTAGATTAACAAGTCGCTAGGGATTAAAAGCCGTTTGTCTTTCAATGAAGGTTCTTTGCATCATCTTTATTTTTTACGAGGAGAGAATGATGAAGGTCATGACGACGGAACAGGTCAGGAATGTGCATGGCGGCGGTGCGATCAGCTCGCTGGGTAGCCTCGCCGTTGACGCCGCGCCGGTGGTGACCGCGCTCGGCCAGTTCCTGCCGAGCCTCGGCAATTACCTGCAGAACCCGAAGACGTTCAATAACACCGGCAAGTAACCGCCGTGCGCGGGGAGGCGCCCCCCGCGCGAAATGCTGCGAAACAGAAGGAAAAGAATCGATCGCCGAAGTGGCAATAAAGCGAATCCGGAATGCATTATTTCCGGTTCGGGCGATTATCAGGAGGCGGGAGTGCCGGATTATCCCCGTAATAAAGTTAACAGCCATTGAGATTGCAATTGGCTGACGGTGGCGGGCATTCCGACAATATAAAGGCCACAACAAATGCGAGACATCACGGAAGAACAGGCCCGCCAGATTCGCGGCGGCGCGTCGCTTTACTCCAATTCGGCCGCCTATACGGTCGATCTCGTCAACCAGTCGATCGGGACCACGCTGCAGGGCCTGATGACCCAGTACCAGACCCGCGCCGTCGAACAGTTCCGGATGTCGCTCGGCTCGTCGCGCTGAGCGGCCCGCCAGGCGGCCGGTAACACCGGTCTTCCGTCGCAGCCGGCAGCGTGCCGGCTGTGCCCTTGCGTATCGCGCACGACCCGCCACGGGCCCGCATCGGCAGGCCCGGGCGGCGCCTCGTCGCGCCTCGGGTGCCCGACCATGCTCTTCAATACGCGTAAAGTCCGTCCGGTCCTGCAGGACGAGGTGACGGAGTGCGGCCTGGCCTGCCTCGCGATGATCGCGTCGTGGCACGGGCGCGAAACGACGTTGCGCACGCTGCGCAACCGCTATCCGGTCCGGATCGATTCCGGGCTGTCGTTCTTCGACCTGATGGAGATCTCGAACGATCTCGGCCTGCGCGCACGCGGGCTGCAGTTCGACGCGGGCGAACTCGACGCGCTCAAGACGCCGTGCATCCTGCACTGGGGGATGAACCACTATGTCGTGTTGACGAAGGTCGGCTACGGCAGCGTGCACATCGTCGATCCCGCGCTCGGCGAAACGAAGCTGCCGCTCGCGCAGGCGCTCACGCACATCACGGGCTACGCGCTCGAACTGAATCCCGATATCGGCTTCACGCGGGCGGGGCGGGCCGACCGGATCCGGCTGCGCGACTACCTCGAAGGGCTGACCGGCATCCGCAAGAGCCTCGCGATCGGCATCGCGGGCGGCGTCGCCGCGCAGTTCCTGCTGCTGCTCGGCCCGTCGTACGTGCAACTGACGATCGACGAGGCGCTGAAGAAGACCGACGTCGACATCCTGTACCTGCTGACGATCCTGTTCGCGATCGTGTTCCTGTTCGACACGCTCTACGCGAACCTCGTCGGCAACATCAAGAGCTACCTGCGCAACATCGTGTCGCAGCAGTTGTCGGCGAACATGGTCGGGCATCTCGCGCGGCTGCCGATCGGCTATTTCCTGTTCCACAACACCGGCGATTCGATCTCGCGCGTGTCGTCGGTGTCGGAGGTCGGGCGGTTTCTCGTCGACGGGCTGGTCGGCGGGCTGCTCAATATCGTCACCTGCACGCTGACGCTCGTGCTGATGCTGTACTACAGCCCGGTGCTGGCCGGCATCAGCCTGGCCGGGATGGTGCTGTTCGCGCTCAGCCGGCTCGCGATCCAGCCGCAGCTGCAGGACGCGATGTCGCAGATCCTCACGCGCGGCGCGGAAGCCGACGCGCTGCTGATCGAGAACATCCGCTCCGCGCACTCGATCAAGCTGCTGTCGGCCGAAACCGCGCGCAGCAGCCTGTGGGTCAACGCATTCACGCAGAAGCTGCAGGCGATGCGCCAGCAGGAGCGGCTGCAACTGCTGTTCGATGCGGTGTCGAAGGGGATCGTGCACGTCGAGCAGCTCGTGATCGTCACATACGGCGCGTGGCTCGTCATGCACGGGCAGAGCACGATCGGCGTGATCTACGCGTTCATCCAGTACAAGAACCTGTTCGCGGACAAGTTCATCGATTCGATCCAGCTCTACGTGCGCCGCAAGGTGTTGCAGGTGCACATGGACCGCGTCGCCGACGTGTTGCAGACCGAGACCGAGGAACCCGCGCCGGACGCGGTCGTGCGGCCCGTCGACGGTTTCGACGGCACGCTTTCCATCCGTGCGCTGTCGTACACGCCGAAGGGCGGCAACCGCCCGATCCTGCGCGACATCGCGCTCGACGTGCCGGCCGGCAGCAAGATCGCGATCGTCGGCCGCACCGGCAGCGGCAAGACGACGCTGCTGAACCTGATCTGCGGGCTCGTGCGGCCGGAGCCCGGCACGCTGTTCGTCGGCGGCGTCGATCTCGCGGAAGTGAACCTGCGGCAGTACCGCAAGCATCTCGCGGCCGTCACGCAGTCCGACCAGCTGTTTCGCGGCACGATCCGCGACAACATCACGAACTTCGCGCCCGCGCCGCGGATCGGCGCGATGTTCGACGCGGCGAAGCTCGCGTGCATCCACGACGAGATCGAGCGGCTCGACCATCGCTACGACACGCCGCTCGGCGATACGCAGAAATTCCTGTCGGCCGGGCAGATGCAGCGGCTCCTGATCGCACGGGCGCTGTATTGCGAGCCGCGCCTGCTGATCCTCGACGAATTCTCGTCGAACCTCGATCAGGCGACGACCCACGAGATCTGCCGCAACGTGCTGACGCTGCCGTGCACGATCGTGCTCGTCACGCACGACGCGTCGATCCTGTCGATGGTCGACCGGATCTACCAGATGCACGACGGCGTATTGACCGACGCGACCGATGCGTGGCGCGCGGCCGAGGAGGCACGGTGATGCTCGGGCGACTCTTCCTGCTCAATCCTTTCTCGTATGCGTTCCTGGTGCGGCGCGCGGTGCGGGCCGTCGCGCTGCGCACGTCGCCGGCGCGCGGGTTGCGGCTGATGCGCTGGTGCTCGGGCGCCTGCCTGCGCTGCTTTCCGTGCATTCGCGAGTCGATCGAGCGCGCGGTCGCATACATGCTGAGCGCGCACCTGAACGATGATCCGCGACGCGTGCGGGACGTGTCGGCGGCGATCGTGCGCGAACTGTTCGAAGCGGAATTCGCGGGGCTCAAGCTGCGCACGCACAGCCTCGAATCGATGAAGTCGATGATCGACGGGATGGCGTGCGAAGGCGACGAGCAGCTGCGGGCGGCACTCGCGCGCGGCGGCCCGCTGATGCTCGCGGGGCTGCACTTCGGCAACCTGATGCTGTTCGTCACGAAGCTGCGCTTCATGATTCCCGACGACCGCAAGCTGATGGTGATCCTGCACCGGGATGCGCCCGGTGCGTTCTTCGACGATGCGCTGCGGCTCGTCGCCGAATACGGCGCCGGCGAAGTCGAGTTCATCGACATCGAGGAGCGCGTGCACCTGCGGCGGCTGATCACGAGCCTGCGGCGCGAGGCACCCGTGTTCCTGCTGTTCTCCGACCTGCACGGCAAGTTCGGCAAGACCAACCGCTGCCGGCTCGGCGGCCGCTGGGTGCGGATGGCCGGCGGCGGCGTGAAGCTCGCGGTCGAGCAGGGGATTCCGCTGCTCGTCGCGTATGCGACGGGCGTGCCGTTCCGCGATCGCTGCGCGGTGCATTTCACCGAGCTGGCGGCCAGCCCGCTCGCGCCGATGCTCGGCGCGGACGACGACGCGTCGCCGGTGCGCGCCACGCACCAGCGCATCGTCGACCGTCTCGAACAGGCGCTCGTGCGGCAGCCCGAGCAGTGGCATTTCTGGGAACACTTCACGCCTTACCTGATGCCGACGCCGCTGCTCGATGCGGCCGCGCGGCGTCGCTCCTGACGAGCCTGCCCCATGCCGACCTGGAATTCCGCCCTCCGAGAACAGAAGCCGTCGCGCAAGCTCGCGCGCGGCACGACCTTCGGCACCGTGATCCACGGCGTCGTCGACGTGCCGGTGTCGATGCGCTTCTTCTGCTACCTGTCGCTTGCGATGTTCGCGATGTTCGTGACCGCGCTCGTCGAACTGAGCTACGCGAACACCGAGAGCGTATCGGGGATGCTGACGCCGCGTTCGGGGCTGATCGGTGTCAGCGCGCCGCCGGGCTGGGCCGTGCGCGACGTCTACGTCGGCAAGGACCAGCACGTGAAGGCCGGCCAGCGGCTGCTGGCGGTGACGCGCGACACGAGCTTCGTGAGCCAGGCGAACAACGTGCAGGGGATGCGTGCGGCGCTCGACCGGCAGCGCGTCGAGGTCACGCAGCAGATCGACGCGGCACGCCTCGAATACCGGTCGTCGGTACAGCAGATCAACCAGCAGATCGCCGCGCAGGGCGAGAGCCGCGGGCTGATCGACCGGCAGATCCAGGACCAGAAGCGCATCGTCGACGAGTACGGCGAACGGCGCGCACGCGTGAAGCAGCTGCTCGACGAACAGGTCGTGACGCTCGAGCAGTACAACCAGGTCAACACGCAGTACCTGCAGGCCGGGCAGGCGTACCAGGACCTGCTGCTGCGCCGCGCCGAGCTCGCGAAGAATGCGATGAAGCTGCGCGGCGACCTCGACACGATGCAGAGCAAGTACGACGGTGCGAACGCGGAACTGAAGATCAAGCAGGAGGAGCTGAACGCGAAGGAATACAACATCGACGAGAACGTGAACCAGGTGCTGTACGCGCCGGCCGACGGGCAGATCGTGCGGCTCGACGTCGTGCAGGGCGGTGTGATCGACCCGCCGGGTACGCGCGTCGTCGAGATCCTGCCCGCGAAGGCGGACGGGCTGATCGCCGAGGTCTACATTCCGTCCTCGAAGGCCGGCTTCGTGAAGAAGGGGCAGGAGGTGAAGGTTGCGTACGCAAGCTATCCGGTCGAGAAGTTCGGCACGTATCGCGGCAAGGTGCTGTCGATCTCGCCCGTCGCGTTTTCCGCGAAGGAGCTGAACCTGCCGGGCGATGCCGCCACGCCGCAGACCTACTTCAAGACCTGGGTCGAGCTGGCCGACCGCACGCCGGCGTTCGAAGGGCGGCCGCTGTCGCTGCGGGCCGGGATGATGCTGAAGGCCGACATCGTGCTGGAGCGGCGCAGCCTGCTCGAATGGCTGTTCGAGCCGTTGTACCGCATCCGTCAACGCCTGTTCGGCGTGCCGGCCTGAGCCGATGGCGAGCCGGGACACGTACCGCCGCCGTGCGCGGCCGGGCGCCGTGCGTCCGCTGTCGCGCTGGCTCGGCGCGACGCTGTTCGCGTGCGCGGCCGCCGCGCATGGCGCGCCGCCGCCGGACGCGGACGCTGAACCACGCTGGCAGGCCGGCGCCGACGGGATCGGCTTCTGGCCGGGCGGCGACGCGGACGGGTTCGATGCGAGCGCATGGACGACCGACGCGGGGCCGGCGCGCGGCGGGCGCGGCAGGCACGGCAGGCACGGCAGGCACGGAGAAGAGGCCGACGGGCCGCAACCCGACGCCGTCCCGTTGACGGCGCGCAAGATCACGCTCGGCCAGCGAACCGGCGGGGCGGGGCGCGCATGCGCGGCAGCGTCCGACGACGGCGCGGACGGCATCGGCTTCGACGACGGCGGCGCCGGTGGCGCCGTTGGCGGCTGCGATCCGGCCGTGCCGCGCGACGCGGCGGCGGGCGACATGCCGGCGCCGGGCGTCGTCCATGCCGACCGGATGCCGTACGAACTGCATCCGGTCGATCCGTCGAGGCTGCCCGATCTGCCGGCCGCCCAGGCGCCGCCGTTGCTGACGCAGCTGATGGGCGACGACCGCAACATGGTCGGCCTCGGCTGGCACTTCGTCGGCACGACCGGCCGATCGACGCCCGTGACGACGCACACGGACGCGCTCGGGCTGAACAGCTTCGAGAACCAGGGGTCGCAGCTGTCGCTCGGCAACACGAACACGCTGGCGTTCACGCTGACGCATTTTTTCTCGGAGAACTGGGCGGCCGAACTCGGCGCGGGCATTCCGCCGGTGCTGACGCTGCGCGGGCACGGCAGCATCGCGCTGCCGCTCGACCGGATCTTTTCAGGCGCCCAGGGGCGCTTTCCGCTGATCGATCTCGCGAACACGCAAAGCAACCCGCTCGCGACCACGCGCGCGTGGCTCGGGTCCGTCGTGTTCAAGTATTACCTCGGCGAGCGCGACGACCGTTTCCGCCCGTTCGCGGGCATCGGCGTCAGCTATACGCGCTTCACGAACACGAACCTGAATCCCGTGTTCCAGCGCAAGCTCGCGTCGCTCGGCGGGCTGCTCGCGGCGGGCGCGGACATCGGCAGCCTGCAGTCGCTGCTGCTCGACCCGGCGCTGTTCCAGCGGATCTGGGATGCCGGCGGCGACCTGCTGCTGTCGGGCAAGACCAACGTGTCGGCGAAGGTGAAGAGCGTGTGGGAGCCGGTGTTCACCGTCGGCGCGAGCTACCAGATCACGCGCCAGTTCTGGATCACCGGCATGGTGACCTATATCCCGTTACGTACGAAGATTACGCTGGATATCGACCAGCCGAACCGGCAGCTCGCGTCGAACACGTTCGATATTGCCGCGAACCCCGTGCTGGCGAGCGTGCTGCTCGCGTTCCGCTTCTGACCGGTGCGCCGGCCCTTTTTCATGAATTTGACGCGCGACGCTGGGATAATGTCGGCGTTTGGCTGCGTCAACGATGGAAGGAGGCCCCATGGGCGACAACGATAACCGCACCGAGACCGACAACCGCACCGATCTCGAATCGATGGAAGCGCGTCAGCGCCGCTTCGAGGAAGACCTGGTCGACGCCTACGACGAAGAACTCGAGATGGAGCTCGACGATCGCCGCTTCGACGACAGCGACGACCTGCTGTTTTCGCAGGAGCGGCGCGAAGCGCGCAAGCAGTATTTCCGCGAGCTGTTCCGCCTGCAGGGCGAACTCGTGAAGCTGCAGGACTGGGTCGTGAGCACGGGGCACCGGCTCGTCGTCATTTTCGAGGGGCGCGACGCGGCCGGCAAGGGCGGCGCGATCAAGCGCATCACGCAGCGGCTGAACCCGCGCGTATGCCGCGTGGCGGCGCTGCCGGCGCCGAACAACCGCGAACGCACGCAGTGGTACTTCCAGCGCTATGTCGCGCATCTGCCGGCCGGCGGCGAAATCGTGCTGTTCGACCGCAGCTGGTACAACCGCGCGGGTGTCGAGCGCGTGATGAACTTCTGTACCGACGACGAATACGAGGAGTTTTTCCGTTCGGTGCCCGAGTTCGAGAAGATGCTCGTGCGCAGCGGGATCCAGATCGTCAAGTACTGGTTCTCGATCACCGACCACGAGCAGGAAGTGCGATTCCAGAGCCGGATCGAGGATCCGCTCAAGCAATGGAAGCTGAGCCCGATGGATCTCGAGAGCCGCCGCCGCTGGGAAGCCTACACGGCCGCGAAGGAAGAGATGCTGCTTCGCACGCACATTCCGGAAGCGCCGTGGTGGGTCGTGCAGGCGGTCGACAAGAAGCGCGCGCGGCTGAACTGCATTCACCATCTGCTGCAGCAGGTGCCGTATCACGAGGTGCCGCACGCACCGATCGACCTGCCGCCGCGCGAGCATCACGAGGACTACATCCGCCGGCCGGTGCCGGACCACATGATCGTCCCCGATACCTACTGAATGACCGACTGACCGGCGACGGGATTCGTCCGGCCACGCGGGGAACGCGGACGCGTTCCCCGCGCGTCACGTCGCCGGAAAGCCCGAGCGTCCTTGCGTCAGGTCGAACAGCTCGGTTCTTGCCGCGGCTTCGGCGTTTTCCGGCAGCTTGATCGCGAGCTTCACCGTCATCCCGTACGCGCTGTCCACGAGCGCGTACCCGGCCTGTTCGATCCAGCGGCGCACGCGTGCCTCGTCCGGGTAGCCGATCTCGATCGCGAGCCGCGTGTAGCGGACACGTTCGACGCGCTCGGCGTCGAGCAGCGCCGATGCGATCGCATCCGTATAGGCCCGCACCAGCCCGCCCGCGCCGAGCTTCACGCCGCCGTAATAGCGCACGACCGCGCCGAGCACGCCGTCGAGATCGTGATGGCGCAGCACTTCGAGGATCGGCCGGCCCGCGGTGCCCGACGGCTCGCCGTCATCCGACATGCCCGACTGCCCACCCGCCAGCAACGCCCAGCATACGTGGGTGGCCGCAGGATGCTCGTCGCGCAGGCGCTGCAGCGCGTGCATCGCGGCGTCGCGATCGTCGACGGGGATCGCGAACCCGATGAAGCGGCTCTTGCGGATCTCGAGTTCGCGGATGCAGGTGGTGGCGAGCGAGTAACTCATGCGTCGCGAGATGAAAGGTGTAGGGAAATCAAGGTGATGACGGCCTGACGATGCGTTTGATATCGACCCGCGCAGGCATCGGGCGGCGGCACGAGCGGGCGGGATGAAACACGAATTTTACCGTGGCGCGCATCGATGCCTTTCGAAGCCGTCAAAACGCGACGCCGATGCGAATGGTCAGGCGCGGACGAGCGCACCGGCTCTGCCGCGGGACTCGGCGTTTCGGATTCGAAGGCAGGCACACCGGATCACGGTTGCCTTGACGTCGTGGCGCCGGCGCCGATCTGGAGCGCATACAGCTCGGCAACGTCGACCGCCTGACGGCTGCTGCGTTCGACCGATCCTTCTTTCGTCCACAGGAATGGATGGAAGCTGAAGCATTGATCCGTCGTCAGGCGCTGGACATCGGCCTGCCAGCCGGGCCAGCGCATGCTCGCGTAGAAGTCGCTCAGCGTGTCGCCGAGCGACCATCGCACGAAGTCGCCGTACCCGATCCCGAGGGGCTCCCATTCCAGCGTGTCGGGTGCAAAGTAGTACACGGAACCCGTGTCCTCCCCGAGTGCGCCGCCGTTCAAGGCGAAGAATCCGCCGACGGCGTCATCCGCGACCAACAGAAAGCCCGAGGATCGTCCGTGATTCCAGCCGACGATGTCCCGAGGCAACGCGGGATGGCCCGAGCCGAGCAGACGAAGGTAGCCGCCGTCCACGAGCAGGCCGCCGGTCGAATAGGCGATGGCCCCCAGGAGCGATCGCGTGGTGACCTGAAGGGTGGACAGGATTTCGCCATTCCGGCCCGATGGCGGCAATATCTCGCAACGATCAGGCGCTGCCGCCGACCACTCGATCAATGACGGCAGGGCGGATTCACGCTCGTTGACCAGTTCGTCCAGCGGACGCATGTGTCTTCTCTCCAGGTGGTTCGGTTCGGCATGGGCCGAGCCGGGACGATACGGCCTGCACCGGCTCGAGCGGCATCAACGCGCCCCGACCGACGCGCGCAGTGCCGCGCCCAGCGTGCGCAGCGCCTGCCGGGCTCGCGCATCGGTCAGGCTCGAGTGGAGCACCACGTCGCGCGTCGGCAACGGCGGCAGCCCGTAGCGCGCACCGACGTCGACCGTGCCGGCGGGCGCCACGCGATGCCCGAGCGCCGCGACGGCCAGCCCCGCGGATACCGCCGCGCCGATCGTCGCGACGCCGCCGCCGACGAACACCTCCGTCCAGCCGACACCGGCCTGGTCGAGCGCGCCGATCGCCATGCGGCGCACGCTGCAGGGTTCGGCTTGCGTGGCCAGCCGCAGCGGTTGCGGCGGATGGTACTCGAAATCCGCCGCGGCCATCCAGCCGAACGACTCCGACAGGATGGTTTCTCCGTCGAGCCGCCGGCTGTCGTGCTGCAGCGCGACGGCCGCGTCGAGCTGACCGCGGTCGAATGCATCGAGCACGTCGCGCGACGCGGCGACGCGGATCTCCAGCACGAGCGTCGGCTCCGCTTCGCTCATGCGCCGCAGCAGCATCGGGAGATCGGCGCCGACGACATGGTGGCTGACGCCGATCACCAGGCGCCGCCGGCCGGTGCCGAACGCGCCGATCGCACCGTGGTGGGCGGCCACCAGTTCGCGCGCCGGTTCCAGGAATGCGGTGCCGTCGGCCGACAGGCGAACCTGCCGCGGTGTGCGTTCCAGCAGGCGGCGGCCGAGGCCGCTTTCGAGCCGCTTGATCTTCAGGCTCACCGCGGACTGCGTCGTGTCCATCGCCTCGGCGGCCCGCGTGAAGCTCTTGAGGTCGGCGGTCAGCACGAACGCCTGCACGGCTTCGATGTCGAGCGTTTTCATCGCACTCTCATCCATTGAGAAATCGAATCATTGAAATATTCTGCCATCGTATTTTCAAATGATTCAAGGTCTTCTACGCTGTTCTCGAGCCATTCGGAATCTCCGTTTCCCTTCAGGAGTCGATCATGCTGACCGCGTACTACGTGCACCGCCTGCCGGCGGACTACGACCTCGACATCATCCGCCATCGCGTGCGCGAGCGCGGCAGGCTCTGGGACGACACGCCGGACCTGGTGTTCAAGGGGTTCCTGCTGCGCGAGGCGGGGCGCTACGGTGCGACGGAAAACGGCTATGCGTCGTTCTATCTGTGGCGTAACGAGCAGGCGTTCGCCGGGTTCGTCACGGGCGGCCGCTACCGGGTCGTGACGGACAGCTTCGGCCGCGCGCCGATCGACGTGCAGGTCGCGCTCGATGCGCGCAAGGGCAGTGCGTCGACGGGGCGCTTCGTTCGTCTGGAAGCCGTCGATATTCCGGCGGATGCCGACCTCGAGGCGACGCTGGCGCGGGAGGTGACGCGCAATCGCGAAGTGGCGGCGCGGCAGGGTGTGGTGGCGGCCGCGGTCAGTCTGGACTCGCTACGCTGGCGGCTGACGCGTGCCCTCGTCACCGAACACGAGCCGGACGGCGGCGGCGCAGGCACGGTGTATCAGGTGCTGCATCTGGCGAGGCCGTTGCTCGATACGCTGGAAGGGAGCGGAGCATGACGACGGGCGTCGCGTCGCGATCGCGGGCCGGGCCGTCGGGTGGGGCGAGCGGCCCGGCGTCCGTGCGATTGCCGGCCGGCCTCGTGGTCGCCGCGCATCTGGCCGGGATGGCGGCGGGGATCGCCGCGATTGCCGCGCTCGCGACGCTGCTGGCGCTGCTGTTCCGGTGAGGATCGCCGGTGTGGATGGCGGAAGACGGAAGAGCCGGGCACGACACGCGCGGCTCTTCCGCTGGGTGGGCGCCGCTCAGTGCCCCTGCAGCCGGATATCCCGCGACGACGCACCGACGTACACGGTCCCGCCCGGCACGAACCGCCAGCCGTTACGCGACGTATCCCACACGCTCTGCATGCGCGGCGACACGGTCACGCGGACACGCCGCGCCTCGCCCGGGTTCAGCCGGATCTTCTCCCAGCCGACCAGCCGCTTCGGCGGTTCGTCCTTGTACGGCACGCCGAGATAGACCTGCGGGATCTCCGCACCGGCGACGCGCCCGTCGTTGCGTACCGTGAACGCGACGCTCAGCGACCCGTCCCACTGCTTCGACACCGACAGCCCCGAATACGCGAAGCGCGTGTACGACAGCCCGTAGCCGAACTCGAACATCGGCTTGATGTTGCGCGCGTCATACCAGCGATAGCCCATGTTCAGCTTTTCCGCGTAGACCGGGTCGTTGTCGAACGTGCCGTTTTGCCCCCAGGCAGGCGAATCCTGATCGCGCGCGGGGAAGGTGACGGGCAGTTTGCCGGACGGATTGACCGCGCCGAACAGCACGTTCGCGATCGCCTTGCCGCCGGCTTCACCCGGATACCACGCCTCGACGATCGCCGACACGTTGTCCTTCCACGGCATCAGCACCGGATTGCCGCTCTGGACGACGACGATCGTATGCGGATTCGCGCGCGCGACGGCTTCGACGAGCGCGTCCTGGTTCGACGGGTTCGCGAGGCTCAGGCTCTGCAGGTCGCCGAAATCCTCGCCGGCCGGCTGGGCCACCACGACGATCGCGACGTCCGAGCGGCCCGCGAGCGCCGCGGCCTGGTCGATTTCCTGCTGCGTATACGCACGGAACGGCGACTGCTGGTCGCTGTTGCCCGCATACGTGACCTGTGCGGCCGGCGCAAGCGCGCGGATCGCCGCGACGATCGGCACGTCGACCTTCAGCCACGGATTGCGCCACCAGCTGCACCCGGTCGACGCGCCGAACGTCAGGCCGCCGCAACCCGCGAACGAACCCGACACCGGGTCGCGCGTGTTGCCCGAGCCGCCGCCGGACAGCACGGCCGCGTCCGCATGGCCGCCGATCACGGCAATGCGCGACAGCGCCGATGCCGCCAGCGGCAACTGATTGCCGTCGTTCTTCAGCAGCACGATCGACTGCTCGGACGCGGCCTGCGCGAACCGGTTCGCGGCCGCGAAATCGATCGTGCCGCCGCCGGTGGCCGGATCGTCCATCACGCCGACGCGGATCATCACGGCGAGCTTGCGCCGCACCATGTCGTCGAGTCGTGCGGTCGACACCGAGCCGTTCGCGATCGCCTGCTTGACGGCCGTCGGCGTCAGGTACACGCTCGGCCCGACGTCTTCTTCCTCGTCGAGCCCGGCGTTGATCGCGGCGGCCGTGCTGTGCGTGGCGCCCCAGTCGGACTGCACCTGGCCCTGGAAGCCCCATTCGTTCTTCAGCACGTCGTTCAGCAGGTGAGGGTTTTCGCACGCGTATGCGCCGTTCAGCCGGTTGTAGCTGCACATCACGCTGCCGGGGCGACCGCGCTTCGCGGCGATCTCGAACGGCAGCAGGTAAAGCTCGCGCAGCGTGCGTTCGTCGATCTGCGTGTTGCCGCCCATCCGGCCGTGCTCCTGCTCGTTGCCCGCGTAGTGCTTGATCGTGGCGATGACCTTTTGCCGTTGCGTGGCGAGCGTGCGTTCGGCGAGCAGGTCGCCCGCGAGCAACGGATCTTCGCCGAGATACTCGAACAGCCGGCCACCGCGCGGCTCGCGTGCGAGATTGGTGCCGCCGCCGAGGCCCATGCCGAATCCTTGCGCGCGCAACTGGATCGCGACCTGCTTGCCGTAGTCGTACGACAGCCGGCGATCCCAGCTCGCGGCGACGGCGATCGTCGCGGGGAACGTCGTGCTGGCCTGCGACGTGCTGCCGGAGCCGGTCGCCGAGTCGACCATGTTGAGATCGGGAATGCCGAGCCGCGGCACGCCCTGGATATAGCCGGCGCCGCCGCCCGGCACCTTGGACATTTCGTATTGCGAATGGATGAACTGGAGTTTCTCGTCGAGTGTCATCTTGCGCACGAGCAGGTCGGCGCGCCGTTGCGCGGCGGCCGACGCGAACGCATCGGTCGCATCGCCTTGTGCGTTGAAGTCGGCGTCGCCTGCGTAGGCGGTGGTGCAGAGGGTCGCTGCCAGCACGACGGCCGGCCAGAGTGTGTCCCGCATGTTGCTCTCCTGATCGTATTGCCGATTGTTCGGATGATGTCTGGAGCTGCGCTCGTCCGGTGGATTCGCACCGGACGCATTCGGCTGGCGATGCAGGGTGGTTGCGCGTCGGCATGCCAGGCCGGGCGGGGAATCGTTACGGCCGGTTGGGCTCGACCGGTCAACGCGGGCGGCGACGCGCAGGCCGCCCGGCACTGCCGAATCGGATGTAGCGATTCTCTGCAGCGACTAATGGTATGAATGTAGTTTGACTACAGCATCGGTGTTTCTACCGATACGTACGATCTTTATCGGGCAGGGCCGCGCGGCGGGGTGGAAAAGCGGTCATCGTTCCCGACGGGGGTGTGCGATCGGGTAAGAAGTACCCGGGGCAAGCGCGTGTGAGAGTCATGCTGCGGCGCGGGTGCGCCGGTTCGTTGCGTATGCATCGAACCGGGCTTCGGTCATGTTGCGCACTGTTCGTCGGGTATGCCGCTTCTATTCTGGAATAGGGGCGTACGAACGATCGTGCACGGGCGTTCCCTTCGAATTCCCCCGTTTTCTTGATGTTTTTGCATCGAGATTGAATTGCGACGATACGGAGCGCGTGAATGACAGCAGAATTTCCGGCTACATATGTTGTGGGTAACGCAACGGGCCTGACCGCCCGACCGCTACTGCAGGAACTGGTCGATCTCCCGATGAGCGTGAGGCGGTTCGGGGTGATGGGAGACGGCGTGACCGACGACACGGCGGCACTCCAGGTGGCGCTCAACGCCGGGATCCCGCTGTACTTTCCGCCGGGAACTTACCTGTACAGCAATACGCTGACTGCAACGGCGTCGATCGTGGGAGCCGGTTGGGATTCGATCCTGCAGTGCACGACACCGCAAGGCGAAAATTCGGTGATTTACTGGCGCAACGCCAGTCATTTCAAAATCAGGGATCTGCAATTCTTTTCGAAGAATTCGACCGCGTACTATCCGGACGAGAACGCAGGTTCACTCAACCTGCTGGATTGCAGCCAGTTCGAGATTTCGGGATGCAAGTTCAACAACTCGGCCGGCGGTGGCGCGATCATGCGCAGTTGCGTCAACGGCAAGGTGTTCGGCAATACCCTGCTCGACGTCTGGCATGACGGCATCCATGTCACGAAGGCCAGTTCGGACATCACCATCACGAACAATGAAGTGATCAACGGCGGTGATGACGCGTTTGCGGTGGTGGGCTATTTCAACGAGGGTGTTCGGCCCTGCCGCGTCACGATCGCAAACAACCGGGTTGTTGGAACCAAATACGCGCGGGGCATAGCGATTGTCGGGGCGCAAGACATCACGGTGACCGATAACCAGATCTATAACCCTATGGCGGCCGGTATTTATGTCGCGTCGGAGTTGACGAGCATCTACCAGTCTTACGGCAACAACAATGTGACGGTCGCCAACAACGTTCTGGATACGTGCGGCGTGCAATCCAATATCGGTGCTATCGTCAATTCGCCAAACGGGCCGCTCGGTTATGGGGCATTGGTCGTGACCGCGACGGCCGGATTCAATAACTCGAACATCACGATCGTCAACAACACGATCAAGAACGCCGCGGGAACGCCGATCGGACTGTGGCAGCCGGCCGGAAGCAACATCCACGTCAACATTTCGCAGAACACGATCACTAATGCGTGGGACCCGAACAACAAGAACGGTTTCCCGTTGACGACGATCGGCGCGACGTCCGCATCGACGACGCTGAACTTTGCCAATACCCCCGGCGTCGCTGTCGGCATGATGGCCTGGTATTTCGACGGGTCGACAAGCGTACCGATCGGCACGGTCGTATCGGCAGGCGTATCGACTGTGACGCTGAACCGCAGTGCGACCGTGCCGAGCGGCGGGACCGTGATCTTTTCCGGTGTCGGCCTGTTCGGTTCGACGATCCCGACCACCGCGGCGGCCCTGAACGGTGCGACATCGTTGACGTTCGCCACGACGACGGGTGTCGCCTGCAACGACAACTACGGTTTCGGGTCGCCCGGAAACGAAACGACAGGTGTGTCGATCGGGCAGGGTGTCAGCGGGGCCAACATCGCGGCCGGAACCTTCGTGACCGGCGTGACGGCGAATTCCGTCACGCTGAGCAAGGCGACGACCGGCACCGTGGCGAGCGGTGCTTCCATCGTCTTTACCCCGATGGTCTGCATGACGACTCAGACGATCAAGACCTCGGCCGCGGCGGCGGCTGGAACCAACACGCTGACGTTTACGCCGTACCCTTCGGCACGCGGCTGTGCCGTGGGGCAAGGTGTATCCGGAACGAATATCCCGGTCGGCGCTTACGTGACGTCGGTTTCCGGTAACGGAAATGGCCCGACCGTGACACTGTCCAGCAATTTCACGGGTAGCGGAATCGCCAGTGGCGCGTCAATCACGTTCACCGGAACCGGCGGACTCAGCGCCGTTTCCGGAATCACGCTGTACAACACGCGAGGGTGCATCGTCTCGAAGAACCAATTGTCCGGCATCTCGAAGGACGGAATCTACGTGGATGGATCCTGCGCGTCGTTCACGGAGATCAGCGGCAATACTGGTGAGAATATCGGCTGCTGCAACGGCTTTGCTCGCCTCATCACGGTCGGGGCGCTCGCGGCCGGGGCGTCGCTCAAGTTGCGGGGAAACTATATGGCCCAGCCGGTCAATTATCCCCGTGCAATCGACGCGCTGATCTCGTCGAACTCGTGGGCCTACACGTCGTGGAGCGAAGACAACATCGCGCAAAACGGTTTTGTCGGTTTCGGCGTGCAACTGATACCGGTTCCGCAGGCGGTGGGTACGTCACCGTGGACGTTCGCGAACAGTTACCCGAGTGCGGTCAGCCTGTCGGTCGAAGGCGGCACCGTGTCGTCGATCGGCGTATCCCGAAACGGGCAAGCGTCCCATGCGTGCGGATTGACGAACGGGTTGATCGATCTCAAGCCCGGTGATGCGATGACGGTCACCTTTAGCGTGGCGCCGAGCGTCACGATGATTCCGAGACTGGGGCAGTAACGCGCGTCCTCGCGTCGAAATCCGGGCGGGGACGGCAAGCCGGGATCATGCCGATCCGACGGATCGGTGGGACGGCCGCATAACTCGCCTGAGACAGCTTAGAGAGGTTCGAAACAAATGCGTCACTCGGTAGGCCGCATTCAACGTTTTCGTCAACGTTCATCAAGCGTATTCATCAACCGCATGTCGAGGATCGATATGGCATTCCAGCTTCAGGATCGTGTTCAGGAAACGACGACGACCACCGGTACGGGGGCGCTCTCTCTGGCGGGTGCAATGACCGGATTCCGTTCGTTCTCGTCCGTTTGTGCAAATGCCGATACCTTCTATTACGGGTTGCAGGCCGTGACCGGTGCCGGTACCCCGAGTGGCAACTGGGAGATCGGAATCGGCACATACAACGCGAGCGGGAACACACTGTCGCGTACCACCGTGTTGGCCTCGAGCAACGGCGGGTCCGTCGTCAATCTTGCAGCAGGTACCACGCAGGTATGGATTGATCTGCCGGCGGCGCTGCCTGCCAATTTGCCGGTCAGCGCCAAATACTTCGGTGCGAAGGGAAATACGAGGATCGTCAACGATGGTGTGACGACGTCGGGGTCGACGGCGATTTCGTCGGCGTCGGCCGCGTTCACGGCGGCGGACGTCGGCAAGCGTATCGATATTGCGACGACCAATGCAAGCGGCGTCGCGACGCTTGTGGTTTCCACGACGATTGCGGCATTCGTCAGCGCAACACAAGTGACGCTCGCGAAAGCAGCCGGTGCTTCCGCCACGGCGGCGAATGTGGTCTACGGCAGCGACGACGGCCCGGCCCTGACGGCGTGGTTGAACTACCTGATGACCATCTGGCCGGTCAAAGGGGATCTTCCTGCCGGGGTCTACTATTCGGGTACCGCGCTGCCCGCGATCACGAAACCGATCGCCTTGTTCGGGCATTCGGCGCGTACCTCGATCATCCAGTTTGGCGCCGGGGTCAGCGGTCAATGCCTGACAGTACTGAACGCGGGTTTCAATAACGAAGCGACGGACCTCCCGCAAACAGGCAACGTATCCTGGACATCCAACACGGCCGTCCTGGCCGGTTGCGTGCTGCGTGACTTTACCCTTCAGGGCAATCGCGCGTGCACGTCGCTTCAACATGGATTGGTTTTGCAAGGCAACGTGGACTGGCTCGACGTCGCGCACGTGAACTGCCTGTATTTCCGGGGCGGCGGTGTGCTGTGGATGGATACCGGAAGCGGATCGACGCAAGCGCGCGCCAACGTACGCGAAGTCAATCTGGATACGATGAAGATCAGGCATTGCGGCGACGTGTCGACGAACACGCCCAGCCTTGGCATCTATCTTGACGACAGTCCGGCCGCCGCCGGATCCGATTCGTCGAACCTGTTCAACCTGAACAATATCGACATCATCTTCAGTTACGGCACGGCGTTCGCCGTGCAGGACCGGCGCACGTCGAACACCGGCTTTCCGCTGTACGGTATCCAGGCGCGCAACATCGTGCTGCATGATCGCATGACGACGATGGGCCTGAGCGGAGGGCGCATGTTCAGTGTCATCGGACAGGTCACCAACTGCCTGTTCGACATCAACTTCCCGTTGAGTGCGCGCAACGACTATGCGGCCGAGATTCTGCCGAACCCGAATTTCAATGTTTATCCGACCGACAACGAATTCACCTTTGCATTCCCGAAGACGGTCAAGGGCGTGATCGTCGGGAACGTCGGCTATAACACGATCAGGTTCAGGAATTACTTCGGATGTGCTGAAGCGGTCTTTATCGCCACCGAGAGCCCATACAATCTGAGAATCGATTGCGAGACCGACAGCGTGTTCCAGCAAATCACCGCGGCCCTGGTGCTGACCGGTACGGGTGCCGTGGCGATTCCGGGCTGGTCGTTCGGTACGACGCCGAACCTGTCGATCTTCATGCCGGTGAATGCCGTCAACGGGACCGGCGACACGACACTGGCGACGATCTTCGGGATCACCGGCACCATTACGCGTTCCGGAAGCGTGACGGCAGGAACGGACAGCTATACGTTTACGCCGTCTTCATCCAATACCTCGTATATCCCGGCCGGTGAATACTTCTCGAAGATCTGCGTCGACGCTTCGCAAGGCAACGGTGTCGCCGGTCGCTACAAATATATTCCGGAAGACCGCTACGGGCGCGCAGTCAATAGCGCATGGGCAAGCGGGCGCCTTCTGCAAATGTGGCCCTGGCAGTTTCACATCGAGAATGCAACCGGGCTCGTTCGGTACAGCTACGGTGTGCCGACGGCCGACAGCGCCGGCAATGCGATAGCGGTCTGGGCAAATGGCTTCGTCGGCACAAGTTCGACGCCGAGTGTGACCGGAATCAGCAAGCTGACGGCGAACTATGCGTTGCCGACGACGCTGACAAACCTTGTCGGCGGGATTGACGGTCAGTCGATCAAGATCGTTGCGACCAACGGGAACTGCACGATTGCGAACAACGCGAACATCCAGACAGCAACCGGGGCCAACGTCGTCATGGCGACCGGTCAGGTTCTGACCTTGACTTTCGACGCGACACTGAACAAATGGTGTAGCGGCTGACAAGACCGTCATGGTGACTTTGTGACTCGGCCGTCCACGGCAACGCGCACCGATCGGTGCGCTTTTTTTGCAACGACGGATCCGGCGACCGAGCTTGCGGTGGCCGGGCGACGATTTCCGGTGGTGTGGTCAGCGTAGCGGGGCGTGATCGTCTGGGGCGATCGGATGCTTGTATGAAGATTGGCTTTCGGTGAGGTTGCTCACATACACGCGGTGCCGGACAGTGTTCAATCAGGTATCAGCGCGTGAGTACTCTGGCACGACCGGCAAGGCGGTGTCGGCGCGTGGTGCGCGGGGGCATATCAGGCGACGATTGACGCTGCGATGCAGGTGGCATGGGGTGCGCCGGCCGACCGGCTGCAGACGAGCGCGACATGGTATCGCTCATGATGACCTGTACGGATCGACGTGCGGCCGACGTGCGATGCAAGGGCCGCGCGGCAATGCAATGCGAGTCGCACCGGCAATCGTAATGCGGCAATCCGTCATGTCGGCGGGTTCCAGCACAGTTTGGAAAGACGCGATGTCAACTACTACACAAACCAGATCGAGGCTCGGTTCACCGCGACTGTTCGCGGCGGCGGTGACCGTGTGTGCGCTGAGCGCATGTGCATTTGCGCCTGGCATGACGTACCGCGCGCCGGCCGAACGCGACGCGAATGCAAGCGTGGGTGTCGCCGCGTCGGGCGCGGGCGGCCTCGACGGCGTACAGAACGTGTCAAGCGCGGACTTGATCGAGATCACGCCGGCATTCGTCGAGCAGCAGCACGCCACGCGTTCTGCCAGTGTCGACGCCGAAGTCCGGCACCTGTTCGGCACGCCGAAGGCGTACGTCATCGGTCCCGGCGACGTGCTGAACATCGTCGTATGGGATCACCCCGAACTGAATCTGCCGGCGGCCCAGGCGACGAATGGCGACAACGTCGGTACCAACTCGGTCGCGGCGGGCTACACGGTCGACGCGAGCGGTAACGTGCAATTCGCGTATGCCGGCCTCGTGCATGTCGCCGGGATGACCGAAGCGGAGGCGCGCACGGCGCTGACCAGGCGACTCGGCGAATATGTGCGCAAGCCGCAGATTGCACTGCGCATCCAGGCGTATCGCAGCAAGCGCGTGTATCTCGACGGCGAAGTTCGCACGCCCGGGTTGCAGATCGTCAACGACATGCCGATGACGCTGCCCGAGGCGATCGATCGCGCAGGCGGCTTCACGACCGCGGCCGATCGGTCGCAAGTCACGGTGACGCGCAGCGGCAAGACGGTAAACGTGAGCCTGCCGGCGATGATTGCGGCCGGTGTGAATCCGTCGAACATCCTGCTGCGCGACGGCGACCTGGTGCGCGTGCGTGCGACGAGCGAAGCGAAGGTGTTCGTGCTTGGCGAGGTGTCGCGCCCGGCGACGCTGACATTGACCGATGGGCGAATGAGCCTGGGCGAAGCGCTCGGCGACACGGGTGGCGTGAGCCAATACACGTCGGACGCGCGGCAGATTTACGTGGTGCGCCGCGGGCCCGGCAACCGGCCGCTGGTCTATCACCTGGACGGGAGTGCACCAGCATCGTACGCGCTTGCCGACCAGTTCGCGCTTGAGCGTCGCGATGTCGTATTCGTCGACGCGTCATCGCTGGTGCGCTGGAGCCGTGTCGTGAACCTGCTGATTCCGTCTGCGGCGCAGGGAGCGCTGACCGCCCGCGCCGTTACGCCGTGAAGCGCGTTTCGGATGCCACCGTCGCGATGTTCCGGCCCGCTCCGAGCGGAGTGCGGCGAAATGTATTGAAAATGTAATGTGACGTACGCAATACGTCAGAAATGGATGGTCTACTACCCGTAGACATTCGAGCGGGGCCGTCTGCCCGACGCATCGAGGTCATCCGGCGTGAAAAATGGCGATATGACGGAATGCGAATGAAGGACATTCTCGGAAGCAGTCTCAACGACGAAGCGCAGGCGGATCGGGGTGGTCCGCGGCGAACGCTCACACGTCAGGCGTGCGCGTCCCTTCGTTCAGGCGAGTAGCGATCGACCACTTGCCCCATGGCCTGCGGCAAGCACGCATTGAAATCCGGCCTGTCAGACACTTAAAACAAGGACCAAACCATGACACCCATCCAGTTCGATGGATGCGTCGGCTGGCTTCACGAGGGTAACCGATCCCATGGCATCGTGATTTGCGAACCGCTCGGCCACGAGGCGCTCTGGCTTCATAAACTGGTACGCTCACTCGCCGAGCATCTCGCGGATCGTGGCTTTCCGGTGCTGCGCTTTCACTATCCTGCGAGCGGTGATTCGCTCGGCGACGAACAGGACGCGGATCGCTTCGAGCGCATGCTCGAGAGCATCCGGCAGTCCGTTCGCACGCTGCACGAGCGGGTAGCGCCAGACAGCCTGACGCTCGTCGGCATACGCGCCGGCGCGGCGTTGGCGCTCCTCGCAGCCGATGGCATGCCACGGCTCACGCGTTTCGTCGCAATTGCGCCGGTCGTGCGTGGCCGCAGCTACGTACGCGAGCTTTCCCTCGTCGCACAACGTTGGCTCGATAATGTGCCGCCGACCGTACGGGATGCGGTGCGCGACGAACGGCCGTTCAATGTACTCGGTCACGCGTATCCCGACGATCTCGTCGACGCACTCCGGCGCATCGACCTGAGCCACGCTGCGGCGAACATGCGCACGTTGCCGGCACGCGCGTTGCTCGTCGATGCGCCATATGGCGACAGCGCCACGTTGTCGGACGCACTGCAGGCGCGCGGTGTCGCGGCGAGCGTTCATACGTGTCAGGATTGGGCGGTCGCGATGCGCGAACCGCTCTGGTCGCGGCTGCCCGATGCGCTTCCCGATACGATCGCGAACTGGATCGAAGACGGTGCGGATACGGTCGTACGCGTCCGTGCGCCACGTCCGGTATCAGGCGTCGTACCGGCGGGCAAGGGCAGCGTCGAACATTTGATACGTGTCGGCCCGCAACAACTGGTCGGCGTGTTGAGCGAACCGGCCGGCGACAGGCTATGCATCGGTGCACCCACACTGCTGATCGCCAATACGGCCGCCAATCCACGCATTGCCGACGGACGGCTTGCCGTTCGACTGGCACGGTCGCTCGCGGCGCGGGGTATCCGCAGCCTGCGATTCGATTCGAGCGGCATCGGCGACAGCAGTGAGCGTGCGCGTGACGACCAGACGGACATTCCGTACTCGGACCAGGCGGTTGGCGACGTGGTTGCCGCCGCGCGCTGGCTGAAAGAAGCGGGACACCACAAGATCGTTGCGTTCGGGATCTGCTCCGGGGCGTACGCATCGCTTCATGCGGCCGCGCGGGCGCCCCTGGCCGGCGTGATAGCGGTCAATCTCCCGGTTTTCATCTGGCCGCGCGGGCAGACGCTCACGAATGCCGTCAATAACCAGACCAATTCGATGCGCGGCTATGCCGCATCGTTGCGCAATCTCGACAAGTGGCGCCGCCTGCTGGCCGAGGGTCGCGACCTGCGTCCCGTATTGCGCGCGCTTATCCGCTTCGTAGCGGATGTCATGAGCGTACCGGTCAGGCGCTTCATGGAGCGTGTCGGCCGGGGGGGCGGCAAGGACACCCCCCGTGGCTTGCTGCGTGACATGTCTGCGCGCGGCATCCAGACGCATCTGATCTACGGTACGTTCGACGCGGGCGTCGACGTCGTAGTCCGGAATTTCGGCTCGGCGTCCAGCGGTGCGTTCGCGCACTTGCCGAATGTATCGATCGACACTCAGGATGCGCTCGATCACTCGCTGCGCGGCACGGCTGCCGCGCAATACGTGATCGATCGATGTACTGCGTTGCTGACCGGCTGGCATGCGCCGGCAGTGCCAGCCGTCAGCGCCGGCACCATCGCGAAACCGAAACCGAAACCGAAAGCGGAAACGAAGACGAAACGAGCGATCCAATAGCACGTCGGCGTGCGCCGAACCGACGCAAACGCGGTGGAGTCGGCAATTTGCGGAGGGCTGAACGTCTGGCAGAGGGGCGGTGCCGGGGACGTAACACGCCTCGATGCGTCGGGACGCCCGTTTGAAACCGCCCGTAAGTAATCGTGCGAACAGATCCCGGACGTCCGAAACACTATCGTGGCGGTGTCCATTTCTCGTGTCGTCGCGCCTGTGAGGGGGCGGCGCCACGAGGCCGTTCAGGAATACCGATGCAACGAAATTGCCACGAATGCCGAAACACGAGCACATGCTGCGAGCTGCGGGCCGCGCATGCCGGATGGCTTAGTACGCGCCCGCGAAAAGGGCGAACCGGGCCGCTTCCCGCGTACGAGGACCGTGACGACGCGTCGCGTTCACGGTACGACGTCCGTTGAGGCCTGTCGTGACGCGTGTGTTGATCATCAATGACTTCGTTCGCAGGGGCGGGGCCGAAGAGGTATATCGGGTATCGGTTGACGTGCTGCGCGCCCGCGACGACGTAGTGGTCGAAACCTTCGACGAGCACACGCTCCCCGATGTCGAAGACAGCCGGCGTTCGCGTGCGTGGTCGCCAGCCGCTGCACGTGCGCTCGTCACGCTGCTCGAGCGATTTCGTCCGCAACGGATCCTCGTGCACAACTATCACAACCTGTTGTCGAGCGCGATCCTGCCTGTGCTGGCGCGCTACAAGCGGCGGTCGGGATGTGGCTTGTACCTGACCGCGCACGACTACCATCTGTTGTTCTACAACCCGAGCCTGATGGTCTATTGCCGGGGAACGGCGCGGCCGTTGTCTCCGGACGAGCTGTGGCGCGTCCGGCGTCTTGCGCTCACGGCCAGTCCGCGCGGTTTTCTTCACGACCTCGGGAAGAAGTTGCACTGGCATGCGGTCAAGGCGCTGTTCGACCCGATCAGCCTGTTCGACGAGATCCTCTGTCCAAGCCCCTTCATGCGGGACCTGATTGCGCGGTCCGGTCGAACGCCTGCCACGCTGGTGCCGAACCCGATCGACGCCACGCTGGTGCCCCGCGCGCCGAAGCCGGCGAAGGGCGATCGTCTCGATCTCGCGTTCGTCGGTCGCGTGGAACCGGACAAGGGCCTTGCGCAGTTCCTTGCGCGAATGACCGAATCGGCAGGCGATGCGATTGCGTCGCTCACTGTCTACGGTGACGGATCGGAACGCGGCAACCTGGAACAACAGTACGCGGCACTCGTCGAATCGGGGCGGTTGCGTTTCGCAGGACGTCTCGATCACGACACATTGTTCGCCGCACTGCCCATGCACGATGCGCTCGTGTTGCCGTCGATCTGGGTAGAGAACGCGCCCCTCGTCATCGTCGAAGCCGCGGTGCTCGGCCTGCCGGCGCTCGTGCACGACATCGGGAGCCTGTCGACCTTCGGCGACGAGATCGGCAACAAGATTCGCTACCGGAATACGCCTGACGGCTTCGCGCGCGCACTGGCCGAACTGCGTGCGCACCTCGACAGCGAGAAACGACGCTACGACTGGGCGCGTTACTCGGTCGACTGCTATGCGTCGTCGCTGTACGCCGTACTCGGTCTCGGTAGGGACAGCCCGCGCACGTGGGCACATTGACGGTCGGTGCACTGTTCATATTCAGCCCGGAAAGCACGATGACCGCCGTCCGAAAAAACTTTGCGTTGTTGTTTTCGCTGCAAATCTCGACCTATGTCATACCGCTCGTCACGTTGCCGCTGCTGACGCGCGTGCTCGGCCCGCAACAATACGGAACGCTGTCGTTCGTGCTTGCGGTTGCAACGTACTTCATCAACCTCGCGAATTACAGTTTCGACCTGACTGCAACGCCGCGTGTTGCGCTCGCGAAGGACAGGGGGGAGCGATCACGCATCTTCTGGACGACGGTTTGCGCCCAGTGGCTGATTACCGTTGCCGGCTTCGCCGTGCTCATCGCGCTAACGATGCTGATTCCGCATTTCGCGGCGGAGCGCACGGCACTGCTCATCGGGTTCGGGATGGCGATCGGTGCCGCGCTGACACCAGGCTGGTATTTCCAGGGAATCCAGCGGTTGAGCGTGTACAGCGTCACGGTAGTCGTGTACCGTGCGCTCAGTGTCGCCGCCTTCTTCCTGTGGGTTCGCACGCCGGACGATCTCCTGCCCGCCGTCGCGATCAACGCGGCGGTACCGTTGCTGTGCGGGATCACCTTGCTTGCCTATCTCTTCTTTCAGCGCGAGATCGAAGGGGTACGCGTGCGGTTTGCCGATATCGTTACTGCGCTGCAAGGCGGTTTTCAGGTGTTCCTCGCGTCGACGTCGATCTCGTTCTACGCGTCGACCAATACCGTGCTGCTGAGTATCGTCTCGGGTAACGTCGCCGCCGGCTATTTCGCTGCAGGTGACAAACTGATCCGGGCAGCGGTCGGCCTGTTGCAGCCGCTTCGGGCATCGACCTATCCACACATTACCTATCTGATGCATCACGCGCGCGACGAGGCATTCGCGTTCCTGCGCAAGCTGATCGTCATGCAGGGGGCGCTCGTCCTGGCCATGTCGGCCGTTATCTACGCGTGCGCGCCGATCGCTGTCCGGATTCTGTATGGCAGCTCATTCGCGCCGACGATTGGCGTACTGCATTGCCTGGCGCTCGTGCCGTTCATGGCATGCATGACGGATCTGTTCGGCGTTCAAACGATGCTGCCACTCGGCATGAAGCGCGCCTTCAGCATCATCCTGATTTCATCCGGCATGCTGAATGTGACGTTGCTGCCGCCCCTTGCCATGCTGTTTGCCGAGCGGGGTGCGGCTATCGCGGTGTTGATCACGGAAACGGCCGTCGCTGCCGCGCTTGCGTATGTCCTCCGTCGCGAACGGGTCGGCGTCGTCGATATATCGGTGCGTTCGGGTTGACGCGATTCGCGCCATGAACACACGACGCAGGGGGCAGGGCCGTGGCGAGAACCGGCCATGCCGCAGGTACGGAAAGTGTGAGGTGTCGAACGTTTCGTCGGATTGCGCCCGCCTATACTGGCCTGACGTGAGCGCAGGCCGGCGACGCTTCGCTGCGCCTGATCGGCGCGATTCGCACGGGGCGGATTGCGCGAACCACGTCGCGCGCCACGCCTTCGCGTCGCTCCGCTCGAAAACAGGTGTATCCAGCATCATGAACGGAAACCGATCGATTAACCGGCTCTGGGCCGCCACATTCATGATCGCGATCGCGAGCGAGGTCTTTTCCGGCGCGATTCGCTACTACACGTCGCTCGCTGGCATTTCGATGCTTGGCTATCTGCCCAAGGCGATGATGGTCGGCTGCATCGTGCTTGGCCTCGTGATTCGACCGCGTATCGATACGCTGCTCGTCGGAAGTTACCTGGCCGTGCAACTGTGCGTTTCGCTCGCGAACGGCGTCAGTCTCGTGGCCGCGTGTTTCTGGGTCTGGACGGTCGCGCCGTTGCTGTTCGTGCTTCTCATGCCGCCCGGCGCGCTTGACATGCTCGAGTCGAACCCGATCCGGTTCGCGTTCATCGTGTTGACGACGGCATGCTGCGCCGGCGTCATGCTCAACGGGTTGGTGCACCTGCCGTGGGTGGGCGGGAGCATCGACGTCGACGGCGTCAATGTGCAGCTTGCTTCGTCCAATTACGTCGGTACCGTTCCACGCTTGCCCGGGTTCGGTCGAAGCAGCGCGACGACCGGCCTCGTGATCGGCCTGCTGACCGCGTGGCTCGTCCCGCGCCTGCGCCATGCGATGGCGACCGTGGTGCTGCTCGTCATGTCGGCCGCCGCCATCTGGGCCACGACCAACAAGACGACACTCATTGCACTCTCGCTCGTGTTGCTCTGTTTCGCCACGCTGAAAACGACAGGCCTGAGGCGCGCCTGTATCGTCCTGACGGTACTGGTGATCGTATTGCCTGTCGCGGGATGGGTGATCGCTGCGACGACCAACGTTGGAGTCCCCGATACGGGATCGCTCGCTTCGATGCAGGACCGGTTGTTGAACACCTGGCCAAAGCTGCTCGACGGTATGGCGAACGCAAACCTGCTCTGGTTCGGTGTCGGGCCCGGTGGCTTCGGTTCCGCGACGGCGTACTATACGGCCGATTTCGGCTTCAATACCGGCTACTCCGATAATGCGGCGCTCTATGTCGTCGCGAATTTCGGTGTGGTGGGGGCCATGCTCGTCATGCTCGTATTCGTACAGCGCGTGCTTGCAAGTCGTGCCGACGACCCGCGTGCATGGCTGATGCTGCTCTTCGTGTTGTTGAGCGGCGTGACGACCGACATCTTCGAAGCGCTTGGCTGTCTGCTTTTCACGGGCCTCGCGATTCGCACGCTGACCATGCATGCCGGCCGCGAGTGTCTAACCGGTCGCGACGCGCCGGAGCGTGCGGTGAACTGGGCGGGCATTCAATGAGCACGGCTGTTCATTCCGCACGCGCGAGGCGCTGGGCGAGGTGGTTCGCAAGCGCGCTGCTCTGGGTCGTCGTCATATCGACGGCGTCGAATTCCGCGGGCTCGGACGAACCGGCTGTCGTCCTGCCGAACGCGACACAAATGACGGCGCTGCCGTTCGTCGCCCTCCCGCGCTTTTTCGACACGCGCGCGAATTCGGGGGTAGCGATTCACCAGATCGACGATCCGGCGCTGCTCGACGCGGTACGAGACGCCGGATTCTCGTTCGTCCGTACCGACCTGTTCTGGGATTCGGTGGAAACGCCGAGAGGCTGGGATTTCTCGCGCTACGATGCACTCGTCGCCAACCTGCGCGCGCGCCGGTTGGGGGCGCTGTTCATCCTCGGCTACGGGCATCCACGATACGCGCCCAAGCAGCCGCCGACGTCGTCCGCACAGATCGACGCATTCGCCGAGTATGCGACCCAGGCCGCGAGGCACTATCGCGATCAGCCCGTACGCTTCGAAGTCTGGAATGAGCAGGATCACAAGGACTACTGGCTCGCGCCGCCTTCGCCGGCCGCGTACCGGAACCTGCTGGAAGCGACCGTCCGGGCGGTCAAGGCCTCGAATCCGGATGCAGTCGTTGCGACTGGGGGCGTTCAGCAGGTGGACGTGACCTTCATCCGTGCAGTCGGCGATATCGGCAGCGCGTCGCAGCCCGCACCCGACGCGGTCAGCGTGCATCCGTATCGGCAGAATGCGCCGGAGACTGCGCTGGGCGACTATGCCGCGCTAGCGCGCGATCTCGCCACCTATCGCACGGTTCCCGCGATCTGGGCCACTGAGTGGTCGTATCCGACCTATGCATACAAGTACGTGTCGCACACGCGTGACGGTCACGATCCAGTCGCGCGTGAACGCCAGGCGCGCTACGCGGTGCGGCGCCTGCTGGTCGACTGGATCGCGCAGATCGGGCTCACCGCCTACTACGACATGCGCAACGATGGCCGCGACCCGAAGAACATGGAGCACAACTTCGGCTTGCTGGACGCCGACAACACACCGCTGCCGGCGTACGTCGCGGTTCGCCATCTGTTCTCGTTTACCGCGAACGCCCGCGCCGCACGACTGTTTCTCGATCCGGTCCGCCGCTTCGCCGTCCTGCAGTTGCGTGCCGAAGGCGTCGTGAAATACGTGGTCTGGTGCTATGGAAACGACAAAGCGGTCGACGTCGACCTGTCGCAGTTGCCCGTTGCCGGTACGTTCGCATCCGACCTTTATGGAGCGTCGCTCGACATCACTGGGCGTCGGCTGACACTACGCGAAGAGCAGGGCCCGGTGTTCATCGTCTCGGCGACTGGCCGATAGCCGGCAAGCAGGATCGAAAACGGTCGCCTCATTCAGAAAACAAACATGATATCCAACGCACGAAACATCCAGGCCCCGCAGCGGGCACCGGACGAATCCGGGATGACGCAGCTTTGGCAAGCCGTCATGCGGCACCGCCGCCTGTTCTTCGCAACGATCGGCGTCACGTTCGTCGCGGGCGTGCTATACGCGCTACTGGCCACGCCGCAGTATCGCGCCGAAGCACTGCTGCGCGTCCAGACCAAACCCGGTTCGTCGATCAGTTCGCTCTCGGACGTCTCCGGAACGATCGCAGCATCGCCGTCTGCCTCAGACGAAAGCGAGATGCTGATTTCGCGCGCAGTCATCGACAGCGCGATCGATGCGACCGGTGCCGATCTGGATATCCGCAACGCAAGCCGGTTTCCGGTGATCGGCTCATTCGTTGCGTCGCGCTTCGATGCGGACGACGCGCTCGCGCCGGCACCGCTCGGGCTGACCGGTTACGCGTGGGGCGGCGAGCGGCTCGACATCGGTGAATTCTCGATTCCGGCGAATGCGCTTGGCGATCGATTCAGGATCGTCGCGGACGACGCGAACACCTGGACGCTCCAGGACGACGACAGCCGTACGCTCGCGCACGGCAAGGTCGGTGAAACGGTGCCGTTCCGGCTGCCCGGCGAAAGTACGGCCGGCCGGTTGCGCGTCGATGTGCTGCGCGCGCGCCCGGGTATCGCATTCACGGTGCGCAAGCAGCCGGAGCCGCTCGTATACGAAAACGTATCGAAGCATCTGAAGACGGTCGTGCCGAACCGCGACTCGACCCTGGAGTCGCCTTCGATGATTCGGCTCAGCTACCAGGCGGATAGCGCGCGGGAAGCGACGAACATGGTCAACGCGATCGTGCAGCAGTATCTGCAGCGTGATCTCGCGTTTCGAACCGATCGTGCACGACGCAATCTCGACTCGCTGCGCCAGCGGCTGCCGGTCCTGAAGCAGGACTTGCAGAAGGCCGAGGACGATCTGAACCGGTACCGGACGCAAAATGGTGCGATCGACGTCGATCAGCAAGGCGCCGCGCTGATCACCCGCCTCAACACGCTAGCAGAACACCAGACCGCGTTACAGATCTCGCTGGACGACGTCAGACAGCGCTTTCTGCCAAAGAGCTTCCAGTACCAGACCGTGCAATCGCAGCTTGACCAGGTGAAGCGCGAGATCCGTGACACGAGCGCAACGGCGGCCAGATTGCCCACGACGCAGCGCGAATTCGTGCGGTTGTCACGCCAGGTGACGATTGCGACGCAGCTCTACACGAGTGTGCTGACCAACGCGCAGCAGCTCGAGCTCACCATTTCCAGCGCGTCGCCGGGCGTGACGGCCGTCGACTGGGCGGTTGCGCCGTTCCGGCCGGTCTGGCCCAAGCGGGGCATAGTCGTGCTTGGCGCACTGTTGGCTGGGGTGTTCTTTGCACTGACGAGCGTGCATCTGCTGTCGCTGTACCGGCGTGAACTGCATTCACCGGCCGCGCTGGCCAAGTTGACCGATAGCCCCTGTCTCGCGATCGTGGCGTCGTCGCCGGCGTTGGCAGCGCTGCCCGGCGGGTCGCGCCCGACCGCGTTGCCGTTGGCCGCGGCACATCCCGACGATGCGGGTATCGAATCCGTGCGTGCATTGCGAGCGAGCCTGAAGGCCGCGCTCGCGGCGCATGGCGATGACAGCGAGCGTGGCAAGGTCCTGCTGCTCACGGGGGTGACGGCGGGCGTCGGCTGCAGTTTCGTGTCGTCGAATCTGGCGTATCTGTTGGCGGGAACGAACGCCAGCGTGCTGCTGATCAACGCCGACTTGCGTGTTTCGTCGATGGCCGGGGGGCCGGGCCTCGCGCAGGTGCTCGACGGCTCGGTGTCGCCCGATACTGTGACGCTGCCCGTCGCGGGCAGCCACCTGTCGATCATGCCGGCGGGTGCTCCGGTCAAGACGTCACCCGGCGAGTTGCTGGAAGGATCCGGCTTCATGACACTCATCCTGGCGATGCGCGAGCAATACGACTTCGTCGTCATCGACGGGCCGCCGCTGCTGCCGAACAACGATGCGCTCGGCATCGTCGGCGTGAAGTGCGACGCGCACGTCCTTGTGTCGCGCAGCGGCATGACACGCGCAGCCGACGTCGAGACCGCGTTGTCGAGGTTGCGAAGCATCGGTGGCGACATCACGGGGTACGTGTTCAATACATACAAGGGATCGCCTCGGCCGGTCGTCGAACGCGTGCGGACGCGTGGTTTTCCGGTTCGCCCGACCGAGCGCCAGCGTGTGTAATGTCGGGAAGCCCGGTGTCGCGGATTATTGTTGCGGCACCGGTGTAGCGGGGGAAGGCTCGCGTTGCAACGCCGTACGGCTGATGCGGTTTACCACGATCGATAACTGCATCGCAGGGGCGGTGGTAGACGTGGACGAGCGCTTGCGGGCTTGTGGCGGCCACCCATTCGCCATGAACGTCGAAGCGGCACGGATTTGATCGGGCTCGACTCGCGCCGGCGACAGGCCGTTCGCGTGCGCTCGACGATGCGCGTCGACTGCCTTAAAGCCCGTCGAATATCCGGGTCATGATTTCGGCGCTCTTGCTCCAGCTGTATTGCTTGGCGTGAACGGATCCCCGGTGTTTCAGATCCTCCCGGAGTTCGGCGGAGTCGAGCAGATTGCGCAGTTTTTCCGCGATGTCGTTCGACGAGTAGGGGTCGCAATAGAGTGCAGCATCGGCGCAGACTTCCGGCAATGCCGCCGATCGTCCCACCAGGGTCGGGCAACCGTATCGCATCGCCTCGAGAGGCGGTATGCCGAACCCCTCGTAGATCGACGGATAAAGGAAGCAGGCCGCATGCTGATACAGCGCCTTCAGCTTTTCGTCGCTAATATACCCGGCGTACTTGATGTTCGGTTCAGGCGCGGAAATATCGTCCTGCGTGCCGAACACGGCGGCATTGCGCATGCCGACGATGACGAGATCCACCGATGGGTCGTCGATTTGACGAAACGCCTCGATCAGCCGGCGGAAGTTCTTGGTGGGGTTCATGCTGCTGACCGCCAACACGAACCGGCCCGGCGTGAGCGCATGCTCCTTCAATACGCTCGGGTCGGGTTTCAGTGCGTCGAGATGGTCTGCCCCCAGTGGCACGACGCTGATTTTGTCGGTTGAAACGCCACAGTGGTGGGCCAGGCGATCGCGCGAGAAGCTGGAGTTGGTCAACACGCAAACGGAAGTGCGCGCCAAAATCCAGAACATGATCCGATACCACGCCCGGAATGGGCGGGAGAAGTGCGCGGGGGTGTCGAACACCGCGGCATCGTGCATATAGATGATCTGGTTGCCACGGAAAATGGAACCGGAATTGCTCAGGTTGACGATGCGGTCGCGGCGTGCAAAAAGCGGAAGGACCAGTTGTTCCCAGATCACGCCCTTGGCGAAACCGACCTTGACCGTCTTCGTGCCGCTCACCACAGCGTCGGTATGTGGGGGAACCAGGAGCGTGACGGAGTCTTGCGGCCGCGTCCGGGCAAGTGCAGCGATCAACTCGCGCGCGACGCGTTGTACTCCTGTCGTTTTCTGAGTGGCGAAACGGCCATTGTAGACGAGTTTCCTGGGTTCTTTGGGGTTGCTCATGTCAAATCCGGTGAAATCGAGGCGCAGCCGGGGCGCGTGCGCATCATGCTGAACAGCGGCGCCGGTATCGCGTTCATGGGGCGCATCGGTTCGATTGCTGAAGGCCGAGCGGGCAATATGGCGAGTGCATTGCTGTCGGGGCCGACGCGCACGTTTCCCGATGTCTGCAAACCGTCAGGCCTTGACGTGCTCCGGCGCGGCATGCTCGAAATACCGGGCGTCGGCGCGACGCGGGTGCACATTCAATCCGTAGAGGGAATGCCACTGCCTGAAGATGGACTGCATCGAGAACCGATGGAGCGCGAACTTTCGGGCCGATTCCCCCATTTGTTCCCGGAGCTGCCGGTCGTCGCGGAGCAGCGCGACATACCGCACCATCTCGTCGACACTTGACGCGACGTATCCGGTTACGCCGTGAATGACCACGTCGCGGTTGCCGACGACGTCCGTCACCACGGCGGGCAGGCCGGCCACCTGGGCCTCGATCAGCGCCACCGGCATGCCTTCCCATCGGGAGGTCTGGACGTAGATGTCCAGCCCGGACGTCAGCTCGAGTGCGCGCGAACGCGTCACCCAGCCGCTGCAGACGATTGCCCGACTGTCACGGGGATCCGGAATTTCGGCTGCGTCACCGCCAATCCAGAGAAACTCGACGTCGGGGGCGTGCAGTTCGGATGCCAGTTGCACGAAGGCTTGATGATTTTTCTGGAACGACGCGCGACCGCTCATTCCGATCGCAATCTTGCGATCGTCACGCGCACGGCGCGAAGGAATCTCGGCGACGTTGACGCCGTTCTCCACCAGCACCGCCGATTTCGCCCGAATTCTTCCCTTGATCTCTCTGAGTTCGCTGTCCGAGCAGGCGACAATGGTTCCGCCGAGGAGGGCTGCCGCTCGCTCGAAACTCAGGTAGGCGAACTGTTTCGCGCGGGAAACATCGCAGCGCAAAAACGAGAGACCATGCGGGGAATAGAGCACCTTTGCGGCAGGCGCGGCAATTCTTGCCGCGGCCCGCCCCAGTACACCAGCCTTCGACGAATGAAGATGGATCACCGTCGGACGGCATTCGCGCAAGTATTGGACCAGCACGCGCAAACCGATCAGATCGTTCCTGACACTGACTTCGCGAGCCATGCCGACGTGGACGAGTTTGACGTCGGGCCGGAAGAGCGTCTGGAAATCGTCCGGCGTTTCGGGACGAATGGAATGCAAAACGGTCACATCGACGCCCGTTGCCGCTGCGTGATTGGCGAGATGGACGAGCATCGAAAGCACGCCCCCGCCAAACGCTTCGACAATATGAACGATTCTTTGGGTGGTCATCTTCTGGCCTGCCTGTTCGACCGGATACTGCGCGGTCGACCGCAAAATCGAATATCTGACGGGCCGCCACGTCGACGGCATTCAATTCGGTTGATGGAATACATCGAAAAGATATGTATGACTAAGTGACTGGATGTAATCGAACCGGTCTATCCTTATCCGTTCTACCTTGCTCAGGCGCGCGATATGTCGACTTTGCCGCGGGCTCGATCCGGTCGATCAAGCGCCGACATGGCGAGAGCGCGAAACGCGTCTCCACCGTTGAACGCGATCGGACGATACACGTCATGCAACGACGGTCGCGCATTCGAGGACGCGTGACGCCACGTGTCTGAAGCATTGTGCTACGCACGCACGACGTGCTGGGTGCGATGGCTTACATTGGGCGAGTGAAGCGTGGGTGGCCGCGCATCGGTTTTCTACGCACGTGGTGGCGTGGTCGACACATGCTTGTCAAGCGACGTCCGGTGCGGCCGTTGGCACGTGCGTTTTCTGTGACGCAATCGGAACCGATTGCGCCGCCCGTGCCTCGACCGCCCGCCCATACTGATCGTCGAACCGAACGATATCGTCCTCGCCGAGATAGTCGCCCGATTGCACTTCGATGATTTCGAGCGGAATCCGGCCGGGATTCTCGAGGCGGTGCACTTCGCCGACCGCGATGTACGTCGACTCGTTCTCGCACAGCAGGAACGTCTCGCTGCCACGCGTCACCTTCGCGGTGCCGCGCACGACGATCCAGTGCTCGGCGCGGTGATAGTGCATCTGAAGCGACAGCCGCTTGCCGGGCTCGACGACGATCCGCTTCACCTGGAAGCGCTGGCCGAGATCGATCGAATCGTAGTGCCCCCACGGCCGCTGCACCTTGCGGTGCTCGCGTGCCTGCGGGCGCCGGTCGGTCTTCAGGCGCTCGACGATGTTCTTCACGCGCTGCACGTCGTGCTTGTTCGCGACCAGCACGGCATCGGGCGTCTCGATCACGACGACGTCCTTCATCCCGACGCACGCGATCAGGCGGCCCTCCGAACGCACGAGGCTGTCCTGCGTGTCCTCGAACATGATCGGGCCGCGCGCGACGTTGCCGTGATCGTCCTTCGGCATGATTTCCCAGATCGCATCCCAGGTGCCGACATCCGACCAGCCGGCCGCGAGCGGCACCACGATGCCTTCGATGCCGAGTTCGCCGTGTTCAGCGAGCCGTTCCATCACCGCGTAGTCGATCGAGTCCGACGGGCACGTGTCGAAGGCCGCCGCATCGATCCGGAAGAACGGATCCTCGGGGATGCCCGCGCGCCACGCGGTTTCGCAGGCCGCATGGATGTCCGGTGCGAGTGCGCCGATCGCCTTCAGCCAGACCGATGCGCGCGTCACGTAAATCCCGCTGTTCCACCAGTAATCGCCGGATTGCAGGTAGCGCTCGGCCAGTGTCGCATCGGGTTTTTCGACGAAGCGTCCGATCGCGTAGCCGCCCTGGCCACCGTGGCGGCCCGTGCGCGGCTCGCCGACCTGGATGTAGCCGTAGCCCGTCTCCGCGCGTCGGGGCAGCACGCCGAGCGTGACGATCGCCCCTTCCTGCGCGTAGCGCGCCGCGCGCGCGATCGCGTCCTGGAACGCGCCGACGTCGGTGATCACGTGATCGGCCGGCATCACCGCGAGCACGGGATCGTCCGCGAGCTGGCTCGCGTCGAGTGCCGCGAGCGTCAGCGCGGGCGCGGTGTTGCGCGCGGCCGGTTCGAGCAGGATGCGGGCGGGCGCCGCGCGACCGACCACCTGTGCGGCACTCATGACGCGATGCTGTTCGCCGCAGACCAGCAGCAACGTGTCGCCGAGCGACGCGTTCGCGATGCCGTTCAGGCGGCGCGCTGTCGCCGACAGCGGCGATTCGTTCGAAATCAGCTCGATCAACTGCTTCGGATACTGCTCGCGCGACAGCGGCCACAGCCGGGTGCCGGAGCCGCCGGCGAGAATCACCGGCAGGATGCGCGGCAGGTCGGGATCGGGAACCGGGCGAAGGGTGCGGGTCATCGATTGGCTCCGGTGTCGGCGGGCAGCCGGTTGTGTGTACGGCTGTCGGCACGTGCGTCGTCGTCGCGCGACCGGTGTGCCGAAACGACCCGGTGCAGCAGGCCGCGCAGTGCGCCTGCTGCGCGGTCGCTGGGCCGCACCAGGCCGACGAACGGCGCACCCTGTTCGAGATACGGGCCGTAGGCCTTGCGAAATCCGAAACGCTTGTAGAACGCCTGGCGCGGTGCCGGGACGTGCGTGCGCACCGCGGCGTCGGGCCACGCCGCCTGCGCGGCGGTGAGGGCGCGCCCGATCAGCTGCTCGAGCGTAGCGTCGTCGCGCCGGCGCTCGCTCGTCAGCACCTTGTCGATCACGGCGTCCGGGTCGATGTCGTCGCCGGGCAGGATGCGTGCGTAGGCCGCGACTTCCATCGTGTCGCCGTCGCGTACGGTTGCATAGACATGCAGCGCGCCCGCGTCCTTGCCGTCGATGTCGAGATGCGTGTGCGCGTCCTCGACCACCAGCACGGCGTTGCGCGCGCGCAGGATTGCATAGAGATCGACGGCGCCCAGATGTTCGAATTCACAACAATGCCATTCCATGATGCTGTCCTCGCGTGATGCCTTCGGCACGCCGTGCCGCGCGGACGCGATCGTTCCGTGCGGTGCGGCGATTCTCATCATCCGGGTGCGCCGTGCGCCGGTCTGTTCGAAAGCGTACTCTCGCTCCGGATTCGCGCGGCCGGCACGGCATGCACGGCGCGGCCTGCCGCGCGAGCGCCGCAAAGTGCGGTAGCACACACCGCGGCGGCCGGTGCTTTTCCATAATTGACCCATCGTCGCGGCCCGCCTCGATGCGCGGCCAGCCAACATCGAACGTCAATAAAGAACCGGGGCAGGACTTGAAGATTTCGAGCATTCACGACGGGGCGATCGTGCATGGCGGTGCCGGGTGCACCCTCGCGCACGCGGTCGGCTGCATCGCATGGGCAGACCGTGTGGAGCCTCGTCGAATTCCTTCCGGATCGTGCGCGCCCGCGCGGCACACGCGTCCCTCATCCCCACGCCATTGTTTGCACGCATGCGCCCCCGCGGCGATGCGTCGTCGCCGCGGCTGGCGACCAGGCGGTGCGGCATGGCCGACTGCGACAACGGGCGGCCCGCATCCTTACAGATGGAATGCAGTGCACGGGCGTGACGCAACCGGGCGTCGCCATGCTGCACTGCGGGAGGCGGCGGTCGGCACGACCGGCATCACGCCTGGCCGCGACGATGCGCCGGAACAAGACCGGCGTGCGCGGCGGGCGTTTCGCCGCGCGCCGGCACAGCGGAACGGGATGCACGACGCGGCGTGGTTGATTACGGCATGTAACCGACAAGAGCAGGACGGGCAGGCCGCATGCGGTCGCGATACGATGCGGCCTGCCGCCGGTGGGCCCGATTATGTGGAAAAAGAAATGCGGTGCCGCCCATTCCAGGGGATTTCGATGAATATCACAGGCAATCGACCGTCCCCATCTTGCGGAAAAGTAGTATTTGCCACTGATTGACTGGAATGCTCGTAGATAATCAAATCTCAGTGGACAAACACGTGTGGTGCGGTGCGACAGGTCGCGTAACCGGTTGATTCAGGATTATCTTTTGGTAACACGACCATCTCGAAACGGGGTGTAAATTCAGATGCGGATGAAATGCGGCAGTCATTCCGGGAGCGGGTTGGCGGCCATCCGGTTCGGCATCGGGCGCCATTGTCGTGTACGACGTGACGCACATGCCGGCGGCATTCCCGTCTGCCGACGCGCTCCGCCTTGACGGCGGGGCGCTTCAAAGCGGGAACGTCGTGGCTCCCGCAGCCGCGCGTTCCCTTCGAGTTAGATGACAACGAGGCCGGATGACATCCGGCTCGACCTCCGGGGGTTCTCGCCGTGTGCAGTTTCGATCTTCGCCAAAGCTGCGGAAACGCAGCGCGGAAAGGCGGCCATGCGCCGCCGGCCGCAGCGCACGCGAACGGTTCGCGGAGTGGAGAAAGTGATGGTTCGTTATGAATATGCCAATAACGCGCGATAAGAGCGCCGGCGCGGGGAGTGGTAACGGGCAGCGTCCGCTGATTTACTGGACGCAGTCGCCGTCCGTCATGCTGCGAAAGGAACTGTCGCGACGCGACTGGAAAGTGTCGATCGTCGCGCAGGCGAGTGAGCTGCGCGACACATCCGGCGAGATCACCTGCGGCATCCTCGACCTGAGCGGCGGCCACGCCGACGCGATCGGCAGCATTGCGTCGACCTGCGCGTCGATGCGCGACGTCGTCTGGGTCGCACTCGTCGACGTCGGCCAGACGGCTTCGCCGAACGTGCGCGCGCTGTTGCGCGACTATTGCTTCGATTACGTCACGTTGCCGGCGTCGCACCAGCGGATCGCCGATACGGTCGGCCATGCGTACGGCATGGAATGCCTGTTCGCGCGCGACCGCGAACGGCTCGAATCCGAAGAGAAAGGCATTGTCGGCACCTGCAGCGCGATGCTGCGGCTGTTCGATACGGTGCGGCGCTTCGCGCGCACGGACGCACCGGTGTTCGTGTTCGGCGAAACGGGAACCGGCAAGGAGTTGACGGCCGTCGCGATCCATCGCCATTCGGAGCGCCGCAACGGTCCGTTCGTCGCGGTCAACTGCGGCGCCATTCCGCCACATCTGCTGCAATCCGAACTGTTCGGCTACGAGCGCGGCGCGTTTACGGGTGCGAACGCGCGCAAGATCGGTTATGTCGAAGCGGCGAACGGCGGCACGCTGCTGCTCGACGAGATCGGCGACCTGCCGCACGAGAGCCAGGCAAGCTTGCTGCGTTTTCTGCAGGAGCGTGCAATCCATCGCCTTGGCGGCAGCGATCCGGTGCCGGTCGATGTCAGGATCGTGTCGGCGACGCACGTCGACCTGCGCGACGCGATGGAGGAAGGGCGCTTCCGGGCCGACCTGTTCCACCGGCTGTGCGTGATGCGCATCGACCAGCCGCCGCTGCGCGCGCGCGGCAAGGACATCGAGCTGCTCGCGCATCACATGCTCGAGCGCTTCCGCGGCGACGCGCGCCATCGCGTGCGCGGCTTCTCGACGGATGCGATCACGGCGCTGTACAAGCACGACTGGCCCGGCAACGTTCGCGAACTGATCAACCGCGTGCGCCGCGCGGTCGTGATGACGGAAGGCCGCCTGATCACCGCCCAGGATCTCGAACTCGAATACTGTCTCGATGCGGCGTCGCCGTCGGTGGCCGACATCCGCAAGTCGATCGAGCGCGAGGCAATCGAAACGGCGCTGCTGCGCACGCGCGGGCGCGTCGCGGCTTCGGCGCGGGAGCTCGGGGTGTCGCGCGCGACGCTGTACCGCTGGATGGAGGCATACGGGATCGAGCGGCCGCGCGGGACGGGCTCGTCCGACTGAGATTCGACTGCGGCGCTCGCGGCTTGCGCAGCCGCGCGCGCCGCGTCAACCGGCCTGCGTGGCGCGCACCGCGCGCGCGGCGTTCACGGCGCGGATTTCCACGGCCGGCGGCCCATCCGCGGCCCCATTCTTCCCGGCCGTTCCAAGCGGAACGAGCACCACCCGCGCCGGCGTGCCGGGCGCGAGATGGAACCAGTCGTCGCGCGGCACGAATCCCGGCGCATCGATCTGCACATGGCGTGCGACGTGCCGTGTATCGATGTCGACGTGCCACGTGTCGCCGGTACGCGACACACACGCCTCCAGCCCGAGTTCGCGGCGCGCCAGCACCGCCGGATGCGTACGGGACGGGAAATGGAATGCCTGCGACAGCAGGGTGCCGTCGTCGCCGCGCAGGGTCGCGACGACGGTGTCGTGTTCGCAGGGCCCGAAGCGGTACGCGTAGGTCCAGTCGAAGAAGCGGCCGAGCAGCTCGGCCGAACCGATCCGCACCGTGTCGTGCGCGGCGATCCGAACCGGGCAGCCGGCCCGTGCAACCGCCGTGCGGCCGTCGCGCAGCGCGACCAGTTCGAGCGCCGCCGACAGCGGCGCGGGGCGCTCGTTGACGACATGCACGTCGAGCCCGTTCAGGCCTTCGTCGACGAGCAGCACCTGTACGGGTTGCAGCACCTGGCGCAGCGCATGCCACGCCGATTTCGGGCGGTGCGCGGCGTCGATTACCCCCCAGCCGGCGCCCGGCATCACGTCCTGGAACTGCCAGACCAGCGCGCCGGCGCAGCGCGAGCCGGTGCGCCGCCATTCGGAAAACGTCTCGCGCATCACGTCGGCGACCACCGCGCGCGACAGTTCGAAGTAGCGCGCCGGATCCTCGCGCCGCAGCCGGTCGGGCACGACGTCGTACAGCGTCTGCAGATAGTGGTCGCGAATGTCCTCGAAATCCCACGACGTGCCGGGGTCGCGCGGCACGGCGGTTTTCCAGCGCGGCTCGTGCACGCCGGGCCAGCCGAGCTCGGCGAGCGTCGCGTCGCATGGCACGTTCGAGAACGCGAGGCATTCGCTTGCGAAGCGCACGTCCGCGCGGCGCGCGTCATCGAGCGGGCGCAGGTAGGCACCGACACCGTAATAGTGCGACACGCGTTCGCGCGGCATGAACGGCAGCACGCCGCCGTCGGGCGAATCGGGCACGTACGGGACGTCGGGCCGGCATGCGGCCGCATGGCCGGCCAGCCGGTCGGCGGTCAGCTCGAGGAAGCGCTGCTTCGGCCCGAGCCCGGACATCGCGGCCTGCTGCGCGATCTCGCTGCCGCCGCACAGGACGGCAAGCGACGGCGATGCGCCGTGACGCGAGAGGAACTGTCGGGCTTCGCGATCGACGTTGTCCGCGAACGCGGGGTCGTCGAGCGCGTAGTCGAAGTTCGCGAACATGAAATCCTGCCAGACCAGCAGGCCGAGCCGGTCGCACCACGCATGAAAGGCATCGGCCTCGTAGGTCATCGTGCCGCCGACGCGGATCATGTTGAAGCCGGCGTCGCGCGCGAGCCCGAGCAGGCGGGCGTAGGTGGCGTCGTCCGCGTGCAGCGCGAGCGGCGCGGCACTGCTCCAGCACGCGCCGCGCGCGAACACGGGCACGCCGTTGACGCGCAGCCCGAAGCCCTTGCCGTCGGCGCCGGGGTCGACCTCGATCGTGCGAAAGCCCGTCGCGCCGAGCGGCCGACGCTCGGCGCCGATATGCAGCGCGATGTCGTACAGCACCGGCTCGCCGTGCGTATGCGGCCACCAGCGGCACACGTTGGGCACCGCGACGCTTGCGCGCAGGCGATCGGGGCCCGCACGTTCGAGCGTGGCGTGGTGCTGGCCGCACGACAGCCGTGCCGCGAGCGCGTCGGGCAGCGGCGCGGCGAACGTCAGGTCCGCGTCGAGCCAGCCGGTGTCGCCTTCGATGCGCGCGTGCAGGTTGCAATCGGCGAGAACGGGCCCGTCGGCCGGATCGAGCACGTCCACGGGCCGCCACGGGCCGGTCGGCACATGCGGCGGAAACCAGCCCGGCATGTGCCCGAACAGCGAAGTGCGGATCGTGCGCAGGGCTGCCGGCTCCGCGAGGCGCGTGCGCCAGCGCGCGCGGCGCGGCGCGCGCGCGTCGCGCAGGTGCGGGGCGAGCGCGCGGAAACAGAGGGTCAGCCGGTGCGACCCGTCGAGCGACACGGGCACGTCGTGCGCGACGAACATGCTGTCGGAGCGGAGGATCGGCGTGTCGTCGAGCCACGCCTGCGCGAGCGTCGCGAGGCCGTGGAAGCGCAGCACGCGCGGCCCGTGTCCGCGCAGTTCGATCCGGTACCAGTGGTCGCGTTCGTCGAGCGATACGGCTTCGTCGAGCCGGCCGGCGAGCGCGAGCGACTGTGCCACGGTACCGGGCACGGCCGCCGGAATCCAGCCGTTGCCGGCGGCCGGGAGATCGCGCGGTTCCCGCGCGGCCCCCGCGGCCGTCGCCAGCATCGACCACGCGGGCAGGGCGCGCGTGCGCGTCACCGCATGACCGGCACGGGTGCCGCCGTGTCGCTGTGCACGGGCGTCATGTGCCGCAGCGGCAAGCCGATCTGCCGCGCGCACGCGACCACGTCCGCGTAGGCGGCCTCGATCGCTTCGAGCGTCGAATCGCCGCGTTCTTCCTTGCCGCGCGCGCAGGCGCGTGCGAGCCGGAATTCCAGCACCATCGCTTCGGACGCGATGCGGTCGCACGCGGCGCGGATCTCGGCGAACGGCCCGACGCAGCCGCTGGCCTGCAGCCAGCGCGCGTAATGGCCGAACAGCTCGAAGTTCGCGCCGAGCTGCCGCACCGAGTTGAACGAGTACGCATGAAAGCGCTCGAGCGGCGAATCGGCGAGCGTCCGCGCGTCGGTCTGCAACTGCCGCCGGAACGCGGCGATCGGGTCGACCACCGGCAGGCGCCGCAGGTGGCGCTGCAGCGCGGCGAGCGACGTCTCGCACAGCGTGCGTTCGTCGAGCGGCGCAAACCGCCGTTTCGCGCATTCGACATAGGGTGGCAGCGTCATCGGCGAGCTGCCGCCGACGAGCCCGTCGTAGTCGAAATCCTCGGCCACGTAATAACCGCTGTTGTGGAAGTAGCCGATCTGGCGATTCGCGCGGTCGATCGCATCGATGCCGATCGTCGTCTTCGTGTGCTGCGTGCGGTAGCTGCTGCCGCGCGTATCGGGCAGGAACCACGCGTCGACTTCGACGATCATCAGGTGACCGCGCGCGACCTGCGTCTCGATGTGCCGGTCGAGCGGTTCGTAGATCGAGTGCTCCTGCACGACGATGCCGTACAGCCGCTCCAGTTCGTCGTGCGGAAACTTGAAGAACGTGAACTGGTCGCCCTCGAAATCGAGCGCGATCGTGAACGGCAACGCCGCGTACGGATTGAAGCCCCACCACCGGAGCACTTCGAGCCACATGTCGACGTAGCAGTTGGTCTGCTTCCAGACCATCTCCTGGCTGTGCAGCGGATGTGGCCGGTAGTGGCGCGCACGGTGACGCACATCCTCGAACGACGCGTCTTCGCCGTCGCGGGACACGAATCTCATCGCGTGCCCCACAGCACGTCGCGGACTTCACGCGGCCATGCATCGATGTCGAAGCCGTGGTGGCGGAACAGCGCGAGCGTGAGCCGTTCGAGGCCGAAGCCGACGCAGCCCGTGTGCGCGACCTCGTCCGTCGCGGTGCGGATGTTCCACAGCAGCCCGAAATGGTCCATGTGGTAATTGAAGCTCAGGCAGGCGGTCTGGCGATCGTCGTGCTCGATCGGGATCAGCAGCTCGAACTTCAGGTTCTGCTCGCGCTGGCTGTTCGCGACGATCTTGCCGCCGCGCCCGAAGAACGGGTCGTTCGCGAGGTCGATCGCGTTGGGCAGGCGCAGCGCCTCGATCATCCGCGTGCCGCGTTCGATCCAGGTCTCGCGGAACGAGACGATCTGCTCGGGCGTGCCGATCCGCACGTATTCGCGCATCCGGAACAACTGCATGCGGGTCGGGTCGAGCGACGGCTCGTGGCGGAAGCAGTACGAGAATACGTCGACGATCCGGCCGTCGGCCGGCAGCGCGCCCGCGCGCGCCACGACAGGGTAGACGGGGTAGCACGCGGCCGGCGTCATCACGACATAGGTCGGCTTCTGGCTTTCCGTCCAGTCGTCGCCGCGATCGAGGCACTGCAGTACGCGCTGGTGCTGGCGTTCGTCGCCGCAGAACGCATGCACGCTGCCCGCGAGCTGGGGGAAGCTCTTCATGTATTCGCTGCGCTCGAACTCGATGCGGCTCATGGCCGGCGGAAAGCGCAGCACTTCGGCCTGCTGGTCGGCGCCGATGCGCGTGACGAACGCGTCGAGCGCTTCCACGACGCGCTCGAACCGTTCGCTGCGGCCGAACAGGCCCTGGATACCGGTCGAGACCAGCAGGCCCGCGTCGATCAGTTCGTCGCGCAGCGGGTTGACGCCCGGGCGGTCGAGCGGTGCGTCGGCGGGAGCGGAGGCGGCGGAGGGCACGGCAAGGCGATCGTTCACGTATGTTTCTCCAGCGTCGCAGGACGCAGCGCGAGCAGCAGGTTCGAGGTGTTGGTGGCAATGCGGTCGTTGCTGATCATCAGCGGCGCAGCATGCAGGTCGCGAATGTGGCGGCCGATGCTGAACGGCGTGCCTTGCTTGTAGCCGGCCATCCCGCAGATCATCATGGCCTGGTGCGCGACTTCCAGCGCGGTCGTCGACACGTAGGTCTTCAGCGTGTTGATCTCGGCGGCCCAGGCCATCCCGGCCGACCACGAGCGCGCGGTCGCATTCGCATGGAGGCGCAGCACGTTGTCGACGCGGGCCTGCATGGCCTGCATCAGCGCGAGCGATTCGGCGATGCGTCGCGACGCGGGCGACGGTGCGCCGTCGGTCTGGCGTGCCTGCGCGCGGAAGAACTGGTGCGCGCGATGGAACGCGTCGCCGGCCACGCCGATCCAGACCGCGGCCCACAGGATGTGCGACACCGGCACCATCGTTTCCTCGGCGATCTTCGCGAACGGCACCGGCAGGCACTGGACGGCGGCGCCTTGCGCGTCGAGCTCGAAACCGTTGCTGCAGGTGCCGCGCATCCCGAGCGTGTCCCATTCGCCGCGGCGCGTGAGCGTGTAGCCGTCGCGCAGCAGCGTGACGAGCACCTGCTCGGAAGCCGGGGCGTCCGCATCGCGTCGTGCGGTCGCGAGGATGCCGTCCGCATAGTCGCCGTACGAGATCGTCGGCGCGGATTTGCGCAGCCGGAACTCGCCGTTGTCGGTTTCGAGCGCGCACTGGCTCGCGCGCAGGTTGCCGCCGACGCCGTTTTCCGACGTAGCCGATGCGAGCAGCCACTGGTGGCGCACGAGTTGCTGCAGGAACAGCTTGTGCCAGCCCTGGTCGACCGCATGGTCGACGATGCAGGCGACCTGGATCTGGTGCATCGCGAACACCATGGCCGACGACGCGCAGGCCTGGCCGAGAATCGAACAGGCCGACGCGATGTCCTCCAGCGACGCGCCAGCGCCGCCGAGATGGGTCGGCACCATTGCGCCGAGCAGGCGGCGCGCGCGCATCGCCTCGATCGCCTCGACGGGGCAGCGCGCGTCGCGGTCGACCGCGTCCGCGTGCTGCGCGGCGATCTGCGCGACGGCATGCGCGGCCTCGTCGAGCCGATGCGCATCGCTGTCGGTCGCGAGTTCGGGAAGCAGCGCGCTCATGCGGAATGCTCGGTGCGTTGCAGCGTGGCGATCGTGTCCGCGAGCGCGTCGATGCTGCGGAACAGGTTGCGGTTCAGCATCTCGTCGGGAATCTCGATGTTGAATTGCTTCTCGATCGCGAGCATCAGCTGGATCGTATCGAGCGACGAGAGGCCCGCTTCGTAGAGGTCGTCCCCGTCGCCGATCGAATCGATCGCGGCTTCGAGGTGGGCGACGTGCTTGAGGATGGTTCTGATTTCGTTTTTCACGTGCTGCTCCGGCGTGCGTGGTGTCGTCCGCTCGGGCAGACGCGGCATACGCGCTGACGTCCCCCCGGCAGTCCGGCATCAGTAGACCATTGGCAGGCACGGCGTTCTGTTCGCCACCCTACAAACCGCTAACCCTGCGTACAGAGGAAGCGCAGCGCCGAAGCGCCGCGCGGGCAGGCGGGAGGCGGGTCAGGCGCGCGAAGCGGCCGGCACACCCGAGTCGGCCGACAGGATGCGCTTCATCTCGTCACGCACGATCGCGCGGCAGCCGCACGACATCTTCTCGAGACCGTCGAGGTCGGCGAGCTCGATCGAACTCCGGTATTGCCGGATCAGGCCCAGCTTCTGAATCTCGCCGGCGGCATCGGTGACCGTTTCGCGCCGCACGCCGAGCATCTGCGCCAGCATGCTGTGCGTCACCTGGATTTCGATGCTGCGGGTCCGGTCGTACGCGAGCAGGAACCATCTGCATAACTGATGTTTGAGCACGTGATGACGGCTGCAGAACGTGATCTGCGAGACCTGCGCCATCAGCAGCCGCACGCAGACGAACACGAGATGGCGAATGACCGGCGACGCGTCGAACGCGGCGGCGAACACGCGCCGGTCGAGCCGGTAGGCGAAACCGTCGCGGCAGGCCACTGCCCGGCAGGGCATCCGGCCGCTGCCGCCGATCACGTCGTCGCACGCCACGCTCTCGCTGCCGATCTCCGCGACTTCCAGCGTCATGCCGCCGGACGACACGTACTGCAGCGAAATCGCGGTCGTGACGGGCAGGTAGACCGCGGCGAGCATTTCGCCGGGCTCGCAGAGCACTTGCCCCGATTTCAGGTGGACAAGTTGAAGGTGGGGGGCGAATGTCGCAAGTTCATCGCGGTCGACGGCCGCGAGAAACCGGTTCGCATCGAAGCTGTGAGAAAGCTCGATCATGCCGTTCGCGTACGCGACGGTATCAGGGGCCTGGTGAGTCACGGCGCATCCTCGTAGGGTGGCGGTCGCGCGTCGTCTCGGCGATACCCCGAAAATGGGGAATTCGCACGATCGTGCGGACTTGTGTTCGTCAGAAATGGAGTGACGATACTCGCGAAAAGGCTAACACGCCATTGAATTCGATCAATTGCACATTGCGTCATTTCACAAAGTTTGACGATTTTTGGCGGGCGGGAATGTTATCCGGATTTAATGATTCGTTTTAGTGGAATTAATCATCCGGAAATCGAATGGGACGTTTGACATTCATTCGATGTCGAACGGGAATCAATCGAACGGTGCCGTGCTTCGTGCGGCGAAAGTGCCGGGCGGACATTGAACATTATTTGACAATCGAATGACGCTCGCAAAAATATCCATAAAAATCAATTGTGTACGAGCGAAATGTGCGTCAGGCAACAGAGCCTGAATTTAGTGTATCGATTCAAATTTGAGACAGTTTCAAACGGCCGTGCGAGGCATGATGCCGCAGCGAAGTGCTGCAGGGCACATCACGGAAACAATTGAAAATCGACTGTAAGTATATGAGCGACAAGCCTGGCAGCCCCGCCGTATCTGTCTTGGTTCGATGCAGGGGAAATGATCAGTCAAATAGCTCGCGGTGTCCGGCGCCCGGAAGAGTGTCCGGAAATGAGACGCTTTTTCTGGTTTTGAGCCGGTAATTCGGGCGATCTAAATCGGGCGTGATTCACATATTAAGGATGGGCAAGGTTTGGCACGTAAATCGCTTATTCGGGCTGGCGTGTCGAAACGGGACGGCCGATTCGATCCGGCGGCAATGAGCCGAGGGTCGGTCGGAATCAGGGTTGTGGGCCGCAACCACCGCCGACGTCCGGGCGCGCATCGCGATAACGAGTTCCGTGCCCGCGGCTGCATGCGGCGCGAACGATAAAAGGGATACAGACATGCTTCATCTTCACTCGAGCTACTCGGCGAATGCCATCCTCGATGCCCTCCCGGAGGACAGCATCCGCACCATCGCACCGCATCTCGAACTGGTCAGGATCAAGGCCGGGATGCTCGAGCGGGTCGGCGAACCGATGCGCCACGTGCATTTCCCGACGACGTCGATGATGTCGGTGCAGCACCTGATGGAGGATGGTGCGATGGTCGAGGTGGCGCAGGTCGGCCGCGAGGGAGTGGTCGGTCTGGCGACGCTGGTCGGTGGCGCCGCGGCGTCGCACCGGATCGAGGTCCGCATCGGCGGGATGGCCTATCGTGTGCCGAGCTGCGTGATGCGCGCCGAATTCGAGCGGTCGCCGGCGACCTACCGGCTGCTGCTCAGCTACTGCCAGGCCGCGATGGCGCAGATCTCGCGCAGCGCGCTGTGCAACCGGCATCACTCGGTCAGCGAGCAGCTCAGCCGCTGGCTGCTGCTCGCGCACGACCGCATCGACGGCGACGAACTGGCGGTCACGCAGCAGACGATCGCGAACATGCTCGGCGTGCGGCGCGAAGGCGTGACGGAAGCGGCCGGCAACCTGCAGGAAGCCGGACTGATCCGGCAGCGCCGCGGCCGCATCACGGTGCTCGACCGCGACGGCCTCGAACATCACGCGTGCGAATGCTACGACCTGATTCGCGCCGACTATCGCAGGCTGCTCGGCACCCGCGAGACGGCGAGGCCGACACCCGTTCGGCCCCGCATGCCGGACGGGCATCGCGGGTTCCCCGCACATGGTGCGTGACGATGCAGCCGAGGTTCGGTGGAACGAATGCGATGCGGCGTGCCGCGATCGCAGCGACCGACGCCGTACTCGTGCTGGCCGGCGCGCTCGCGGCGCAGGCGGCCTCGGGCCTCGCGTGGCGCGCGCTGTCCGACGCGCAGCGCGGCGCGATCGCGCTGCTGTGCGTGCTGACGGTGGCGTTGCTGCCGCGCTACCTGCGCACCGTGCGCGGCAGCGTGGCGCCGCAAGGCGGCACGCATGCGCTGACGCAGACGATCGTGGCGCTCGTCTGCGCGAGCGTGCTGACGGTGGGCGCCGCGATGTGGATCATGAACCGCGGCGGCACGATCACGACACGCTGGATCGCACGCACGGTGCTGGCCGGCGACGCGGCGCTGCTGCTCGGCCGTGCCGCGCTGCTGGCGCTGGCACTGACGCGCGACGACCCGCGCGCGCGGCAGCGCCGCGTCGCGGTGGTCGGTGCGACGGCGTACGGGCGTGTCGCGGTCGAGCGGATGCAGCTCGCGCCGCAGGGCCCTTTCGTGGCGGCGTGCGTATTCGATGACGACGCGCCGGCTGCCGCCGGCGGCATCGGCGGCGTGCCGGTGATCGACGACTGGAACGCACTGCGCGACCTGATTCGCGGTGGAGAGATCGACGAGGTATGGCTCACGCTGCCGATGTCGCAAGAGTGGCGGATCCAGCGCATCGTCCGTGAGTTGCGCGACGAGTTCGTGGAATTGCGGCTGCTGCCCGACGTGCGGCAGATGGCGATGGTCGATCGCTCGGCCACCGACGTGCTCGGCATGCCGGCGATCAATCTCGCGACCACGCCGCGCTCGGCCCCGGAGCTGTGGGCGAAGTTCGCGTTCGACCGGCTGTTCGCATTCGGTGTGCTGATTCCGCTGCTGCCGCTGCTGTCGATACTGGCGATCGCGGTCAAGCTGTCGTCGCCGGGGCCCGTGCTGTTCAGGCAGCGCCGCAAGGGCGTCGACGGCCGGGAGTTCGACATCCTGAAGTTCCGGACGATGCGCGTGCATCGCGCACAACCGGGCGTCGTGCGGCAGGCATCGCGCAACGATGCGCGCATCACGCGCGTCGGCGCGTTCCTGCGGCGCACGTCGCTCGACGAGCTGCCGCAGTTCTTCAACGTGCTGTTCGGGCAGATGTCGGTCGTCGGCCCGCGTCCGCATGCGATCGAACACGACGACCTTTACCGGCAACTGATCGACTGCTACATGTACCGCTACCGCGTGCGGCCCGGCATCACCGGATGGGCACAGGTGAACGGCTATCGCGGCGAGACGCGCAAGGTCGAGGCGATGGAGGCGCGCGTCAAGTTCGACCTGTTCTACATGCAGAACTGGAGCTTCTGGTTCGACATGAAGATCATCCTGTTGACGGTCGTGCGAGGGTTCATCGGCCGGAATGCCTTTTGAGGATTGCGAATCGTCCGGTGCGGTAAATCACGCCGGCAAATCCGTCGGTGGATCGATGCCGAACCGAAGGACAGACGCGATCATGCGGCGAATTGCTGCGCTGCGGCTGCGCTGACGGGCGTTGCGGCGTGAATCCTGCATCGTGTTTTCGCGTCCGTCCCCAGTTTCCGCAAGCCTTCACGTGCATCGCGGGGCACGCTGATTCCGGTCAACACACGCGTGTGCAATGGGTTTATCCTGCATCGAATGCGTCCGGCGCCTGATGCGTCCGGGCGCGTATCCGTGGCGCGGCGGCGCCGGTCGAACCTTGCCCGCCGCACACCGGCGCGACACTGCGCGCGACCATTTTCCGCGCGGAACCCGGAACAGGAGAGACGGCCATGGCGCTCGACGCACAACAACGGCAGACGCTGAAACAGCGGCTGAACGAGAGCGAGCAGACGTTACGTGCGGAGATACGCACGAGCGAAGACCAGCGCGCGTCGGAATCCTATGCAGATCTCGCCGGCGCGGCGCCGGACGAGGGCGACGAGGCGAATGCGGACCTGTTCGTCGACGTCGATCACGCATTGATCGGCATGAAACTGACCGAACTGCGCGCGGTCGGCCGCGCGCAGCAGCGGATGCGCGACGGCAGCTACGGCGAATGCATCGACTGCGACGGTTCGGTCGGCTACGAGCGCCTGCTGGCGCGCCCGGCCGCCGAACGCTGCACGCATTGCCAGTCGATCTACGAGCGGCACTACGCCACGACGCCGCGCGCCACCCTCTGACGTCGCGCCGCAACGTCGCTGCACGCGACGCACGGCCGGCGTACGATGACGAACGTGCGCCCGGCGGCGTCGGCATGCGGCACCGCGCGGGCAGACGGCGTCGCGCACGCGCGCGGCACCATCCACGTGGAAGGGAGCCACGCCGATCATGCCGATCCACAATGCCGGGTGTGCGGCCGTGTTCGCCGAGATCGCCGACATGCTCGAGATCCAGGGCGCCAATCCGTTCCGGGTGCGGGCGTATCGCAACGCCGCGCGCACGATCGCCGACTACGGGCGCGATATCGCGACGATGATCGCGAACGGCGACGATCTCGGGAAGATTCCGTCGATCGGGCCCGATCTCGCGTCGAAGCTGCGCGAGATCGCCGCGACCGGCACCTGCGAACTCCAGCAAACGCTGCGTCACGCACTGCCGGGCGCGATCGTCGAACTGCTCGACGTGCCGGGGCTCGGCGCGAAACGCGTGAAAGCGCTGCATGACGCGCTGCACGTCGATTCGCTCGAACAGCTTCGCGCCGAGGCGAAGAGCGGGCACGTGCGTGAATTGCCCGGCTTCGGCGCGAAAACCGAAGCCCATCTGCTCGAAGCGATCGACGACCGGCTGCAACGCGAACCCCAACGCTTCCTGCTGCCGGATGCGGCGCACGCGCTGCTGCCGCTGCTCGAACGCCTGCGCGCGATTGCGGGTGTCGGCAAGGCCGTGCCGGCCGGCAGCTTCCGCCGCCGCCGCGAGACGGTCGGCGATCTCGACATCCTCGTCACCGCACGCGATCCGCAGGCCGTCGCCGACGCGTTCGTCGGCTACGGCGAGGTGGCGCGCGTGCTGGCGCACGGCAAGACGAAGTCGAGCGTCGTGCTCGCGAGCGGGTTGCAGGTCGACCTGCGCGTCGTCGATGCCGATGCGTTCGGCGCGGCGCTCGTCTACTTCACCGGATCGAAGGCGCACAACATCGCGTTGCGCAGGATCGCGCAGGCCGGCGGGCTGAAGATCAACGAATATGGCGTGTTTCGTGGCGACGAACGGATTGCCGGCGCGACCGAGGCGTCGGTGTATGCGGCGATCGGGCTGCACGAAGTTCCGCCCGAATTGCGCGAGGATCGTGGCGAGATCGACGCGGCGCGCGCGGGCGCGCTACCGGCGCTGGTCGAGCGCAAGCATGTGCATGGCGACCTGCATGCGCATACCGACGCATCGGCCGGCCGCGACAGCGTGCGCGCGATGGCCGATGCGGCACGCGCACGCGGATTCGCGTACCTGGCCATCACCGACCGGGCACCGGATGCCGGCGGCGGCCGCAACGGCTTCGACTGGCTTGCCCGGCAACTCGACGAGATCGACCGCCTGAACGCGTCGTTCGACGATTTCGTGCTGCTCAAGGGCGTGGAGGCCGGCATTCTCGAGGACGGCAGCCTCGACGTGCCCGACGCGTTGCTCGGCCGGCTCGATCTCGTGGTCGGTGCGGTACGCGACGGCTTCGAGTTGTCGCGCGACGCGCAGACCGCGCGCGTGCTGCGCGCGATGGACCAGCCGCATTTCACGATTCTCGCGCACCCGACGGGCCGCATGCTCGGCGAGCGCGCCGCATGCGAACTCGACGTGGCACGCGTGATCGCGCATGCCGCGGCGCGCGGCTGTTTCGTCGAACTCGATGCGCAGCCGCGGCGGCTCGACCTGCCGGACATCTGGTGCCGCGAGGCCGCGAAGGCCGGCGTGCCGGTGGCGATCGGCTCGGATGCGTGCAGCACGGACGAACTCGACAATCTCGCATACGGCGTCGATCAGGCGCGACGCGGCTGGCTGACGCGGCCCGACGTGCTGAACACGCGCACGCTCGCGCAATTGAGGCCGCTGCTTGCACGCACGATGGGAGTAGACGGCGCGTCCAGGCGCCGCGGCTCGAAGGGCGCATGAACGCGGCAGGCGGGCGCGAGCCGCCCGCCGTGCGAGAAGGCGGTCACGTCATGCCAGCACGCCGGCCGCCGGCACGTAGGGCAGGCCGAGCGCCAGCGCGACCGCTTCGTACGTGATATGCCCGTCGCACACGTTCAGGCCCGCGCGCAGGTGCGGATCGTCGGTCATCGCCTGCTTCCAGCCCTTGTCGGCGAGTGCGAGCGCGTGCCCGAGCGTCGCGTTGTTCAGCGCGAAGGTCGACGTGCGCGCGACCGCGCCGGGCATGTTCGCGACGCAGTAGTGCACGACGCCGTCGACGACGAAGGTCGGGTCCGCGTGCGTCGTCGCATGCGAAGTCTCGAAGCATCCGCCCTGGTCGATCGCGACGTCGACGACGACCGCCCCCGTGCGCATCGTCGCGATCATGTCGCGCGTGACGAGCCGCGGCGCCGATGCGCCCGGCACGAGTACGGCGCCGATCACGACGTCGGCATCGCGCACGGCTTCGTCGATCGTGTGCGCGTTCGAGCAGACGGTCGCGATCCGGTTGGCGAACACGAGGTCGAGCTGGCGCAGCCGGTTCACGTTGGTGTCGAGCACGGTGACGCGCGCGCCGAGGCCGACCGCCATCTGCAGTGCGCCGGTGCCCACCACGCCCGCGCCGAGCACGACGACGTGCGCGGCCGGCACGCCGGGCACACCGGCCATCAGCAGGCCGCGCCCGCCGCGCGGGCTTTCGAGGTGGGTCGCCGCGACCTGGATCGACATGCGCCCGGCCACCTCGCTCATCGGCGCGAGCAGCGGCAGGCCGCCGCCCGGGCCCGTCACGGTTTCGTACGCGATGCAGACGGCGCCTGACTTCACGAGTGCTGCGGCCTGTCCGGGATCGGGCGCGAGATGCAGGTACGTGTAGAGGATCTGCCCGCGTCGCAGCATCGCGCATTCCGCCGGCTGCGGCTCCTTGACCTTGATGATCATGTCGGCACGCGCGAAGACTTCGTCGGCGCCGTCGCAGAGCGATGCGCCCGCGGCCGTGTAGTCGTTGTCGAGCAGGCCGATCGCGGTGCCCGCGCCGCGCTGCACCAGCACGCGGTGGCCGTGCCGAGTGAGTTCGCGCGCGCCGGCCGGCGTGAGGCCGACACGGTATTCGTGGTTCTTGATCTCCTTCGGCACGCCGATCAGCATGAGTCGCCTCCATGGCCTTCGTTATCGTTGTCGTGCAGGTGCGCCGTGCGGCCGATCGCGCGGATGCGTATCGACCGCGGTACTGGAATAACAGGGTAGTAGCGCGCGGAGGGAAGTCAAGCGGCCGGCCCGCGCGCACTGCGTTGCAACATCCGTCGTGGCGGGTTGCGACCGGAGGTCGCAATGCGCGTGTTGCCGGGTTTCGGTATCGTCATGTGTGTCGCGGCCCGGGGCCGCGCGCCGGCGTTTTGCCGGCAGCACGTCGAGATAACGACACAACGAGACGAGGGCATTGACCGACATGACCGGGGCGTATTTCAGCGTGCCGACGCTTTGCGCGATCGCGCTCATTCACGTGTACTGGGCGTTGGGCGGGCGGCGCGGCAAGCGTGCGGCCATTCCGGAGCAGGACGGCGAGCCGCTGCTGCGGCCGACCGCCATCGGCACGCTCGCCGTCGCGGCGGCATTGCTGGGCGGTGCGTGCGTGGTTGCCGCGCGTGCCGGCTGGCTGGGGCCGAACCCGTATCCCGGCACGATCTCGTTCGCGGTCGTTGCGCTCGCATTGATCTTCGCGGTGCGGGCCGTCGGCGATTTCCGTTACGTCGGCTTCTTCAAGCGGATTCGCGGGTCGCGTTTCGCACGGATGGACACACTGTATTACTCGCCGCTGTGCGCGGCGCTGGCGCTGTCCATCGCGTCGATGTTCTGGCCGCGGTGAACGCGCGTCTCAGCGCGCAGGCGCGTCCCGCTCCGTAAGGTATTCAGCCGGCACGGCATCCGTCAGCCATACGCCGTTTTCGGCGACGAAGAACGTGTGGCCTTGCCGATGCATGCGCTGCGCATCGACCTCGAGAATCACGGGCACGCCGTAGCGCGTGCCGACGGCCAGCGCGGTCCGGACGTCAGGCGACAGATGCACGTGATGACGGGCGCCGGGTATCAGCCCTTGCGCCCGAATCGAATCCAGGAGGCGCGTCGCGGTGCCGTGATAGAGGCGCTCGGGCGGTTGCGCGGCCGGATAGCGGCGCTGCACGACGGGCGTCGAATGGCCTTGTACCGCGCGGATGCGTCGGCCGTCGTCGGACAGGGCGAAGCGCTGCTTGTCGTTGGTCGCGCAGACGGTTTCGAGCGTCGCGCGATCGACGGGATGCCCCAGGCGGGCGATGCCGGCGATCAGTTCGTCGATGTCGGCCCAGCCTTCCGGGTCGAGCCGCAGCCCGATCGTTTGCGGCGCGTGGCGCAGCAGGTAGCTGAGGGTTCGGCTGATGCGGGTCGCGTCGACCGCCGGCAGTTCATTCTTCTGTGGTCTCATGAGACGCGGAGGCTACCAGAGCGCGATGCAGACCGGCACCCACGGGTGCGCCGCGTGGCTGGAAAGCCACAGCCTTCCGCGAAACCCGACACACGACAATCCTTTGCCTGACGCCCGTGTCGGCGGGTAATCGCGCGAATCCTTTCGCGTTCCGGCTTCCGGATTTTTCAATTGTTGCGATTTTCGATGCATTGAATTGCATTGGTGTACATTTGAATGGAACCGGTTCCATATATAATTCGCGGCACTTGTCGCCGGGCCCGAAAGAGGGTCGTGCACGTTGCGCTTGCTGTCGGCAAACGCGACGTCTAAGTTGAATGAGGGTCATGAGCGATGAGGGGCAGATGCAGGCAGATGCCGGTATTTGTCAGACGATAGGGTTCACAAAGAAGCCGATCCGTGCAGCGCAGCCTGAACCGGCGCGATGCGCGGCCGCATGAAGGCGCTGCCGCGCATTGCACGGGCGGCGCCTGCATCGAGGTTGTTCGCAACAGACGAAAGAACAGGACGGCCAGCCGGTTGCGGCAAGGCTGCCATGCCGGACATGCCGCATGCGGAGTGCGCGCGTCCGGGCCCCGAGATCCCCAACGATCAACATCCGACCATGTCCACGCCACCTGACAAACCCAACTCGCGCCGCCGTTTCCTGCGCACGTCGGTCGCGCTCGTGCCGATCGCGTCGGTCGCCGGCTGCGACCTGCGCTCGTCGTCGCCTTCCGCGACGACCGGCAACGCGCCCGGTGCATCAGCCAGCGCCGAACGCGCCCCGTACAAGCCGACCTTCTTCGATGCGAAGGAATGGGCGTTCGTCCAGGCCGCCGTCGACCGGCTGATTCCGGCCGACGCCGAAGGCCCCGGCGCGCTCGAATCGGGCGTGCCCGAATTCATCGACCGCCAGATGGAGACGCCGTATGCGCACGGCGCGACCTGGTACATGCAGGGGCCGTTCCAGCAAGGTGTGCCCGAGCTTGGCTACCAGCTGAAGCTGGTGCCGCGCGACATCTACCGGCTCGGTATCGCGGCGGTCAACCGCTATTGCGAGAAGACCCACGGCAAGGCGTTCGCGGATCTCGACGCGCCGACGCGCGACACCGTGCTCGGCGCGCTGGAGAAGGGCGGCGCGCAGATCGACGACGTGCCGCCCGGCGTGTTCTTCGGCCAGTTGCTGCAGAACACGCGCGAAGGCTATTTCTGCGATCCGGTGCATGGCGGCAATCACGACATGGCCGCGTGGAAGATGATCGGTTTTCCCGGCGCACGCGCGGACTTCATGGATTTCGTCAACCAGAGCGGCAAGCCCTATCCGTACGGCCCCGTCTCGATCAACGGGGAGCGCAGCTGATGGCCGCAGAGAAAAAACCGCATGTCGATGCGGTGATCGTCGGCTTCGGCTGGACCGGCGCGATTCTCGCGAAGGAACTGACCGAAGCGGGCTTGAACGTGGTCGCGCTCGAGCGCGGCGAGTATCGCGACACCTATCCGGACGGCGCGTATCCGAACACGATCGACGAACTGACCTACAACATCCGCAAGAAGCTGTTCCTCGACCTGTCGAAGACGACGGTGTCGATCCGCCACGGGCTGCAGGACACCGCGCTGCCGTACCGGCAGCTCGCCGCGTTCCTGCCGGGTGAAGGCGTGGGCGGCGCGGGGCTGCACTGGTCGGGCGTGCATTTCCGGATCACGCCGGAAGAGCTGCGCCTGCGCAGCCACTATGAAGAGCGCTACGGCAAGAAGTTCATCCCCGAAGGGATGACGATCCAGGACACCGGCGTGACCTACGACGAGCTCGAGCCGCATTTCGATTTCGCGGAGAAGGTGTTCGGCACGTCGGGGCAGGCGTACAAGGTCGGCGGCAAGGTGGTCGGCGACGGCAACGTGTTCGAAGCGAACCGCAGCGACAACTTCCCGCTGCCCGCGCAGCTCAACACGTATTCGGCGCAGCGCTTCTCCGATGCAGCGAAGTCGCTCGGCCTGCATCCGTACCGGCTGCCGTCGGCGAACACGTCGGGCCCGTACACGAACCCGTACGGCGTACAGATGGGCCCGTGCAACTTCTGCGGCTACTGCAGCGGTTACGCGTGCTACATGTACTCGAAGGCGTCGCCGAACCTGAACATCCTGCCCGCGCTGAAGCAGGCGCCGAACTTCGAGCTGCGCTCGAAGTGCCACGTGCTGCGCGTCGACCTCGACGACACGAAGAAGCGCGCGACGGGCGTGACCTATGTCGACCCGGCCGGGCGTGAAGTGCACCAGCCGGCCGATCTCGTGATCGTGGCCGCGTTCCAGTACCACAACGTGCACCTGCTGCTGCTGTCGGGCATCGGCAAGCCGTACGACCCGATCTCGGGCGAAGGCGTGGTGGGTCGCAATTTCGCGTACCAGAACCTGTCGACGATCAAGGCATTCTTCGACAAGGACACCTATACGAATCCGTTCATCGGCGCGGGCGGCAACGGCGTCGCGGTGGACGATTTCAACGCGGACAACTTCGACCACGGCCCGCTCGGCTTCGTCGGCGGCTCGCCGCTGTGGGTGAACCAGGCCGGCGTGAAGCCGATCAGCGGCATCGCGACGCCGCCCGGTACGCCGCAGTGGGGCTCGGCGTGGAAGAAGGCGGTCAAGGACAACTACGCGCACACGATCTCGATGGACGCGCACGGCACCAACATGTCGTATCGCGACGTGTACCTCGACCTCGATCCGACCTATCGCGATTCGTACGGCCAGCCGCTGCTGCGGATGACCTTCGACTGGAAGGACAACGACATCAAGATGGCGCAGTACGTGACCGGGCAGATGAAGAAGATCGCGGAGGCGATGGGGCCGAAGGCGATCGGCGTGTCGACGCGCGAGTTCGGCAAGCACTTCGATTCGCGCGCGTACCAGACGACCCACCTCGTCGGCGGCGCGATCATGGGCACCGACCCGAAGACGAGCGTGCTGAACCGTTACCTGCAGTGCTGGGACGTGCACAACGTGTTCGTGATGGGCGCATCGGCGCTGCCGCAGGGCATCGGCTACAACCCGACCGGGATCATCGCGGCGCTGGCCTACTGGTCGGCACGTGCGATCCGCGAGCAATACCTGAAAAATCCCGCTCCGCTGGTGACCGTATGAAGAGGACGATGAACCACAACGTCGCGCGCCGGATGTCGCGCGCGCTGGCGGCCGGCGCGGCCTGGGCCGCGCTCGGCTTCGCAGGCTCGACGGCATTCGCACAGCCGGCTGCGCCTGCGGCGGCTTCCGGCCCGGTGACTGCACCCGCGGCCCGATCCGCCGACGCGAACCTGATCAAGCGCGGCGAATACCTCGCGCGCGCGGGCGACTGTATCGCGTGCCATACCGCGAGCGGCGGCAAGCCGTTCGCGGGCGGGCTGAAATTCGACACGCCGATCGGCGGCATCTATTCGACGAACATCACGCCGGACCCGAAGACGGGCCTCGGCGGCTGGACTTACGAGGACTTCACGCGCGCGGTGCGCGAAGGCGTGCGCAAGAACGGCGACACGATGTATCCGGCCATGCCGTTCCCGTCGTACGCGCGCCTGACCGACGACGACATGAAGGCGCTGTACGCGTACTTCATGCACGGCGTCGCGCCCGTCGAGCACGAGAACCGTGCGGTCGACATCGTGTGGCCGCTGTCGATGCGCTGGCCGCTTACGATCTGGCGCAAGATGTTCGCCCCGACGCCGAAGCCGTTCGACGCGGCGCCGTACACCGATCCGGTGGTCGCGCGCGGCGCGTATCTCGTGCAGGGTCTCGGCCACTGCGGCGCGTGCCACACGCCGCGCGCGCCGACGATGCAGGAGCGAGGGCTGACCGACGCGGACGGCCCGGACTTCCTGGCCGGCGGTGCGGCGATCGACGGCTGGGTGCCGACGAGCCTGCGCGGCGAGCCGCGCACGGGCCTCGGCACGTGGAACGAAACCGAGATCGTGCAGTTCCTGAAGACGGGCCGCACGCTGCGCACGGCGGCATTCGGCGGGATGACGGACGTGGTCGGCCACAGCATGCAGCACATGACCGACGACGACCTGAACGCAATCGCGCGCTACCTGAAGACGCTGCCGCCGCGCGTGCAGGGCGAGCAGCCGCACATGTACGACGCGGCGGCTGCCCAGGCCCTGCAGGCCGGCGATGCGAGCAAGCCGGGCGCGGCCGTCTATCGCGACAACTGCACGGCCTGCCACCGCAGCGACGGCCATGGCTACACGCGCGTGTTCCCGGCGCTCGCCGGCAACCCGGTCGTGCAGGGCGACGATCCGACCTCGCTGATCCACGTCGTGCTGGAAGGCAGCGCGCTGCAGGGCACGCGCACCGCGCCGTCGACGTTCACGATGCCGCCGTTCGGCTGGCGCCTGTCGGACCAGGAAGTCGCGGACGTGTCCAACTTCGTGCGCACGAGCTGGGGCAACACGGGGGCGCCGGTGACCGCGGCGCAGGTCGCGAAGGTGCGCAAGAGCGTGCCATCGACCCGGCCCGAACCGCCGCCGGGCGCGCGGTTCCCGCAAGCGTCGCGCTGACGGGGGCGGCGGGGCGCCAGCCCCGCCTGCCCGATGTGCTTCAAGGCGCCGCGTGATCCGCGCGGTGCCTTTCGATTCGCCGGGGTTGTACCCCGCCAAGGCGCGCCGCCGCGTGAATTTTTCGCGGCGGCGCGCCATTCTTCCGCCTCATCCCTTATCCTTTCGTTCTTGAACCTTACTAAATCGTTACAAGAACTCGGGAGGGGGGATGCCTCATGACATCAGCCTGATTGCGTTGCTCGCGGCCGGTTTCGGTCTCGCGATGGTCTTCGGTTACTTCGCGTCGCTGCTGAAAATGCCGCCGCTCGTCGGCTATCTGCTCGCCGGGATCGTGATCGGCCCGGGCACGCCCGGTTTCGTCGGCGACCTGTCGCTTGCGCAGCAGCTCGCCGAAGTCGGCGTGATGCTGCTGATGTTCGGCGTCGGCCTGCATTTCTCGCTCGGCGATCTGCTCGCGGTGCGCAAGATCGCGCTGCCGGGGGCCATCGTCCAGATCACGGTGGCCACGCTGCTCGGCGGCGGCCTCGCGCTCACCTGGGGCTGGAGCGTCGGTGCGGCGCTCGTGTTCGGGCTCGCGCTGTCGGTGGCGAGTACCGTCGTGCTGCTGCGTGCGCTCGAAGGGCGCGGGCTCGTCGAGACGGTCAACGGGCGCATCGCGGTCGGCTGGCTCGTCGTCGAGGATCTCGTGATGGTGCTCGTGCTCGTGCTGCTGCCGCCCGTCGCGGGGCTGCTCGGCGGCACGCCGCCCGGCGACGCGCACGCGGCCGGCGGCAGCGTGTGGGGCACGCTCGGTGTCACGATGCTGAAGGTCGCGGCGTTCATCGCATTGATGCTGGTGGTCGGCAAGCGCGTGTTCCCGCGCATTCTGTGGCTCGTCGCGCGCACGGGCTCGCGCGAGCTGTTCACGCTGTGCATGATCGCGGCCGCGGTCGGCATCGCGTTCGGCGCGGCGAAGCTGTTCGACGTGTCGTTCGCGCTCGGCGCGTTCTTCGCCGGGATGATGATGCGCGAGTCGGAGTTCAGCCGGCGCGCGGCCGACGAGACGCTGCCGCTGCGCGATGCGTTCTCGGTGCTGTTCTTCATTTCGGTCGGGATGCTGTTCGACCCGAAGATCCTGCTCGCGGAGCCGCTGCACGTGATCGAGGTCGCGGCGATCGTGGTGATCGGCAAGACGCTCGCGGCGGTCGCGCTCGTGATTGCGTTCCGCTATCCGCTGAATACCGCGCTGACGGTCGGCGCGGGCCTCGCGCAGATCGGCGAGTTCTCGTTCATCCTCGCGGGGCTCGGCCGTGCGCTCGGGCTGCTGTCGGCCGAGGGGCAGAGCCTGATCCTCGCGGTCGCGCTGATCTCGATCGCGATGAACACGCTGCTGTTCGCGATGATCGATCCGGCGCTTGCGTGGATCCGCAAGCATTCGGCGTTCGCGCGCAAGCTCGAGGCGCGCGACGATCCGCTCGCCGCGCTGCCGATGTCGACGCCGCAGACGCATCTCACCGGGCAGGTCGTGATCGTCGGCTACGGCAAGGTCGGCACGCGGATCGCCCATGCGCTCGACGAGCGCGGCATCGCGTACGTCGTCGTCGAGCAGAATCGCGAGCTCGTCGAGAAACTGCGCGCGGAAGGCGTTGCCGCCGTGTCGGGCGATGCGATCGAGCCGATCGTGCTCGTGCAGGCGCATATCGCGCGCGCCGGGATGCTGGTCGTCACGCTGCCCGATGTGTTCGACGTACGGCAGATCGTCGAGATCTCGCGCACGCTCAACCCGGCGCTCGAGGTCGTGCTGTGCACGAACAGCGGCGACGAGGCCGCGCTGCTGTCGAACGAGGGCATCGGCACCGTGTTCATGGGCGAGACCGAACTCGCGCGCGGGATGACCGAGCACGTGCTCGGCAGGATGGCGAAGCCGGTCGCTGCCGCGCATTGACGGCGCACGGCAGCGCGCCGGGCGGCCCGCGCGGCCGCCGGCGCCGCGTGCTTCGGTTTCAGTAGAACGTCTCGAGCGTCAGCTCCTGCGCCATCACGCGATTGCCGGCCAGCAGGCCGCCGTCGACGGGCAGCGCGACGCCCGTGATGATCCGCGCCGCCGGCGAGCACAGGAACAGCGCGGCCTGCGCGACGTCGTCCGGCGTCGCGAAATCGTCGAGCGGATACCACTTCCTCAATTGCTCGAACACCTGCGGATTGCGCTGCACGCGCGCTTCCCATGCGGGTGTCTTCACGGTGCCCGGCAGCACGATGTTCGCGCGCACGCCGTCGCGGCCGAATTCGATCGCGAGCGATTTCGTGTAGCTGATCAACCCGGCCTTCGCCGCGCTGTACGCCGGATGCCCGAGCGCATGCACGCCGTTGACCGAACCGATGATCGCGATTGCGCCGCGCCCGCGTGCGCGCATGCCGGGCAGCACGGCTTCGACGCTCATGTAGGTGGCCGTCAGGTTCGCGTCGAGATCCGTGCGCCAGGTGGCGGGCGTCGTGTCGCGCAGCGTGGTCGACGCGGCCGTGCCCGCGTTGGCGACGAGCACGTCGGCCTGCGGATGCGATTCGAGCGTCGATTGCAGCCGCTCGGCGTCGGTCAGGTCGTCGACGACCGGCGTTACGTGCGCGTCGCCGAGCGTATCGATGAAGCGGTCGAGCGCCGCGCGGTCGCGATCGAGCGCGAGCACGCGGTCGCCGGCCGCGAGGAAGGTGCGGCACAGCGCCTGGCCGATGCCGCCGGCGGCGCCCGTCACGAGGGTGGTGCGTGTCATGTCGGCTCCTTGTGCCGGCTCACAGGCCGAGCGCGGCGCGCGCCTGCTTTTCGTTGTCGCGCGTGATCAGCGTGCCGGACGTCAGCACGAGCGGCGGCGGCGCCTGGTTCTTCGTGATCCAGTCGTACATGTCGATGCTCGTCTGGTAGCCGTGCTGGCGCGGATTCAGCAGGATCGAGCCGTAGAAGCCCGTCGGCTTCGGCTTCGCGAATTCGTTGAGCGCGATCTGGCTGCCGTTGATGCCGACCGCGACCATCGCGTCCGCGCCGATGCCGCGCCCCTCGGCGGCGCGCACCGCGCCGACCGTCGTGTCGTCGTTCGAGCCGAACGCGACCCAGCGCTTGAAATTCGCATGCTTGGTGAGCGCGATGTTCGCCGCGTTGAACGCGCCTTCGGTGTCGGCCGTCATTTCTGGCGCATCGATCACGTTCGCGGCCGGGAAGCCGGCGGCCTTGAGCGCATCGACCGCGCCGGTCGTGCGTTCGCGTGCGGTCGGCAACTGGTCGTACGCGATCCGGATGATGCCGACCTCGGCCGGGTTCCAGCCGCGCCGCTTCGTCTCGTCCGCGATCGCCTGGCCGACCTGCTGGCCGATCTTGTACGCGGAGATGCCCATGTGCGGCACGCCCTGGAGCGGTGCGCCGCGGCCGTCGACGAGCTGGTCGTCGACCGACATCAGCTTGATCCCCGCGCGCTTCGCCTTCGCCGCGATGCCGGGGCCGAGTTTCACGTCGGGTGCGCAGATGATCACGCCCTGTGCCTTTTGCGCGGCGAGGCTGTCGAGCGCGGTCGATACCTTTTCGCCGCTCGGCGTCGCGATCTTGATCAGCGTGAAATGCTTTTCCTTCGCCGCCTGGTCGGCGAAGCGCCATTCGTCCTGGAACCACGGATCGTCCGGCTGTTTGACGAGGAAGCCGATTTTCACGTCGGCGGGGTCGGCGGCATGGGCGGGTACCCCGCCGACCAGTGCCGCGCTCGCGATGGCCAGTGCGAGCGTCTTCCATTGGAATCGCATGCGTCTCTCTCCTTTTTTGTAGTCGCGCGCACGGGCAGGGCTGCCCGACACGCGGAAAAATTGTAGGAGGAGCGAGCGGGAACGCTCAAATGATGCGCGGTGTTCCTAGAAAGTGGGACAGTGCCCGATGGCGGGGAAATGCGCGGCGGCCGGCGGCCGCCGGTGTGCCGCGCGCGCCGGCGGGCGCCGTGTCGCGGGGACGTGCCGCGCTCATCCGGCCGCGGTGGCCGGCTGTGCCGGTACTTTCGACGGCGCGGCAGTCTTCAGCGGCGCGGCGGTTTTCGGTGCCGCAGCCGTCCTGGTTTGCGCAGCCGCTTGCGGCGCGGCCACCGTCTTCTGCGGCGCGGCGGGCTTGGCCGGCGGCGTCTTCTCGGGCTCGACCGGCGCGTCGGGCGGCACGCCGAGCAGTTGCAGCGACCCGCTCGTGACCGACGCGAACACCGGGCCGGCCACCGTGCCGCCGTAGTAGCCCTTGCCGCGCGGCTCGTCGATCATCACCGCGACGATCAGGCGCGGGTTGCTCATCGGTGCCATCCCCGCGAACAGCGCGCGGTACTTGCCCTTCGCATAGGTCGCGCCGACCTGCTTGCGCGCGGTACCGGTCTTGCCGCCGATCCGGTAGCCGTCGACGCGCGCGCGGCGCCCCGTGCCGCCTTCGCCGACCGCCATCTCGAGCATCGAGCGGATCGACGCGGCCGTTTGCGGCGACGTCACGCGGTGGCCGCGATGCGCGTCAATCGTTTGCTGGTCGGTGCCGTTCTTCAGCAGCGACACCGGGTGCAGCGTGCCGTCGCCGGCATAGGCCGTATAGGTTTGCGCGATCTGCAGCAGCGACATCGACAGGCCGTAGCCGTATGCCATCGTCGCCTGCTCGATCGGCCGCCAGCGCTTGTAGCCGCGCAGCCGGCCCGACGCGACGCCCGGGAACGTCAGTTCCGGCGCGCGGCCGATCCCGTATTCCTGGTACTTGTTCCAGATCGTTTCGGCGGGCAGGTTCAGCGCGAGCTTCGCGAGCGCGACGTTGCTCGACTTCTGCAGTGCCTGCGAGACCGTCAGCGAGCCGTGGTTCGACGTGTCGTGGATCACGGCCGGGCCGATCTTGTAGGTGCCCGGCGACGTGTTGATGATCGTGTTCGGCGTGACCTTGCGTTCGTCGATCGACAGCGCGACGACGAGCGGCTTGATCGTCGAGCCCGGTTCGAACGTGTCGATCACCGCGCGGTTGCGCAACTGCTGGCCGGTGAGGCGCGCGCGGTCGTTCGGATCGAAGGTCGGGTAGTTCGCCAGCGCGAGGATCTCGCCGTTCTGCGCGTCGAGCACCACGACGCTGCCGGCCACCGCGTTGTTCTCGATCACGGCCGCCTTGAGCTGGCTGAACGCGAGTTGCTGAATGCGGCGGTCGATCGTCAGCTCGATCGTCGCGCCATGCTGCGCCGGGACGAGCGGGCGCGTGTCCGACACGATGCGGCCGAGCCGGTCGCGGATCACCTCGCGCTGCCCGGACGTGCCCGACAGGCGCGCATTCGCCGCGAGCTCCACGCCTTCCTGGCCCTTGTCCTCGACGTTCGTGAAGCCGACCACGTGCGCGGCCGATTCGCCTTCCGGGTAGAAGCGCTTCGAATCGGCGATCTGCGTGATGCCGTCGATCGCGAGCTTGTCGAGCCTGCCTGCGGTGTCGGCGTCGACCTGCCGCTTGAGCAGCACGAATGTCTTGTCGTTGCCGAGGCGCCGCTTGACCTCGACGAGCGGCATGTCGAGCAGCTTCGAGATCTGCGGGTAGTCGGTGTCGGCGACCTGCTTCGGGTTCGCCCAGATTTCATAGGTCGACAGGCTGACGGCGAGCATCGCGCCGTTGCGGTCGACGATGCGCCCGCGCGTCGCGTCGAGCTCGATCGTGCGCTGGTAGCGTTTCTGGCCCTGGCCGACGTAGAACTCCTTGTTCGCGACCTGCACCCAGAACGCGCGGCCGATCAGCGCGGCGAACGCGAGGAACACGATGATCACGATCAGCTTCGAGCGCCACATCGGCAGGCGCGACGCGAGCATCGGGTTCTTGGTCGCGGCCGCGTACGGATCGGCGGGGTGGGTCTTCTTTTTCACGCTCATGCAATGGCCGGGTCGGGCCGCCGAAGGGCGGCGAGTCAGTCTGAATAATGCGATTGTAATAAATGAGTAAACGCCGTGTGGGGAAAGTATGTTCCGGCCCCGTGAAAAGCCGCAAATCGGCGATCCGGCAAAGGGCGGAACAGGGCGTACGAAAAGAGGGCGGAAGCGGAGTTTCACCGACGCAGCAGGCGAATGAAGGCGGCCGATTCTGCGCGTGTCGATCCGCTCACACGATCTCCTGGACAATCGATGCCGACTGCCCCCCGGCGCGCGGTCAATTGCCCGGCTCGCGATTATTTATTTGCACCAGAAAATGAAAACGCCCCGAAAAGGGGCGCCGCTAATACTGAATATCGAAATGAATATCACTGAAACCGGAATAAACCCGAAAACCGCAGACGAATTACGTCGATCATTTCTACCGGGTGACGGAAATGAATTCCCGGTATTCCGGCTCGCTCGTGCAGCGATCGACCGCCTGCAGCCGCCATGCACCGGGGTGATTGCCGGCGAGTACGGCGGAGCCCTGTTCGCGCTGGGTCGCACCGAACGATAGTCCCTTCAACTGGCACACGGCATTCCCGCCATCAGCCGCGCAGAGCGCCATCGCACCCTCGACGTCGCGGACCTTGCCCCAGGCCGGAAGATCGATGCCCTGATGTGCCTCGCGCGACCACAGTCCTTCGTCGGTGTCGACCCACAGTACCGCGAACGAGTTTCGGGTTGCTGATTCGCTGCCATTAATCCGAATGGTGAGGCGCATTGTGATCGTCTCCAAAAAATGAACATTCGACCGTTTTGACTTGATCAGTCTAGATAGACTGGTGTGAAACGCAAGTGATAATCCTCAATAAATCCGAATTGAGTTCATTGCGGTTTCAGATGAAACGACGTCTGACGATTCATGGTTATTCCGGCAGCGCGCGCAGGCACACGCCTAACGGCGATCGCGGCACCGATCAGGGCCCGGTCGATCTTCGAGACATGGGATGACATCGCCGCGAGGCGCGTCGATCTGTCGCGCGCGACCGGCCGCGGAAACCGGGCCGGCCGACGCGGTTCCGCCATGCCGGAGGGCGGCGCGACCGGAAGTTGCGGCGTTCCGACTGCATTGCTGGACGACAGACTCCGACAATCGCATACAAATCGGCACACTTTCACGAAACTTTCGGGACAGACTTGCCTGCGGTCGGGCCCCACACTGAGATATTCCCGATCCAGTGCCGCGGACGCCCGTCCTCGGCGGCTGCCGCCGCCTCGTGCCAGAGACGCGATCGACGCGATCGCGGGCCGCACGCCCGATCGGGACTGCCGGGGCGCGCGTCAGGCCCCGGCCCGGCCGGTGAGCCGTGCGCAGCCCGCAACCGCGGGCGCCGCGCCGCCCGGCCGATTCTTCGAAGGAGACTATCGTGCTGATCTGGAAAACCGCGTTGTCGCTCAACTGGCGGACGAGCCTCGTGTCGCCGGCCAGCGCACCGGTCGCGGCGGCGAACGTCGGACGGCTGGTGCTGACCGGCGCAACCGGCTTCATCGGCAGTACCGTCCTGACGGCGCTCGTCAATGCGGGGCTGCTCGACCGCATCGTCTGCGTCGTGCGCGCGCAGGATCGCGGCCATGCCGTCGCGCGGCTGCGCGAAGCGGCGCTGCGCGCGGGGCTGGCGCCGTACTGGGCGTCGCGCCTGACCGACGCGAACGTGATCGTCGGTGCGCTCGGCGATGTGTGGCAGGGCGCCGACGCACCGCGCCTCGCCGCCGCGACGCACGTGATTCACTGCGCCGGCCATGCGTCGCCGGCCGACGGCGCGCACCTGCGGGCCGACATCGCCGATGCGGTGCGCTTCGCCGAGCGTTTTGCACGGGCGCCGCGCCTGCTGCGCTTCGTCTACGTCGGCACGGCCTACGCGCATGCGGGCCGTGGCGGGATCGTGCAGGAAGAGGCGGCGGGCGACGCGGCGAACGACGTCGCGCGCGACGAAGAAGGCCTGCCGGGCGCGGTGCTCGCCGCGGACTACCTGCACGCAAAGGCGGAAACCGAGCAGCGCCTGCGTGCGCTCGGGCTGCCGCTCGTCGTGGTGCGGCCGTCGCATGTGGTCGGCCACACGGTGCTCGGTACGCGGCCCGCGCCGAATTCGTTCTGGATGTTCCGGCTGGCGCATGCCGCACGCCGCTTCACCGCGCGACCGATGACGCGCATCGATATCGTGTCGGTCGACGACGTGGCGCGCGCGACGATGCTGCTGGCCGTCAAGCCGACGCTCGCACACGACCTGTATCACGTGTCGGCCGGCGACGAGGCGCCGCAGGTCGCGCAGATCGTGCGCGCGATGGACGAGGCGGCGGGGATGACCGGCGCACCGCGCTACGCGGCGTGTGCGCCGGCCGAATTGCCGCTCGTGGTGCGCGACGTGCTCGGGCGAACCGATCCGGCACTCGAGCGCGTAATCGGCCGGGCGTTGCAGCGCTGCGGGGAATTCGCGACGGTCGATCGCGTGTTCGACAACCGTCGCGTGCGCGACGAAATCGATTTCGAGCCGCTGCCGTTCATCGATTACGTCGAGGAATGCATGCGCACGTCGCGCGGCGTGGCCGTGACCGAGCTGATGCGCGGCGCGGTGCACTGACCGCCCGCGCCGCACCGGCCCCCGTTCCCGCGGCTGGCGGGAACGGGGGCCGTCATCACGTGTTGCCGCCGAGCTCGATGAGCCGGTCGAGCGCGCGATAGATGTCTTCGAGGCCGTCCTCGCCGAACCGCGATTCGAGCTGCCGGTACTGCTCGTCGATCCGCGGGCCGATTTCCGTGACCAGTTTCCTGCTTTGCGGCGTCAGGCTCACCAGCAGCCGGCGCTGATCTTCCTGCGCGCGCGTGCGCGTGATCAGGCCGTCGCGCTCCATCCGTTCCAGCACGCCCGTGAGGCTCGGGCTCAGGATGCAGCAGCGCCGCGCGATCTGTCCTGCTTCGAGCGCTTGCGCCGGTTCGCCGTCGAGCACGCGGATGATCCGCCATTGCTGTTCGGTCAGCGCGAATTCCTTGAGAATGGGGCGGAACAGACCCATCAGCGTTTCGCGGGCCTCGAGCAGCAGCATGGCCAGGTTGCGATGGTCGAGCGTACGGTTCATCGGGGTGGGCAGTGGACGGGGACGCATCAATCTTAACAGCCGAAAGGCGTGAATTTCGCGTATCAGGGTAATCAAGGTTGCCAGCGTTCGATTGTTTACTTAAGATGTTAAGTATTGACGATGCGCCGCGACGCGCGGCAGGGGAATGACGCATGGAGCTGTCTTGCATGACCGCCGCGGCGCCGCCGTTGCCGGTCGCCATCGGTACCGTCTACGGTGCGCTGCTCAACGAGCGTGCGGCGCTCGACGCGCTCGGCGATGCCGTGAACGCACCGCCTTATGGCCGCCCGCCGCAGGCGCCGATCCTGTACATCAAGCCCGCCAACACGCATGCGGCCGACGGCGCGACCGTCGTCGTGCCGGCCGGCGTCGACTCCCTGGAGATCGGCGCGTCGGTGGCCGTCGTGTTCGCCCGGCGCGCGACGCGCGTGCCGGCCGCGCGGGCGCTCGACTACCTTCACGGCTTCACGCTCGCCAGCGACGTGTCGGTCCCCCATCCCGACTACTACCGTCCGGCCGTGCGCTTCAAGTGCCGCGACGGGTTCTGCCCGATGGGCCCGGTCATCGTGCCGGCCGCCGCGCTTGGCGATGTCGACACGATCGGCCTGACCGTGCGGATCGATGGCGAGGTGGCCGTGTCCGCCTCGACGGCCACGCTGATCCGCTCCGTGCGCGAACTGATCGCCGACGTGACGGCCTTCATGTCGTTCGACGCGGGCGATGTCTTGCTGCTCGGCGTCGCGGGCGGCGCACCGCGCGCCCGCGCGGGCAGCACGATCGAGATCGCCGCCGCCGGCATCGGCACGTTGCGGCACACGCTGATCGCGGAGGAAACACGATGAAGACGGCACGCGTGATCTACAACGGCGCATTGCATGCGGCCGAACCGGCCGGCGACGGCGCGATCCGTCTCGATACGGGGCGGATCGTTGCCGAGGACGCGGTTGCGTGGCTGCCGCCCGTCGCGCCGCGCACCACGTTCGCGCTCGGCCTCAACTACGCCGACCATGCGAAGGAGCTCGCGTTCAAGGCGCCGAGCGAACCGCTGATCTTCCTGAAGGGGCCGAACACGTTCATCGGCCACCGGTCGCGCACCGTGCGCCCGGCGGACGCCACCCACATGCATTACGAGTGCGAGCTGGCCGTCGTGATCGGCCGGCCCGCGCGCAACGTGAGCCGCGCGCAGGCGCTCGACTACGTGGCCGGATATACGGTCGCGAACGACTACGCGATCCGCGACTATCTCGAGAACTACTACCGTCCGAACCTGCGCGTGAAGAACCGCGACACCTGCACGCCGCTCGGGCCGTGGTTCGTCAGCCGCGACGAAATCGGCGATGCGGGCGACCTGACGCTGCGCACGACGGTGAACGGCCGGGAGACGCAGCGCGGCAGCACGCGCGACATGATCTTCGACGTGCCGGCGTTGATCGAGCACATCAGCGGCTTCATGACGCTCTCGCCGGGCGACCTGATCCTGACCGGTACGCCCGAGGGGCTGGCGGACACGAAGCCGGGCGACGAGGTCGTGACCGAGATCGAAGGGATCGGCCGGCTCGTGAACACGATCGTCGGCGAAGCAGACTACTATCGCGCGGGCTGAGCCCGTCGCCCAAGGAGAGAGCATGACCATCAAGCACTGGATCGACGGCCGCGAAGTCGAGAGCCGCGAGACGTTCACGACGCTGAATCCCGCGACGGGGGAAGTCATCACCGACGTCGCATCGGGCGGCGAGGCCGAAGTCGACGCGGCCGTGCGCGCCGCGAAGGAAGCCTTCCCGAAATGGGCGAACACGCCCGCCAAGGAGCGCGCGAAGCTGATGCGCAAGCTCGGCGAACTGATCGAGAAGAACGTGCCGATGCTCGCGGCGCTGGAGACGCAGGACACCGGCCTGCCGATCGCACAGACGAGCAAGCAGCTGATTCCGCGCGCGTCCGAGAACTTCAACTTCTTCGCGGAAGTGTGCGTGCAGATGAACGGCCGCACCTATCCGGTCGACGACCAGATGCTGAACTACACGCTGTACCAGCCGGTCGGCGTGTGCGCGCTGGTGTCGCCGTGGAACGTGCCGTTCATGACCGCGACGTGGAAGACGGCGCCGTGCCTCGCGCTCGGCAACACGGCCGTGCTGAAGATGTCGGAGCTGTCGCCGCTGACGGCCGACCAGCTCGGCCGCCTCGCGCTCGAAGCCGGCATCCCGCCGGGCGTGCTCAACGTCGTGCAGGGTTACGGCGCGACAGCAGGCGACGCGCTGGTACGCCATCCGGACGTGCGTGCGGTGTCGTTTACCGGCGGTACGGTGACCGGCAAGCGGATCATGGAGCGTGCGGGCCTGAAGAAGTATTCGATGGAACTCGGCGGCAAGTCGCCGGTGCTGATCTTCGACGACGCCGATTTCGACCGCGCGCTCGACGCGTCGCTGTTCACGATCTTCTCGATCAACGGCGAACGCTGCACGGCCGGCTCGCGGATCTTCGTGCAGCGCACGATCTACGACCGCTTCGTGCAGGAATTCGCGCGCCGCGCGAACAACCTGGTGGTCGGCGATCCGTCCGATCCGGCCACGAACCTCGGCGCGATGATCACGCGCCAGCACTGGGAAAAGGTGACGGGCTATATCCGCATCGGCGAGCAGGAAGGCGCGCGTGTGGTTGCGGGCGGCGCGGACAAGCCGGCGGGCTTGCCCGACCACCTGCGCAACGGCAACTTCGTGCGGCCGACCGTGCTGGCCGACGTCGACAACCGGATGCGCGTCGCACAGGAAGAAATCTTCGGGCCGGTCGCGTGCCTGATTCCGTTCGAGGACGAGGAAGAAGGGCTGCGGCTCGCGAACGACACGTCGTACGGCCTTGCGTCGTACATCTGGACGCAGGATGTCGGCAAGGTGCATCGCCTCGCGCGCGGCATCGAGGCCGGGATGGTGTTCGTGAACAGCCAGAACGTACGCGACCTGCGCCAGCCGTTCGGCGGCGTGAAGGAATCGGGTACCGGGCGCGAGGGCGGCGAATACAGCTTCGAGGTGTTCGCGGAGATCAAGAACGTGTGCATCTCGATGGGTTCGCACCACATTCCGCGCTGGGGCGTGTGACGGGCGCGGGACGTCTGCAGCACGAAAGAACCAAACGGAGACTTGAACGATGGGCAAACTGTCCCTCGCCGCGAAAATCACGCACGTGCCGTCGATGTACCTGTCGGAATTGCCCGGCAGGCATCACGGCTGCCGCGAGGCGGCGATCCGCGGCCATCAACTGATCGGCGAGCGCTGCCGCGCGCTCGGCGTCGACACGATCGTCGTGTCGGACGTGCACTGGCTCGTCAACGCCGGTTATCACGTGAACTGCAATGCGCGATTCGCGGGCACGTACACGAGCAACGAGCTGCCGCATTTCATCCGCGACATGGAGTATGCGTATCCGGGCAACCCGGCGCTCGGCCGGCTGATCGCCGAGACGGCCAGTGCGCGCGGCGTCGCGACGCGCGCGCACGAGATCGACAGCCTCGAACTCGAATACGGCACGCTCGTGCCGATGCGTTACATGAACGCCGACCAGCACTTCAAGGTCGTGTCGATCGCCGGCTGGTGCATGTGGCATCAGCTCGACGAAAGCCGGCGCTTCGGCGAGGCGCTGCTCGAGGCGATCGAGAAAAGCGATTCGAACGTCGCATTCCTCGCGAGCGGCTCGCTGTCGCACCGTTTCAACGACAACGGCAGCCCCGAGGAATCGATCCACCAGATCAGCCGCGAATTCTTCCGGCAGGTCGACCTGCGCGTGGTCGAGCTGTGGAAGCAGGGCGATTTCAAGACCTTCTGCGCGATGCTGCCCGAGTACAACACGCATTGCCACGGCGAAGGCGGGATGCACGACACGGCGATGCTGCTCGGCCTGCTCGGCTGGGATCGCTACGATAAACCCGTCGAGATCGTCACCGACTATTTCGCGAGTTCGGGTACCGGGCAGATCAATGCGATCTTCCCGGTGGCCTGAGCACCGCGCCACGCACTCGACTGGAGACCCGCCATGCCACATATCGTCGTCGAATACACCGCGAACATCCGCGACGACGCACGCATTCCCGCGCTGCTGCGCACGATCAACGCGACGCTGATCGCGCAGGGCGGCGTGTTCCCGACGGGCGGCATCCGCTCGCGCGCGATCGAACTGCAGGACTACTGCGTAGCCGACGGCACGGAAGACGATGCGTTCGTGCACGTGACGCTGAAGATCGGCTCGGGCCGCAGCGACGCGCAGAAAAAGGCCGCGTGCGACGCGCTGTTCGACGCGATCAAGGCGCATTTCGCGGAACTGTACGCGAAACGGTACCTCGCGCTGTCGATGGAACTGACCGAGTTCAGCGAAAGCGGCTCGTACAAGCACAACAACATCCATGCCCGCTACAAGCGGGCCGGCTGAACCCCATTCCCGATCCGACCATGCTCGAAACCGCCCTCATCGACCAGCTCGCGCAGCGTCTGCACGACGCCGAGCGCGAGCGCAAGCAGATCCGCCAGATCTCGCTCGACCATCCCGACATCACGATCGACGACGCGTATGCGATCCAGCGCGCGTGGGTCGCCCTCAAGCTCGCGGAAGGACGCACGCTGAAGGGCCACAAGATCGGCCTCACGTCGAAGGCGATGCAGAACACGTCGCAGATCGACGAGCCCGACTACGGCGCGCTGCTCGACGACATGTTCTTTGCCGACGGCGGCACGATCCCCACCGGGCGCTTCATCGTGCCGCGCGTCGAGGTCGAACTCGCGTTCGTGCTCGGCAAGCGGCTCACCGGCCCGGACTGCACGATCTTCGACGTGTACGACGCAGTCGACTACGTGGTGCCCGCGCTCGAGATCATCGATGCGCGCAGCCAGTCGATCGACCCCGATACGAAACGGCCGCGCAAGGTGTTCGACACGATCGCCGACAACGCGGCGAACGCGGGCGTGGTGATCGGCGGGCGGCCCGTGAAGCCGCAGGACGTCGACCTGCGGTGGGTCGCGGCGATCATGTCGCGTAACGGCGTGGTCGAGGAAACGGGCGTCGCGGCCGGCGTGCTGAACCATCCGGCGAACGGCGTCGCGTGGCTCGCGAACCGGCTGGCCCGCTTCGACGTCGCGCTGGAGCCGGGGCAGATCGTGCTCGGCGGTTCGTTCACGCGGCCGTGCGCGGCGCGGCCGGGCGACACGTTCAGCGTCGACTACGGCCCGCTCGGGACGATCCAGTGCTACTTCGAGTGAGGTGAGCGAACGATGCGGATTCCGACGAATGTCTTCAAGGCCGCGCTCGCGCGCGGCGACGCGCTGGTCGGGCTGTGGCTCGGGCTCGCCAATCCGTACAGCGCGGAAGTGGTCGCGGGCGCCGGTTTCGACTGGCTGCTGATCGACGGCGAGCATGCGCCGAATACGGTGCCGACGATTCTTGCGCAGTTGCAGGCGATCGCGCCGTATCCGTCGCATCCGGTCGTGCGCGTACCGTGGAACGATCCGGTGATCGTCAAGCAGGTGCTCGATCTCGGCGCGCAGACGTTGCTCGTGCCGATGGTGCAGAGCGCCGACGAGGCGCGTGCGGCGGTGGCCGCGACGCGCTATCCGCCGCACGGGATTCGCGGCGTGGGCAGCGCGCTGGCGCGTGCGTCGCGGTGGAATCGCGTCGGCGATTACCTGCATCGCGCGAACGACGAGATGGCGGTGCTTGTGCAGGTCGAGACACGCGCGGGGCTCGACGCGATCGATGCGATAACTCGGGTCGAGGGCGTGGATGGCGTGTTCATCGGGCCGGCGGATCTCGCGGCCGATCTCGGGCATCTCGGCCATCCGGGGCACCCGGACGTTCAGGCCGCGATCGATGGCGCGATCCGGGCGATCAAGGCGGCCGGCAAGGCGCCGGGCATTCTCAGCGCGGATGAGGCGTCCGCGCGGCGTTATCTGGAAGCGGGAGCACTGTTCGTCGCGGTCGGGGTCGATACGACGTTGCTGGCGAGGAGTGCGGAGCGGTTGGCGGAGCAGTTCAAGGGGAAAGGGGGTGAGGCGGTCAAGAAGGGGGACGGGACGTATTGAACGAAGCGGACATACCCCTTTATATAGGGCGATATCAATTTTCGTTTATTGCGATTTTCGTTTGTTTCGAATAAAATTGCGCCGTCCAGAACCCCGTTTGGAGCGCGCGATGCCTCACACCACGATGTCCGAAACGATCTTGCCTGTCGAGCGCGAGATGCGGGCGGCTGTCGAAGGGCAGCGTGCGCTTGCGGCATACCTGGCAACGCGAACGGAAATACAGCGCATCCAGATCTTCGACGACGAAAATCGCGCGCATCAGGTCGAACTTCCGACCTCCGCGCTGCGTCTGCTGGTCGATATCCTCGCCGAGTTGGCCGACGGCAATGCGGTCAAGGTCGTGCCGGTTCATGCGGAACTGACGACACAGGAAGCGGCCGACCTGTTGAACGTTTCTCGTCCGCACCTGATCAAGCTGCTCGAATCGAATGCGCTTCCGCACCACAAGACCGGCAAGCATCGCCGTGTGCGATTTTCCGACCTGATGCGTTACAAGGCGGAACGCGATCAGGCAAGCGCGGACGCGATGGAGGAGTTGAGCCGGCAGGCGCAAGAGCACGGGATGGGGTACGAATGACGAGTTCGCCATTCACGGCGGTCTACGATGCGTGCGTGCTTTATCCCGCACCGCTGCGTGATTTCCTGATGTGGCTGGCGCTGAGCGGATGTTTTCGGGCTCGCTGGAGTGTGGATATTCATGACGAATGGAAACGGAATCTGCTGCGTAACCGGGCCGATCTGACCGCGGCGCAACTCGATCGCACGGCAAGCCTGATGGACAGGGCGATACCCGATGCGCTCGTTACCGGTTACGAGGCGCTGATTGGTGGGCTGACGCTGCCGGACGCGAACGATCGACATGTGCTCGCTGCCGCGATCCGCTGCAACGCCAGCGTGATCGTTACGTTCAATCAGAAGGATTTCCCCGAAGAAGTGTTGTCGATCTACGGTGTCGAAGCACAGCACCCTGACGTGTTCGTCGACAATCTCTTCGATCTCGAACCGGCCGCAGTGGTCGCCGCCGCTCGGCGGCAGCGCGAAACACTCAAGCATCCACCGATGATTGTGGAGCGCTATCTGGAAATCTTGCAGCGTCTGGGGATGGTTCAGACCTGCAAGGCACTCGAAGCCTATCGGACGATTATTTGAACCGCGCTGGATAAGGCGAACCGGATCGCTGTCGTCACTGCTCATTGCGCCGGGCTTATCGCCCCGCCTCCATATACTTCCCCGGCGTCGTCCCCAACGCCCGCCGGAACATGTCGATGAACGCGCTCACGTTGTCGTACCCGAGATCGAGCGCGATCGTCGTCACCGGCACGCCGTCGGCGATTTTCTCCAGCGCGCGCAGCAGCCTGGCCTGCTGACGCCACTGCGCGAACGTCAGCCCCGTCTCGGCCACGAAGCGGCGGCTCATCGTCCGCGCGCTGATTCCCGCCCATTCGGCCCATTCCTCCAGCCGCCGGTTGTCCGCGAGATCCGCGGCAAGCGCATCGGTGATCCTCGTCAGCCGCGGATCCTGCGGCCGCGCCAGCCCCAGCGCCTCGACTTCCGACGACGCGATTTCATCGAGGATCACGTCGGCGATCCGGGTTCGAGCGGCATCCAGCTCCGACCCCTCCCAACTCGCCGCGCGCTGCACGGCTTCGCGCAGCAGCGGCGTCGTGCGGATCGCGCGCGGCGTATCCGGCAGCGCCGCGCAGCGCGCTTCGGCGATGAACGCAGACCAGCCGGAAATCGGCCCGAACGAATGCAACGAATGGCGGCAATGCGGTGGAATCCAGATCGCATGGATCGCCGGCACGACCCAGTCCTGGTCGTCGAGGCCGATCGTCAGCAACCCGCTCAGCGCGCCGACGAGCTGGCCGCGCGCATGCGAATGAGGTGGCGTCACACGCGGGTCGCGTTGCGACAGCACGGCGGCGACGACGAACGGGCCGTCGTCGGACGTGACGAAGCGGGCGGGCAGGAGCGGATCGGACATGGCCGGATATCGGTATCGAATGGCCGTTATACCGGAGATCGGCCGAATTTGCACGCCTACACTGCGTCCATCGATAACAACCGGAGTACGACACGATGCGAGCCGAACAGATGCTTCCCGACCATGCCAACCAAGTCGATGCCGGCGGAACGACGATCCGCAAGGGAACCGTCGGCGCGTTTCTGGTCAACGCGCGGGTGCTGACCGACCCGAACGCTACGCCCGCCGACCGGGCGCGCGCCGAAGTCGACACGATCGACGCGTTGCCCGCGCTGCGGGCACTCGGCCTATTCGACGTGCTGGAAGTGCGCGATCCCGCGCTGCGCGCGTGGCTCGACGCACGCTGATGCGCACCGGGACCGTCGATCGAGATCCCCGATTCAAGGAGTCGTCATGAAAGCAGCAGTCGTGACGGGCGCCGGCGAGCGCCCCGTTCATATGGAGTTCGATGCGCCGCACGCGATGCCGGGCCACAGCCTGATCGACGTGACGGCGTCCGCGCTGAGCCGGATCGCGCAGGGGCGCGCGGCCGGCACGCATTACTCGTCGGACGGGCGTTATCCGTTCGTCGTTGGCGTCGACGGGGTTGGCCGCCGTCTCGACGACGGGCTGCGCGTCTACTTCTTCGGCGCGCCCGCACCGTTCGGCGCGATGGCCGAACGCACGATCGCGCCCGATACGCGGTGCGTGCCGCTGCCGGATACGCTCGACGACGTCACGGCGGCCGCGATCGCGATTCCCGGGATGTCGTCGTGGGCGGCGCTGACCGAACGCGCGCGGCTCGTCGCGGGCGAGACGGTACTCGTCAACGGTGCGACAGGTACGTCGGGGCGGCTGGCGGTTCGGATCGCGAAGCATCTCGGCGCCGCGAAGGTGATCGCGACGGGCCGCAACGCGGCCGCGCTGCAGGCGTTGCTGAATGCCGGCGCGGATGCCGTCGTGTCGTTGCAGCAGGACGACGCGCATCTGGCGCGTGCGCTCGAACCGCACTTCCGCGCGGGTGTGGACGTCGTGCTCGACTATCTGTGGGGCGCCAGCGCGCAGACGCTGCTGGTGGCCGCCGCGAAGGCGACGCCCGAGGGCCGCCGGCTGCGTTTCGTGCAGATCGGCTCGATCGGCGGCGCGGACGTGCTGTTGCCAGGGGCGGTGCTGCGGGCGACCGCGATCGAACTGATGGGCAGCGGCATCGGCAGCGTGTCGCTGCCGCGCTTGCTGGCGTCGGTGCGCGGTGTGTTCGACGCGGCCGGACCGGCGGGGCTGACGATCGACACGCGCACGGTGCCGCTGTCGGCGGTTGGCGAGCACTGGAGCGATACGAGCAGCCTCGTTCGCCTGGTGTTCACGATGCACGGCGAATGACCGGCAAGGGCCACGGATGAGGGCGCGGCCGTCGTGTGCGGGAAGCTGGCCGATCGCCCGTTGTCACGCTGATGCGCGCGGCGCATGCGATGCAGGGCGGCACGCGCGCGATGAACCGCACAAGACGGGCGGCGCGATTCGAAGACCGCTCGCCGCCCGTATCGTCAAGCTCAGAACCGCTGCTGAATCCCCGCCGTGACGCCGACCTGCGTGGTGCCGTAGCCCACGAAATCGCGCGATACACCGACCTTCTGGTCGTGCTTCGCGATCGCGAACGCGCCGGCCGCGTACAGCACGGTGCGCTTCGACAGCGCGTAGTTCGCGCGCAACGACACGAGCGTCGGGTCGGCATCGCTGCCGCCCTTGATGTTCTGGTGATAGACGGCCGCGATCAGCGAGAACGCCGGCGTGAACTGGTACGAGCCGCCGAGCCAGTACGTGTCGCTCAGCTGGTTCGCCGCCGTGGTGCGGAACGTGCGCTTGTAGTTGCGATAGCCGGCCATCGTCTTCAGGTTGCCGAAGTCGTAGCTCAGGCCCGCGTGGATGCCCTGGATGTAGTTGACGGTATCGGCCGGCGTGACGCTGTCGGCCGCGCCGTTCTGCCGGTCGAACGTGACCACCCCGGCGAACGGGCCTTTCTCGTAGCCGACCGCGAAGTCGTATTTGGAGCTGGTCTTCACGCTGCCCGGCACGTTGCCGAAGCCGTACAGCGCGCCGAACTTGAACCCGCTGAATTCGCCGTCGTAGCGCACCGCGTTCGACGAGCGCGTGAACATGCCGTCCTTGCGGCCGCCCGTCGCCGTCGATGCCGAGGCCCACGAGTAGTTCTGCGCGTAACCCATCGGGTCGAACGGCAGCATGTAGTCGTAGGTGACGGTGTAGTTGCGGCCGAGCGTCAGTTCGCCCCATTTGCTTTTCAGGCCGACCGTCGCGCGGCGCGCGAAGATCGAATCGGGGCCGTCGTCGAGCGCGCCGTTCGCGAGGTCGATCCCGCTTTCGAGGCGGAACACGGCCTTCAGCCCGCCGCCGAGATCCTCGACGCCGCGCAGGCCCCAGCGCGACGTGTTCTTGTTGCCCGACTTCAGCTTGACCGCGCTGCCGCCCTCCGGCGCCGCGTGGTTCGTGTATTCGATGCCGGCATCCATGATCCCGTACATCGTGACCGACGACTGCGCGTGCGCGGCGGGTGCGGCGATGCAGGCCGCGGCGGCCGATCCCGTGAGGACTACTGTGCGAATCGAACGTTCTGCGCGTGACTTCATTGACGGTGTCTCCTTGGTTCTTGTGGGTTGGGGTGAAACGGATGCGGCGCGCAGTAGCCCACGACAGACGCCGGAAGACGTCCGCCGGAATGCATGTCATCACATGACGAGATGTGCGCGGTGTGCGTGCGCGACGGCGAGCGTGCCGCCGCGCCCGGGTCAGCCCGCTTTCGCGAACGCCCAGCAGTCGTTGGTCGGGAATTCGATCCAGTGCTTGCCCGCTGCGCGCGGCACGTGGCCGAATGCGCGAAGGCGCATCTCGCCGCAATGGAACAGGTACTCCCAGCGATCGCCGAGATACATCGACGTGACGAGGTCGGCCTGCAGCCGGTTCGCGCCCGGGCCGTCGGCGACCTGCACGCGTTCGAGGCGGATCACGGCCTGCGCGTCCTGGCCCGGTGCGAACGTGTCGCGGGCGAGGGCCTGCAGCTCCCAGCCGTCGCCGGCGAGCGTCACGCGTTCGCCGTCGACGGCCGCGACGCGCGCGTCGATCCGGTTGTTGCTGCCCATGAACTCGGCCGTGTACAGCGAGCGCGGCGCGCCGTACAGCTCGGCCGGCGTGCCTTCCTGCTCGATGCGGCCGTTGCGCAGCAGCAGGATGCGGTCGGACATCGCCATCGCCTCGGTCTGGTCGTGCGTCACGCACAGGGCCGACAGCCCGAGCGACACGATCAGCTCGCGCAGCCACGCGCGCGCTTCCTCGCGCAGCTTCGCGTCGAGGTTCGACAGCGGTTCGTCGAGGAGGATCACCGGCGGGTTGTAGACGAGCGCGCGCGCGATCGCGACGCGCTGCTGCTGGCCGCCCGACAGTTGATGCGGGAAGCGTTCCGCGAGATGGCCGAGGCCGAGCTGGTCGAGCGCGGTCTGCACGCGGCGCTTCTGTTCGGCCGGCGCGACGCGGCGCAGCTTCAGCCCGTAGCCGACGTTGTCGGCGACGGTGCGGTGCGGCCACAACGCGTACGACTGGAACACGAGGCCGAGCGAACGCTGTTCGACGGGCAGGTCGATGCGCTGCGCGCCGTCGAAAAACACGCGCTCGTCGAGCTGGATACGGCCGTCGGACGGCTGTTCGAGGCCCGCGACCGCGCGCAGCAGCGTGGTCTTGCCGCTGCCCGACGCGCCGAGCAGGCACACGACTTCGCCGGCCTTCAGTTCGAACGACACGCCCTTGAGGATCGGATTGGCGCCGTAGCTGAGATGCAGGTCGTCGACGATGAGCTTATCCATGAAGTTTCACTCCGAAGCGCAGGGCCACGCCGAGACCGGCGCCGACCATCGCGATGTTGATGACAGAAAGCGCGGCGACCTGGTCGACGGCGCCGGTCGCCCACAGCGACACGAGCAGCGCGCCGATCACTTCGGTGCCGGGCGACAGCAGGTAGACGGCCGTCGAGTATTCGCGCTCGAAGATCATGAAGATCAGCAGCCACGCGGCGAGCAGGCCGAAGCGCACGAGCGGCAGCGTCACGTCGAGCGACACGCGGCTGCGGGTCGCGCCGACGCTGCGGCCGGCTTCCTCGAGTTCCGGGCCGACCTGCAGCAGCGCGCTCTGGATGAGCCGCATCCCGTATGCGAGCCAGACGACCGTGTACGCGATCCAGATGCTCCACATCGAGTTCTTCAACTCGCGCAGGCCGGGCACGAACAGGAAGATCCACAGGAACGCGAGACCGGCGAGCAGGCCGGGCACCGCGCGCGGCAGCAGCACGAGGTAGTCGAGCAGCTTGGTCGCCCAGTCGGGGCGGCGGTGGCCGGCGAACGCGACGAGCGAGTAGAAGCCGATCGCGAGCGCGCCGCCGATCACGCCGATGCCGAGCGTGTTGACGATCGCGCGCACGAGGTTGTCCTGCTCGAACAGCTCGATGAAGTTCGACAGCGTCAGCACCTCGGCGAGCGCGACGCCTTCGCCCCAGTTGGTCACGAACGCGCGCAGCACGATGCCCGAGATCGGGACGATCACGGTCAGCATCAGCCACAGCACGACGATCGCGAGCGCAACCCAGCGCCACACGCCGAGCGGCAGCACCGTCGTACGGCCGGCCTTGCCCTTCACGGTGACGAAGCGGTTCGCCGTCTTCAGCAGCCGGCGCTGCAGCAGCACGAGCGGGAACGTGATCGCGACGATGCACACCGCGACCGCGGCCATCAGGTGATACGACGGCACGCCGAGCTTGTTGGTTAGCTTGTACAGGTAGGTCGCGAGCACGAGGTGGCCTTCCGGGTCGCCGAGCACGAGCGGCAGCCCGAACACCTCGAAGCCGAGGAAGAACACGAGCACGCCGGCGAACAGCAGCGCGGGCATCGTCATCGGCAGGCTCACGTCGAGCGCGACGCGGAACGGGCGGGCGCCCGTGACGCGCGCGGCTTCCTCGACGTCCGAGCCGAGGTTGCGCAGCGCGGCCGACGAATACAGGTACACGTGCGGCACGTGCGTGAGGCCGACGATCACCGTGATCGCGAAGATCGAATACACGTTCCAGGGCACGTTCTGCACCCCGAACAGCTCCTTGAACCACACCGAATAGAAGCCGACCGGGCCGGCCGCGACCACGTAGCCGAACGCGAGCACCATCGGCGACACGAACACGGGCGTGAGCAGCAGCGGTTCGAGCCAGCGGCGGCCGGGCAGGTCGGTGCGCACCATCAGGAACGCGAGGATGCCGCCGAGCGGGATCGAGATGAACAGCATCCCGCCGGCGATGATGAACGAGTTCTTCACGGCCGACCAGAAGTCGGGATCGCTGAAGACGAAGCGGAAGCCTTCGATGCCGAGCGTCTTGTTCGCATCGAAGAACGGCGCGGACAGCAGGCTCTGGAACAGGATGAAGCCGAGCGGCAGTGCGACGGCGATGGTGAGTACCGCGACGACGATCCAGCGCAGCATGCCGGCGAGCGGCTGCAGGCTGTTGACCGGCAGCGCGGGAATGGCGTCGCGCGGACCGGCGGCGGGTGGCGCGGCCGGTGCCGTGCCGCGGGTGCTGGTTGAAAGCATGAGTTCGCCCCTGCGGCCATCCGGATGGCCGCCTCAAGGAAGTCGGTAAGGGGAAGGGGCCGCCCGCGCGACGTGCGGCGGGCGGCCATGGGTCAGCCGGAGCCGATCAGCCGATCAGCGGATCAGCTCTTGATCGCCTGCTGCCATTGCTTCAGGAACGCGAGCCGCTTCGACTGGTCCAGGTAGACGAGCAGGCCGGTGCCGATCTGGATCGGCTTCAGCGAATCGCCGAGTTCCTTCGTGAGGCTCGCGGCCGACGTCTCGCCGGTCACGTCCGTGCGGATCGCGTACAGGTTCGCCTGGTTCGCGATCATGGTCTGGCCGCGCTTCGACAGCAGGTAGTCCACCCACAGCCTGGCGGCGTTCGGGTTCTTCGCCTTCTTCGAGATGGTGGCGAGGCGGCTCACGATCTGCGTGTAGTCCTTCGGGAATACGTAGCCGATCGACTTGTCCTTCTTCGCCTTCGCGTACGCATACGAGCCGATGATGTTGTAGCCGATCAGGTTCTCGCCCGAAGAGATGCGCTCCATCATCGCGCCGGTGCTCGACTGAAGCTTCGGGCCGGTCTTGCCGATGGCCTTCACGAGTTCCCACGTGACCTTCTCGTTCAGGTGCGCGTCCTGCGTCAGCGCGTTGAAGCCGACGCCGGATTTCTCGACGTCGTACGTCGTGAGCTTGCCCTTGAACTTGTCCGGTTGCGACGCGAGCAGCTTGATCAGGTCGGTGCGCGTTTTCGGTACTTCGTTTTCGGGAATCAGGCGCTTGTTGTAGACGATCGCCAGCGGCTCGAACGTCGTGCCGTACGCCTGCTTCTGGTATTGCGCCCATTGCGGCACGTTCGGGCCTTCCGGCGAATCGTACGACGCCATCAGGCCGTCGTTGACGAGCTTGACCTGCAGGTCCATCGCCGAGCTCCACAGCACGTCGGCGCTCGTGCTGCTCGCCGCGTTCTCGCTGATGTAGCGGTTGTACAGCTCGGTGCTGTTCATGTCGTTGTACTCGACCTTCACGCCGTACAGGCTTTCGAAGTCCTTGATCAGCGGGCGCACGAGGCCCGTGTCGGTCGTCGAGTAGACGATCAGCTTGCCTTCTTTCTTCGCGGCGTCGATCACGCCCTGGTAACTCCCCGGATACCCGGCCGGAACCTGCGCGGCGGCGCTGCCGGCGGCAGTGCCCAGAACGACCGCCAGCGCGGCGGCGAGGTGCTTCGGTGCAAACGGCATGTCTTCCTCCAGTTACGTCTAGGTGTTGTTCGAGTGACGCGGATGTTAATTGCGGCGCACTTTCAGCCCGCTTTCATTTCAGTTCACAATCGCGTCGTTCGTGTCATGGATTTCCCGAGGTCGATGCGGCGGCGGCCCGCCGTTTCGCGGCGCGCGGCACGATCCGGCAACGGAGGGAAGCGGGTTGCCGCGGGGCGCGGCAACGACGGCGGGGCGCCTAGACGGGGTGCGCGAGCAGCTTCGCGAGCAGCCGGCCGCCATGCCGCGCGTGCACGGCCGTCAGTGCCGAATACCCGACGACGACGCCTGCTTCGCACCGCGCGCTTCGACAGAATCCGCGGACCGGCTGCAACTCGACGCCGGCCGCCCGGGCTTGCGTGACATACGTCGCGTCGTCCATCCCCGGCGGCAGCCACAGCACGAAATGAAAGCCCGCGTGTTCGCCGGACACCGCGTACCGTCCGCCGGCGTGTTTCGCCAACTGGTCGAGCACGATGTCGCGCCGCTGGCGGTAGGCGTGACGCGCCGCGCGCAGGTGTTTCGCAAAATCGCCGTGCGCGATGAAGCGGGCCAGCGCCAGCTGGGGCGCCACGCCGACCGAGCGCGCGGTCGCGTGCCACACGGCCGACAGCGCCGGCCGCAGTGCCGCCGGCACGACCATGAAGCCGATGCGCAGTCCCGAGAACAGCGTCTTGTTGAACGAGCCGCAGTAGATCACGCGATCGCACGCGTCGAGCGATTTCAGCGCGGGCAGCGGGGCGGTCTGGTAGCTGAATTCGCCGTCGTAGTCGTCCTCGACGATCCACGCGCGGTTGCGCTGCGCCCAGTCGAGCAGTTCGAGCCGGCGCGACACCGACATCGTGACGCCGAGCGGCGCCTGGTGGGCGGGCGTCACGTAGGCCGCGCGCGCATCGGGATGCCGGTCCAGCGACGCGGTATCGATGCCTTCCCGATCGACCGGCACGTCGATCACGGTCGCGCCCGCGATCGTGAAGATCTGCCAGGCCGACGCGTAGCCGGGGTCCTCCATCAGCACCGTCGAGCCGGGCGTGAGCAGCGTGCGCGCGACGAGATCGATCGAATGCCGGATGCCGGTCGTGATGAAGATGTCGCCCGCGCTGCACGGGATGCCGCGATATTCGCGCAGGTAGGCGGCGATTTCGTCGCGCAGGCTTTCGACGCCTTGCGCCGGCGTCGCCCCGAGGTCGTTCGCCGTCGCGGCAAGCAGGCTGGCCCCGAGCGCCTTCTTCCATTGCTGCATCGGCAGCAGGCCGGGATCGGCAAGCCGCGCGACGAACGGGACGCCCGGACGCACGCCTTGTTCCGGCTCGGCGGCGTCGGTCGTGCGCGCCGGCGCGGGGCGCGCGTCGGCAGGGCGCGCGCCGTTGCCGCGCGACTGCGCGGCCGCGCGCAGGTAGCTGTCCGGTACCACCGCGCATACCCGCGACCCCGATCCTTGCGCGCGGGCGATGTAGCCCTCCGAGCACAGCCTGTCGTATGCCGCTTCGACCGTCCCCCGGGCGACGCCCCAGCGCGCCGCGAGGGTGCGGCTGGACGGCAGCGGGCTGTCGCCGGGGAGCAGGCGCCTCAGGATCGCGTCGCGCAGCGCGTCGGCGATGCACTCCTGCTTCGACTGCGGATTGCCCGTGGACAGCCCCGCAGGGCACGGCAGATCGAGCGGAATCGCGGCTTTGCCTCGCGCCATAGTGGTCCAGTCGGTGTCGAATTTAATGGCCCTTCAGCTTATATCACTTTGACCTTAGATTTCAGTCGACCACATCGATCCGACCGGAGGCGGGCTCACCGCATGAAAACGCGTTCATTACCCCAGTGGGGCTGGCTGTTCCTGTTGATGCTCGTCGTGTGCCTGCCGCGTGTCACGATCGATGCGTACCTGCCGTCGCTGCCGGCGATGGCGGACACGCTGCACGGCACCGACGCCCAGTTGCAGCTCACGCTGACCCTCTACATGGTCGGTTATGCGCTGTCGATGCTGGTGTCGGGGCCGTTGTCCGACCGTTACGGCCGTCGCCCCGTCCTGATCGGCGGCCTGTGCCTCTACGTGGTCGCGAGCGTCGCCTGCGCGTGCTCGACCAGCATCGCGGCGATCGTCGCCGCACGCATCTTCCAGGCATTGGGCGGCTGCTGTGGCACGGTGGTCGGGCGGGTGATCGTGCGCGAGCGCTTCCCGGCCGCGATGCAGGCGACGATGCTGGGCCGGATCTCGGCCGGCATGGCGCTGTCGCCCGTGATTGCGCCGCTGGCCGGCAGCGCGCTGGCCGAGTGGCTCGGATGGCGCGGCGTGTTCGGATCGCTGGCGGCGGGCGGGGTGGTCGCGGCGGCGATGGTGCTGCGCTACCTGCCGGAGACCCGCGAATGCGACGCGCGGCCGGCGCCGGGCGCGGGGCTCCTGCGGACCTACGCGGGCCTGCTGCGCGAGCGCCGTTTCCTGCGCTACTCGCTCGCGATCAGTTTCGCGTACTGCACGTACTACCCGTTCATCGCGGAATCGTCGACGCTGTTCCAGCGGCAGCGAGGCGTATCCGGCCCGGTGTATGCCGCGATCTTCGGCCTGACCGTGCTCGGCTACCTGATCGGCTCGCACGTGTTCGCGCGGACCGGCACGCGCTGGAAGGCCGATTCGGTCATCGCGGCGGCGGCGGGCGTCAATCTGGCCGGCACCGCCGCGTTGTGGATCGGCGGAGCGGTCGCGCCGGCGGCGGTGGCGGCGCTCGTCGTCCCGATGTTCGTCGTGATGATCGCCGTCGGGATCGCGATCCCGGCCTGCCAGTTCGCGGTGATGCAGCCGTACACGACGATCGCCGGGACGGCGTCCGGGCTGTTCTTCTTTATCCAGATGGCGATCACGGCCGCATGCGGCGGCGTGCTGGCGTGGCTGTCGGACGGCACCGCGCGCCCGATGATCGTCGTCACGGCCGGGGCGAGCGTCGCGTTCCTGGCGGTGGTGGTCGGCCTGCGCGAGCGGCGGCGCGCAGGAGAAGGTTCGCGCTTCGCGCCGCGCAGCCGTGCCACTGCCGCAGAGCGCTGAGCACTGAGCACTGAGCGCTGAGCGCCGAGCGTTCAGAGACGGTCGGCGGGCCGGCAGACGCGCGGGCGCGCCGGCGGCGCAACCGGTGTTTCCGCGAGGCGTCGCGACGGAAAGGATCATGTAATGTAGCGGCCTGTCGCTGACCTTCCCGGAATCCCCATGCGTGTGCTGCTCGTCGAAGACAACCCGAACCTCGCCCAGTCGCTGAACGACGCGCTGAGCGCGGCGCGCTTCGCTGTCGATCACATGGCGGACGGCGAGGCGGCCGACCACGTGCTGCGCACGCAGGACTACGCGCTGGTGATCCTCGATCTCGGGCTGCCGAAGCTCGACGGGCTGGAAGTGCTGCGGCGGCTGCGCGCGCGGCGCAATCCGGTGCCGGTGCTGATCCTGACCGCGCACGGGTCGGTCGAGGATCGCGTGAAGGGGCTCGATCTCGGCGCCGACGACTATCTCGCGAAACCATTCGAGCTGACCGAACTGGAGGCGCGCGCCCGCGCGCTGATCCGCCGCAGCCTCGGCCACGAGCATTCGCGGGTCGAATGCGGGCCGCTTTCCTACGACAGTATCGACCGCAGCTTCCATCTCGCGGGCGAGCCGCTGTCGCTCACGCCGCGCGAGCGTTCGGTGCTCGAGGTGCTGATCCTGCGCAACGGCCGTGCGATCAACAAGGAAACGCTGTCGGAGAAGATTTTCGGGCTCGACGAGTCGGTCAACGCCGATGCGATCGAGATCTACGTGTACCGGCTGCGCAAGAAGCTCGAGAACACGGGTGTCGCGATCGTCACGCTGCGCGGGCTCGGTTATCTGCTGGAGGCGAGGGCGGAGGCGGCGGAATGAGCCCCCCGCCCATCCGCGGCGGTGCGCTGCGCCCCGACATGGCGCCTGGCGTCGGGGCGGCGGCCCGGCGGAACGCATGATGCCCCGCCCGAACCTGCGCACGCAGGTCGCGTTGTGGCTGCTGCTGCCGCTGCTCGGCCTGCTCGCGCTCGACTCGTGGCTCACGTACCAGCGCGCGATGAACGCCGCGCACGTCGCGTTCGACCGCACGCTGTCGTCGTCGCTGAAGTCGATCCGCGAAGGCGTGCGGCTCAATGACGGCGAGATCGAGGTCGACCTGCCGTATCTCGCGCTCGAAATGCTCGAATCGAGCGACGGCGGCAAGATCTACTACCTGATCCGCGAGGACAACGGCCACACGGTCACCGGCTACCCGGACCTGCCGCTGCCGCACGGGCGCGACGCGGGCGACGGTGCGCTGTTCGTCACGCGCTACTACGACGTCGTCTATCGCGGCGAACAGCTGCGGATGGCCGCGCTGCGCATCCCGGTGCACGACGTGCCGACCGCGCAGTCGCGCATCGTGTGGGTGATGGTCGGCGAGACGATCGAGGCGCGCCAGGCGCTCGCGCGCGAGATCCTGGTGGGGTCGCTGCTGCAGGAAGGGCTGCTGGTCGTGCTGGCGCTCGGCATCGTGTGGCTCGGCGTCGGGCGCGGGCTGCGGCCGCTGAACCGGCTGTCGGCGACGGTCGCCGCGCGCAGCGAGGACGACACGACGCCGCTCGATACCGGCGCGATGCCGAGCGAACTTGCGCCGCTCGTCGAGTCGATCAACCAGTACATCGGCCGCACGCAGCGGATGCAGGTCGCGCGGCGCCGCTTCTTCGCGGACGCGGCCCATCAACTGAAGACGCCGCTCGCGGCCGTACAGGCGGGCGTTGAACTCGCGCTGCGGCCCGACGAGCAGCCTCGCGCGAACGGGCACCTGCGGCGCGCGAACGGCGCGGTGCGGCAGGCCGCGAAGATCGTCCAGCAACTGCTGTCGCTGTCGCGGCTCGATTCGGACAGCGGCCACGCTGTTGCCCACCAGCCGGTCGCGCTGCACCGGCTCGCGCGCAGCGTGACGCTCGACTGGTCGCCGGTCGCACGTGCGCGCGACATCGATCTCGGCTTCGAGCACGAGGCCGACATCGACGTGCACGGGCAACCCGACCTGCTCGGCGAGATGATCGGCAACCTGATCGACAACGCGATCCGTTATGCGGGCGATCGCGCGGTGATTACGGTACGCGTGTCGCGCGACGGGGAGCACGCGCGGCTCGACGTGATCGACAACGGGCCGGGCGTGCCGGCGGACGAGCGCGACGCGGTGTTCGAGCGTTTCCATCGCGGCAGCAAGACGCAGACGGTCGAAGGGACGGGGCTCGGGCTGTCGATCGTGCGGGAGATCGCGCGCGTGCATCAGGGCACCGTGACGCTTGCCGATGCGGCCGGCGGGGGCCTGGTCGTGACGATCCGGTTGCCGGCAGCGAACGACGCGGGGGCGCATGCCGCGTGATGGCGAGTCGTGAGTCGCGATGAGGGCAGTGGGAAGCAGGAAGCCGCTCGGGCGGCTTCCGGGCTACGAAGACGATGTGATCGGATGAACGGTGCCGTGTACGCGCATCAATCGCCGAACCCGATCTCCGCTTCCAGTGACTGGCCGACCTCGAGCCACCCGCCCGCGCCTTCGACGACGATCGCGTTGATGCCGAACGTCAGCTCGCCGCCGAAGTTCGGGTTCGCGCGATAGGTCTGCATCGTGTCGGTCGGCTCGTGCGGCCACGCGGGGTCGGGCGCGCCGGTGACCTGGTCGATCGTCGGCATCGGGCAGCGCGTGCACGGCTTCACGAGCCGCAGCCGCACGGGCGCCGCACCTTCCGTGTCGAGATGTTCGACGAAATCCTCTTCGTACGCGTCGAGATCCGACACCACGATGTTCGGCCGGAAGCGGTTCATCGGAATCGCCGGTGCACCTTTGGCGGTGAGCCGCGCGTTCAGGTCGTCGAGCGACGACTGGCCGATCACGAGCAGCGGGTAGCCGTCCGCGAACTGCGTGTGCGTATCGATCTCGCCGGTCCATTTACGGTTGCAGCCGCGGCGTGCGTCGGGCGCGAAGCGCGCGAGCTTCGCGGGCGTGCCGAGGAATTCGGTGAGCCAGGCGGCCGTTTCGGCGCCCGTGTCGATCGCATCGACGGTGTCGCGCCACACGGTCGCGGCCATTTTCGGCGTGGCGGGCGATCCGTCGCCGTCGAGCGGTGTGCGGATCTCGCGCATGCCCGGCCCGCTCAGCACGAGCGCATCGCTGTTCAGCGCGGTGCGGATCAGCGCGAGGCGCGGGTGCGTGCGCTGCGTGATCATCTGTCCGGCGGGGTCGGTGATCAGCCAGTGTCGGTCGTACGCCAGGCCCGTTTCGAGCAGCTGCGCGCGCGACAGCGCGATGCCGGCGCAGGATTTGATCGGATACACGAAGAGTTCGGCGATGGCTGGCATGACGCTGGCTGAAGGCGGATGGCGAGACTGCGATTGTGCCAGATCGCGCCGCAGCCGTTCGGACGGCTGCGCTCCGTTGCACGGCCGGTCATGCGAGCGGGAAGCCGGGGTCGAATGTGGTACGCACGTCGAGCGGCTGGCGCAGCAGTCCCGCCTTCAGGTAGAAGTCGGCCGTGCGCTGCTGTTCGGCGATGACCGTCGCGTCGATCGGCAACCAGCGCGTGTTGCGGCGCTCGAACTGCAGCTTCGCGGCTGCCGGCGGAATGCCGATGATGCGTGCGAGCGCTGCCGAATACGCGTCGGCATGCCGGTACGACCAGGCCTGCGCGCGCACGACGCGCCGCAGGAAATCGTGCAGCACGTCGCGCTTCGACGCGATCGCCGCGTCGGTCGCCGCGATGTAGCTGAGGCCCGACCACAGCCCGCGGCCGCTGACGAGCACGCGCGCGCGCCCGCTCGTTTCCGCGAGTGCGGTATAGGGCTCCCAGGTCGCCCACGCATCGATCGAACCGGTTGCGAGCGCAAGCATCGTATCGGCCGGCGGCAGGAAGCGGAACGAGACGGCGTCGGGAGGCAGGCCGGCCGCGTCGAGCGCCTTCAGCGTGACGAAATGCCCGATCGAGCCGCGCGTGGTGCCGATGCGCTTGCCTTTGAGGTCGGCCGGGCTTTTCAGCGCGGCGTCGGGCCGCACGAGCACCGCCGTGCCGTACGGGTCGGAGCGGTTCGAGCCGATCACCTTGATGCGTGCGCCCGACGCGAGCGCGAAGATCACCGGCGCATCGCCGATCGGCCCGCAGTCGACGGCGGCCGCGTTCAGCGCTTCGGCGAGCGGCGCGGCGGCCGGGAACTCGGTCCACGCGATGTCGTACGGCAGGCCGTTCAGTTCGCTGGCTGCTTCGAGCAGCGCGCGCAGCCCGCCTTTCTGGTCGCCGGCGCGCAGCAGCGGCCGCGTGCCCGATTGCGCGCGCACGGCGGCCGGGGCCGCGGCGATCGTGGCGAGGGCGCTCGCTTGCGCGAGGAAGTGGCGTCGGGTCGGATTCATCGTGAAGTTCGGTCGGAAGAGAAGGTCAGGGATTCGATCAATGCGGGAGCCCGGCCTGTACGTCGCGCACGGGTTCCGTGTCGACGCGCAGCAGCAGCGCGGTCAGCTCGTCGCCGTTCGCGGCCGGTACTGCCGGCCGTGGCGTGGCGTCCGAGCGGCACAGCAGGTCGGCATCCGACCAGCCCGCGCTGCCCGGCAACGCACGCGCCCGCAGCCAGCCGCGGCGATCGGCGAGGAGCTGCGTGCCGCCGAGTGCGGCGGGCGCCACGCCGGCGATCGTCGCGAAGGCGAGCCACGCATCGGGCGTCGACGCGACGCAATCGGCTCGCGCCGTGCCGGCCGTCTGCGCCACGGGCGTGCCGCTTGCCGTGACGAGCAAGGTTTGCCAGCGCGCGTCTTCCGGCGGGGGCGTCGCGCCTGGCGCGAGGGCGACGATGCGCACGCGCTGGCCTGCGCGCCAGCGATCGAGCGGTTGGGGCGCGGCGCTGCCGCAGCGCACGTCGAGCGCCGGCAGCGGCACGGGCACTGGCCACGCGCCTTCTGCCTGCGCGCCGCTGCCCGCGGCGAGCGCTTTCAGATAGTCGAGCACGGCCCAGGTGTCGCGGGGCCCGAGCGTCGCGGCGAAGCCGGGCATCGTCGGCGTGCCGCGTTCGTCGCGTGTCCCGTGGCGCACGCGCCAGAACAGTTCGCCGTCGAGGCGGCGGGCAAGCAGGGCGCCGGCGAAGGTCGGCGGCCAGTGCGGGAGCGTGGCCGCCAGCGGCCCTTCCCCGCGTCCGTCCACGCCGTGGCACGCCACGCAGTGTTGCGCATACAAGTGCGCGCCGCGCATCACGTTCGATACCGAAAACGGCGCGGGATCGCGCTGGAAACTCGTCGGCACGGCAGGCGAAAGCCACAGCGAAGCCGGCGGCCACGGCGCGAACCACGCAACGGCCAGCGCGGCAAGCACCGCAAGCGCCGACGCCACATGCCGCTTGCGTAACGCGAGCGCGATGCACGCGAGCACGGCGGCCAGCGTCGTCGCCGCGACGGCGAACGCGAGTTGCCGCGTGAGCCCTGCGTCGATGCGCAGCGTTTCGAGCGCGATGCGACGGGCCCACGGCCAGACAGGCTGGCCGTCGGCGTCGCCCGTCAGCCCGATCGCGTGCAGCACGCGCGACAGCGCGACTTGTGCGCGATACAGCCCTTGCAGAAACAGCAGTGCCCAGTCGGAGAACGTCGGTGCATTCATCGGCTACGTTCCCGCCGCGCCGCGGCCCATCGTCGAACGGTACCGCGCATCTACCAGCTCGCATCGAGCCCGAGATGCCGCAACGCGTCGTGACGCAGCTCGGCGAGGCGCGGGTCGCCGCGATGACGCGGATAGGGCAGGTCGACGCGCAACTCGGCGACGATCCGCGCGGGACGCGGCCCGAAGACGATCACGCGCTGCGCGAGGAACAGCGCTTCCTCGACATCGTGCGTGACGAGCAATGCAGAGAAACCGTCGCGTTGCCACAGTGCGGTGAGTTCGGCCTGCATCGTGAGCCGGGTGAGCGAATCGAGCTTGCCGAGCGGCTCGTCGAGAATCAGCAGGCGCGGATCGTTGACGAGCGCGCGGGCCAGTGCGACCCGCTGCGCCATCCCGCCGGACAGCTGATGCGGGAACACGTTCGAGAATTCCTGCAGGCCGACGCGCGCGAGCGCATCGTCGACGCGATGCTGCGACGCGCGCGCCACGCCGCGCGCCTCGAGGCCGAGCGCGACGTTCGCGCGCACCCGCCGCCACGGGTACAGCGTCGGGTCCTGGAACACGACGATGCGCGACGGATCGGGTTGCTCGATCGGCACGCCGTCCTGCGCGATTCCGCCTTGCCGCGCGGCGTCGAGGCCCGCGACGAGGCGCAGCAGCGTCGATTTCCCGCAGCCGCTCGGGCCGAGCAGCGCGACGAATTCGCCGGCCGCGACCGACAGCGTGACGTCGTCGAGCACGGGCAGCGGGCCGCCGGGGCCGTCGAACGCATGGCTCACGCGGCGGATGTCGATGCGCGCGCCGCGCGGCGCCGTGACGGCAGGCGACGCGGCTGGCGCAGCGGACGATTCGAGTACGGCGGCGTTCACCATTTGACGGTTCCTTTCTGCCACGCGAGCACGCGGTCGCGCACCGCGAACAGCAGCGCGATCAGCCCGGAAAACAGCAGCGCCATCACGATCAGCGCCGCATACATGTTCACGTACGATGCCCAGCCCTGCGCCCAGCTCAGGTACCAGCCGAGGCCGGACTTGACGCCCATCATCTCGGCGACGACCAGCACCGTGAACGACGCGCTCAGCCCCATGAAGATGCCGACGAACACGTGCGGCAGCGCGGCCGGAATCGCGACGCGCAGCACGAGGAAGCGCGCATTCGCGCCGAGCGTGCGCGCGACGTCGTAATACTGCTTGTTGACGCTCGCGACGCCCGACCACGTCAGCACCGCGACCGGGAAGCCGGTGGCGAGCGCGATCAGGAACGCGGCGGCGGAATAGCTCGACGGGAAGAAGTAGAACGTGAGCGGCAACAGCGCGGTGGCCGGCACGGGGCCGAGCACGCGCAGCACCGGATGCACCCAGTAGCCGATCCGGCGCGACCAGCCGATCGACACGCCGACCGCGAAACCGACCGCGACGCCGTATGCAAAGCCGAGCGCGAGCAGCTTCAGCGTGTTGCCGGCGCTGCCGAGCAGGCGCGGCCAGTCGTCGACGTAGACCTCGATCAGTGCCTGCGGCGGCGCGAAGAACGGCGTCGGCAGCCAGCCGGTTTTCGCGGTGACGATTTCCCACGCGGCGAGCACGAGCGGCAGCGCGACGAGCCACGGGCCGGCCGGGCGCACGCGCGCGAGCCGCGTGCGCGTCGCGGCGACGAGATGGCCGAGCGTCGCGGCGGCGAGCAGCAACGCGGCGATCGTCCACGCGGCCGTGCCGAACGTGTCCGTGTACGCCCAGTCGCTGAAGCCGACGATGCGGTTCGGCCACAGCTGCGTGAGGGCGCCGAGCGCGGCCCAGGCGAGTGCGGCGGCGATGCCGGTCGGCCAGGTGCGCGCGCGGCGCGCTTCGGCCGCGAGCGTCGCTTCGCAGGCCGTGCAGGCCACGCGTGCGGAAGCAGCGGAAGCAGGCGCACCGCCGGCCGGTGACGGTGCGGTGCGCGCGGTGGAGGCGTGTTCGATCGTCGACATCGCGTCACCCGAGCACGTTCGCATAGACCTGCTGCGCGAAGCGCTGCGGGTCGGTGCTCTTCTTCAGCACGCTGATGCGGCGGAAATCGTCCGCATAGAACGCGATTTCCTGCTGCAGGTCGACGTTGGTCGGGTGGTGCGTGTAGGTGAGCGTCGCGTACAGCTTGCGCAGGTCCTCGGGGCTGATCTTCGGCGAATACTTCGCGAACACTTTCGCGGCTTCGTTCGGGTTGTCGTGCGTGAACTCGGTGGCCTGCACGATCGAGCGCGCGAGTGCGGCGGCGGACGGCCGGTCGTTGCGCACCAGGTCGCCGCGCGCGCCGATCACGCAGCACACCTTGCGTGCGTATTCGCCTGACAGGTTCGTGGCGAGTTCCGTGTACGCACCGTTGCTGCGCTTTTCCAGCAGATAGAGGTTCGGGTCGCCGTCGGCGATCGCGTGGATCTCGCCCTTGTCGACCGCGACGCCGAGCAGGTCGGCCGGATACTGCCGCCACGTGATGTCGCGCTCGGGATCGATCCCGTTCTTCGCGAGCAGGATCGAGAAGAAATGCTTGCCGGGCGCGGCCAGGTCGCTGACGCCGACCGTCTTGCCCTTCAGCGCCTGCAGCGTCGTGACGCCGGCCGCCTTCGAGCCGAGCAGCCGCACGCAGCCGCCGTGCGAGCTGCCGATGATCTTCACGTCGAAACCGGCTTCGAGCGGCTTCAGCCAGCGATGGATCATCCCGACCGCCGCATCGGCCTTGCCGGTCGCGATCGATTCGAGCAACTGGTCGGTCGAGCCGCTGTAGTTGATCAGTTCGACCTTGAGGCCGTTCTTCTCGAAGAAGCCGCGCTCCTGCGCGACGACGATCGGCGTCAGGCAGAACGCGTTCTGGTTCCACGCGAACGTGAGCTTCTTCAGCGGCGGCGCTGACCAGGCCTTGCGGCCAAGCGTGATCGCGGGCGCGGCGAGCGCGGCGGCGCCGGCCGCGCGCAGCAGCTTGCGGCGTTTGTCGTCGTGCGTGTCGTGTGCATTGGCGGGCGCGGGTGCGGCGGTTCGGGTCATGTGGTCTGGTCTCCGGTCGTGCGGGAAGGCGCTCAGTCGAGCAGGTCGGGTTCGTCGGCGACGACGCGCGCGAACAGGCTGTCGAACGCATGCAGCGCGCCCTCGGGGCCGCCGATCTGGCCATGCGTGTGGCGCGCGGTGGCGTGATCGATCGGTTGCGGCGTGCCGGCCGCCTCGGCCAGCAACTGCGTGTGCGCGGCGTTGTCGAGCGCGATGTACCACCATGCGGCAGCCTCGACCGTCGGGCCGGCGGTCAGGATTCCGTGGTTCTTCAGGATCGCGCCCTTGTGCGTGGTGCCGTCCGGTTTCGCAAGCGCATCGGCGATCCGTGCGCCTTCGCTCGTGTCGACGACCATCCCCGTGAAGTCGTCGAACAGCGCGTGGTCTTCATAGAACACGCACGCGTCCTGCGTGAGCGGATCGAGCGGGCGGCCGAGCGTCGACCACGCCTTGCCGTACGTCGAATGCGTATGCGCGGCGGCGACGATGTGCGGATGCGCGTCGTGGATGGCCGCATGGATCGCGAACGCGGCCTTGTTCAGCGGCCGGGAACCGATCGCGGTTTCGCCGCGCGCGTTGACGAGCAGCAGGTCGGACACCCTGATCTGCGAGAAATGCACGCCGAGCGGATTCACCCAGAAGTGGTCGGGCAGTTCGGGGTCGCGTGCGGTGATGTGGCCGGCGAGCCCCTGTGCGAAGCCGAAGCGAGCGAACAGGCGGAACGCGGCCGCGAGCCGCTCCTGACGGTGACGGCGCTCGGCGGCGACGTCGATGCGCGGCGCGGGCGGATCGAACCAGAAATGCTGGCTCGGCGACGCGGCGAGCGCGAGGCCCGACGCAGTGCGTTCGAGTGTGGACGGAACGGCGGACATCGTAAGGGTCTCCCGGGTTGCGTCAGGCCGCGCGGCGCGCCGCGTCGCGTGCGGCGACGGCGCCGCGCACGCGCGGAATCAGTTCGCGGCCGTAGTCGATCGCGTCTTCCAGCGGATCGAAGCCGCGGATCAGGAACGTCGTGACGCCGAGGTCGTAGTAGTCGAGCAGCGCATCGGCGACCTGTTCGGGCGTGCCGACCAGCGCCGTCGAATTCGAACGCGCGCCGGTGAGGCTGGCGATCTCGGTCCACAGCCGCTTGTCGACGCGCGAGCCGCGTTCGGCCGCGGCCAGCAGGCGGCGCGCGCCTTCGCTTTGCTGCGGGCCGCCGGCGCCGAGCCCGGCCGCTTCGCGCAGCCGGCGTGTTTCGTCGAGGATGCGATGCGCACGCGCCCACGCTTCGTCCTCGGTCGCGGCGAGGATCGGGCGGAACGACACGGAGAAACGCACCTGCCGGCCGTGCTTCGCGGCTTCGGCGCGCACCCGGGTCGTCAGGTCGCGCACCTGGTCGAGCGATTCGCCCCACAGCGCGTAGACGTCCGCGTGCTTGCCGGCCACGGCGAGCGCGGCTTCCGATGCGCCGCCGAAATAGATCGGCACATGCGGCTGCTGGAACGGCTTCACTTCCGAGAATCCCTGTTTGAACCGGTAATGCGCGCCGTCGTGATCGAACGGCTGCGCTTCGGTCCAGATCCGCCGCAGGATGCCGAGGTACTCGTCGGTGCGCGCATAACGCGCGTCATGGTCGAGGAAATCGCCGTCGCGCTGCTGCTCGCTGTCCGAGCCGCCGGAGATGAAGTGCACGGCGAGCCGGCCGCGGCTGAACTGGTCGAGTGTCGCGATCTGCCGCGCGGCGAGCGTCGGCGCGGTGAAGCCGGGGCGATGCGCGAGCATGAAGTGGATGCGCTCGGTCGCGGTCGCCGCGAACGCGATCGTCAGCGTCGCCGACGGGCCGGTCGAGTGATGCGGCACGAGGATCCGGTCGAAGCCGGCCGTCTCGTGGGCGCGGGCAAAGTCGCGCACGTAGCCGGGATCGACCACGGGGCCGGACGGCGGGTGGATTTCCGACTGCTTCTGGCTCTGGATCATGCCGATGAATTCGACGCTCATCTGGGTCTCCGGTGCGGGGATGTCCCGGCGCGCGGCCGGGCAGGAATGGAGCGCAGGTTAACGCCGCGATCATGCGGAATGGAAATAATCAATCCCGATTTGAATATCAGATTTGCATGGTTTGGGCGCGTGTGCGCTGCGCATACGCTGTGGGCTCACGAACGATCGGGCGCGCGGGCGCCGGCGAATCCGGGGGCACGCGTTGCGGATCGCCCGGTTCACGGGATACCGCGCCGCGTGGCGATCGATTGCCGCGGTTGCCGATCTCCGTCGCGCTTGCCGCCTGTCCGTATTACCCAGGGAATCCGTTTCGATGTCCGCCAGCCTTGCCGCTTCCTCGCCGTCGCCGCAGCCGCCCGCGCTGCGCCTCCTGCCCACCGACGATGCCGACGACGCACGCGTCGCCGCGCTGCTCGAGCGCCTCGCGCCGGAACTTGCCGCCGATGCGGCGCGCAACGACGTCGATGGCCGCTTTCCGCACGAGAACTTCGCACGGCTGCATCGCGCGGGGCTGATCGCGCAGGTCGTGCCGCGCGAGCATGGCGGCGCCGGTGCGACGCTCGCGCAGGCGAGCCGGATCGTCGCCGCCGTCGCGCGGGCCGATCCGGCCACCGCGCTGGTGCTGACGATGACGTATCTGCAACATCGCGCGCTCGGCCGGGCCGACAACCGCTGGCCCGCACAGGTGCGGCGCGCGGTGTTCGACAGCGCGGTCACGCACGGTGCGCTGATCAACGCGCTGCGGGTCGAGCCCGCGCTCGGTTCGCCGTCGCGCGGCGGCCTGCCGGAAACCGTTGCCCGGCGCGACGGCGACGGCTGGCGGCTGTCCGGCCACAAGCTGTACAGCACCGGGATTCCGGCGCTGCGCTGGCTGGCCGTGTGGGCGCGCACCGACGAACCGGCGCCGCGCGTCGGCGTGTTTCTCGTGCCGCGCGACCGCGATGCGGATGGCGATCGCATCCGCGTGATCGAAAGCTGGAATCACCTCGGCCTGCGTGCGTCGGGCAGCCACGAGGTCGTGTTCGACGACGTCCGGCTGCCGGCCGATCACGCGGTCGACGTGCGCGCACCGGACGCATGGGCCGTGTCGGCCGCGACCCACGCGGATGCCGACGCGCAGGCCGACCAGCAGGCGTGGATGGTCGCGCTGCTCGGCAGCCTGTACGACGCGGTGGCGCGCGCGTCGCGCGACTGGGTGGTCGAATTCGCGACGACGCGTGCGCCGAGCGGGCTGGGCGCGCGGCTCGCGACGCTGCCGCGCGTGCAGGAAGCGGTCGGCGAAATCGAGGGCTGGCTGCACGCGAACCGCGTGCTGCTCGACGATCACGTCGCGCGCACCGACGCGGGTCATGCGCCGCCGGTCACGACGAGCGGACTGGTCAAGCGCACCGTGACCGAGCACGCGATCCGTGCGGTCGAGCAGGCGCTGAAGCTGTCGGGCAATCACGGGCTGAGCCGCGCCAATCCGCTCGAACGCCACTATCGCGACGTGCTGTGCAGCCGCGTGCATACGCCGCAGGACGACGCGATCGCGGTGGCGGCGGGGCGTGCGGTGCTCGACGCAGCGAGCCGGGTCGAAGCGAAGGGCGAGACGAAGGGCGCAGCGAAGGGCAAAGCGAGCGGCGAGACGGAAACGGGCGGGGCGTCGGTCAACGGGACCGAGCGCGGCCGCAGCGATGCGTGAGCGGAGCAGGGCTGGCGCGAGCATCGACCGGGCGGCGCGATGCTGCCGCCGCCCGATACGGTCATGCAGCCTGGTCGTGCGCCTGCTCGGGCAGCGAGAATGCCACACGCGCATGCGCGGCGACGGCCGCGAGCGGCGCGCCGAAGCGGGCCGCATCGTGCCGGCGCAGCAACCACAGATCGATGTGCGGCTTGAAATCGGCGAGCGGCACGATGTCGAGCGCGTCGCGCAGCGGGCTGCCTTCGACGAGCGGCAGCGGCATCAGCCCGATGCCGAAGCCGTTCGCGACGCTCTGCAGTTGCAGGTCGCGGCCGTAGGCGTCGAGCGTGACCGGCATCGGCAGGCCCTGCGCGTCGAGCGCGCGCCGCAGGCCCGCACGAAAGCCGCAGCCGTCGGGATTGAGCACCCAGCCATGTGCGTGGCAGTCGGCGAGCCGGTAGCTGCGGCGCGGCCAGTCACCCTTGCGGCCGACCGCGACGAGCCGCGTGGCCAGCAGCCGTTCGCCGTCGACCTGTGCCGGCAGCACCATCTCGCGCGCGAGGAACACGAGCGCCGCATCGAGTTCGCGGCGGGCGACGCGCTCGACGAGCATTCCGCCCCACGCGGTCGTGACCTGCGTCGCGAGCGCGGGCCACTGCGCGGCGAGTTCGGCGATCAGCGCGGGGAGCATCAGTTCGCCGAGGCCCTGCGTGAGCCCGATCCGGAACTCGCCGGCGGGCGGCTGCTCGCCGGTCGTCAGCTCGCGCAGCGCATCGACTTCGCGCAGGATCGCGCGACACTGCTCGAAGACCTGCCGGCCGATGTCGGTCGGGCGCGGCGGCTTCGTGTTGCGATCGAGCAGGGTCACGCCGAGCGCTTCCTCGAGATTCTGGACGCGCCGCGTGATCGCGGGCTGCGTCATCCCGAGCTCGGCCGCGGCCTGGCTCAGGGTCTGGCAGCGGACCACCGCTGCAAAAGCGTCGATATCGCTAATTTTCATGTTTGTTCTGCATGGTCTTTCAGGTGCATCATGACGATCCATCATATTCGGCATCATATTCGAGGAGCCAGCCGATGAGTACGCTTTCGTTGCATCAGACGCCGCTGCGTCCGTTCGTCGACGGTCTGGGCGCGCTGCTCGCGTCCGGCGCGGACGAGGCGCGCATCCTCGACGAGGGCGGTGCGCTGCTCGCCGCGCTCGTCGAACACGACGACTGGTTGCCCGACGCGTTCGCGCAGCCCGACCCCGCGCGCTATCGGCAATACCTGCTGCATCTCGACCCGGACGAGCGGTTCTCGGTCGTCAGCTTCGTGTGGGGCCCCGGCCAGACGACGCCGATCCACAATCACACGGTGTGGGGGCTGATCGGGATGCTGCGCGGCGGCGAATTCTCGCAGCCGTACCGGTTCGACGCAGCGGGCCGGCCCGTGCCGTCCGGCGAAGCCGTGCGGCTCGCGCCGGGCGAGATCGAGGCCGTGTCGCCGCGCATCGGCGACGTCCATCGCGTGACCAACGCGTTCGCCGATCAGGTATCGATCAGCATCCACGTGTACGGCGCGAACATCGGCAAGGTCGAGCGCGCGGTGTACCTGGACGACGGCACCGTGAAACCCTTCGTGTCGGGCTATTCGAACGCCTGATGCAACGCCCGCCGATGCGGCCGGCCGCAAGCGACCGGCCGGAAGGCCAGTTGCCCGCACGCGCCGGCGGGCCCAAGATTGATCCGTTCCGCTTTCTTCACCGACTTCAACGCATTCAACACAGAGACATCGTGACGCACTCCGCCGATTCCACTTCCCGTTTTCCCGTCGCGTCGTACCAGGATGTGCGCGCGCGCCTGCTTGCCCGCGACGAGATCGCACTGATCGACGTACGCGAGGAAGATCCGTACGCGCAGGGCCACCCGCTGTGGGCCGCCAACTTTCCGCTGTCGAAACTCGAACTCGACGCGTGGACGCGGATTCCGCGCCGCGACACGCCGATCGTCGTGTTCGGCGAAGCCGGCGGCGAGGATCTCGCGCCGCGCGCGGCCGAGAAGCTCGCGCTACTCGGCTACACCGACGTGCGGCTGCTCGACGGCGGCCTCGCGGGCTGGCTCGCGGCGGGCGGCGAACTGTTCATCGACGTGAACGTGCCGAGCAAGTCGTTCGGCGAATGGGTCGAGGCCGAGCGGCATACGCCGTCGCTGTCCGCGCAGGAGGTGCAGGCGCTGATCGACGCGCAGGCCGATGTCGTGATCGTCGACGCGCGCCGTTTCGACGAATACCAGACGATGAACATCCCGACCTCGACGAGCGTACCCGGCGCGGAACTCGTGCTGCGCGTGCGCGCGCTTGCGCCGAACCCGGCGACGCAGGTCGTCGTCAACTGCGCGGGACGCACGCGCAGCATCATCGGCACGCAGTCGCTCGTCAACGCGGGGCTGCCGAATCCGGTCGCGGCGCTGCGCAACGGCACGATCGGCTGGACGCTCGCGGGCCAGACGCTCGAGCGGGGGGCCGCGCGGCGCTTTCCGGACGACATCGACGCGACGCAGCGCGACGAAGCGCGCCGCGCTGCGCGCGCGGTGGCCGAACGCGCGGGCGTGCCGCGCATCGCGCTCGCCGACGTCGCCGCGCTCGACGAACCGGGCCGCACGCTGTACCGCTTCGACGTGCGCACGCCGGAGGAATACGAAGCCGGCCATCTGCCCGGTTTCCTGAGCACGCCGGGCGGCCAGCTCGTGCAGGAGACCGACCATCACGCAGCCGTGCGCGGCGCGCGGATCGTGCTCGCCGACGACGACGGCGTGCGTGCCGACATGACCGCGTCGTGGCTCGCGCAGATGGGCTGGGACGTGCGTGTCGTCGAGCCGGCCGGCGCGGCCGCTTTCGGCGAGCGCGGCCAGCCGCCGCGCGACGTGCCGGCGACGCCGGCCGTGACGGAGGTATCGCCCGCGACGCTCGCGGGCTGGCTGAAGGAGGCGGCGCCCGGCGAGCTGGCGATCGTCGACGTGACGGCCAGTGCGAACTACGTGAAGCGCCATATCCCGGGCGCGTGGTTCGCCGTGCGTGCGCAGCTGCGCGACGCGCTCGCGGCGATTCCGGCCGCGAAGCGTTATGTGTTCACGTGCGGGTCGAGCCTGCTCGCGCGGTTTGCGGCGGACGACGCGCGTGCGCTGCTGCCGGCTTCGGCCGAGATCCGGGTGCTCACCGGCGGCACGGCCGCGTGGATCGACGCCGGGCTGCCGCTGGAAAGCGGCGAGACGCATCTCGCTTCGCCGCGCGTCGACCGCTACCGGCGCCCGTACGAAGGCACCGACAACGCGGCGGCCGCGATGCAGGCGTATCTCGACTGGGAATACGGGCTGGTCGACCAGTTGAAGCGGGACGGCACGCACCACTTCAACGTGATCTGACCGATGCGATGCAACCGGGCGCAACGCGCGCGTCGCGCGCCGCGCCCGGTCGACGCGCGTGTCAGCGCTTGAACGTATCGACGGCCGTGCGGCCGACGGCAGGATCGTCGGTGAAGAAGCCGTCGATGCCCGCGCGCAGGTACGCCTGGATCTCGCGCACCGAGCCTGCCGTGTTGCGCGCGGCCGGCGTGCCGCCGTCCTTCAGCGACGCGGGCAGGAAGTTGTTCTCCGGGCGGAACGTGTACGGATGCACGACGAGGCCGGCCTCGTGCGCGTAGCGCACGTACTGCGTCGGCTGCTGCAGCGTGCCGTCCGCGGCGACCGCGATGATCGACGTCTTGTACGGGCCGACGCCGTTCGCATAGGTCGCGACCTCGCGCATGCCGTCGCGCGTCGACAGGTCGCCGTAGGTGCGCTTGTCGTTCGCCTTCACGAAGTCGTACGGGCGCTGGCCGGCTTCGTCCATCAGCTGCACGAGCTTCCAGTTCGGCTGGCTCGACTTGATCCGGTTGCGGATCGCCTTCAGGTTCGCGACCTCGAACGACTGGATGTAGACGGTCGCGGTGCGGGCCGTGTACGCATCCTTCAGCAGTGCATCGACGAGGCGGTCCTCGAGCGGCAGGCCGATCGACTGGAAGTAGGTCGGGTGCTTGGTTTCCGGATACAGGTGGATCGTGCGGCCGGTCTGTGCGGACATCTGCTTCGCGAGCGCGACGATTTCGTCGAACGTCGGAATCTCGAACTGATCGTTGTACGCGGTGTTCGCGGGGCGGACCTGCGGAATGCGCTCGCGGGCGCGCAGCGTCTTCAGCTCGGCGAGCGTGAAATCCTCGGTGAACCAGCCCGTCAGCTGCGCGCCGTCGATCGTCTTGGTCGCCTTGCGGCTCGCGAACTGCGGCAGCGCGGACACGTTCGTCGTGCCCGAGATCTCGTTCTCGTGCCGCGCGACGAGCACGCCGTCGCGGGTCGACACGAGATCGGGCTCGATCACGTCCGCGCCGTCCTCGATTGCCTTGCGGTACGACGCCAGCGTGTGTTCGGGGCGCAGCGCGCTCGCGCCGCGATGGCCGACCACCTGGATCTTCGCGGAAATCGGCTGGGTGGGATCGGACGCGACGTCGTCGTCGCCGCCGCACGCGGCGAGCAGGAATGCGGCGGCACAGGCGAACGGGACGTAGCGCAGGGAGGTCGGGCGCTTGAAGAGCATGTCGGTGAACCTTCGAAACGAGAGTCGGAAAGGGGCGGTCGCTCCGGCGGTGCGGCTGTCGCGCCGTGTCGCACGGAGTCGGATGGGACGCGATCGTCGCACCGAATAATTACATATGTATTACTTCGGCCTTTCCGTTTCTTGTTTTCGGGGCGCGATATGCGCGACGGGGCGGTTGACGGCGGCCCGACGGGCGACGCATTCCGGCCGTCCCGGGCAGGCCGTGCGCCGGATGCACTAAACTTGCGGGAATTTTGCATCGCCGTGCCGGGCCGGACGCCCGCCTGGCGCGACGATGCGGCGACTCGCGGGCCGGCGCGGGCGCCCGGCGCCCGTGTGCGTCCGGGGCCCGCGCCGGCCGATTTTTCCCGACCCATGACGACTCGAACCGATTCCGCCTACCTGCTCGGCGACCTGCTGAAGAACGTTTCCCGCTCCTTCTACCTGACGCTGCGCGTGCTGCCCGACGGCATGCGCGACCCGGTCGGCCTCGCGTACCTGCTCGCGCGCGCGGCCGACACGATCGCCGATACGGCGCTCGTCGCGCCCGATCGCCGGGCGGCATTGCTGACCGAGCTGCGCGACGAGGTCGAGCAGCTCGGCGACGGCGTCGCGCTGTCGCGTGCGCTCGAGGACGTGACGCGGATGCAGACCGATTCGCACGAGCACGTGCTGCTCGGCTCGATGGAGCCGATGCTCGCGCTGCTGCGCGCGCAGCCGGACGCCGATCGCGCATCGATCCGCAAGGTCGTCGCGACGCTGACGGCGGGGATGGTATTCGACCTGCGCACGTTCCCCGACGAGCAATCGGGGCGGGTCGCGTCGCTGCGGACGCGCGACGAACTCGACCGCTACACGTATCTCGTCGCCGGCTGCGTGGGCGAGTTCTGGACCGACATGACGGGCATGCACACGCCGGCCGCGCGCGGCTGGAACCTGCCGGACATGGTCGAGAAGGGCATCCGCTTCGGCAAGGCGCTGCAGATGACCAACATCCTGCGCGACTGCGCGAAGGACCTGCGCATCGGCCGCTGCTACCTGCCCGACGATGTGCTGGGCGCGCACGGGCTGAGCGTCGCCGACCTGACGTTGCCCGATGCGTCGGCGCGCGCGCGCGGCGTGCTGGTCGACCTGCTGCGCGTGACGCTGGACCAGTATCGCGACGCGTGCCTGTATACCGTTGCGATCCCGCGCCGATTCGTGCGGCTGCGGCTGGCATGCCTGTGGCCGATCATGATCGGCCTCGAAACGCTCGAACTGCTGGCCGGCCATGACGCGTGGCTCGATCCGGCGAAGCCGGCCAAGGTGCCGAGAAAGCGCGTCTACCGGATCATGGCGTCGTCGCTCGCGCTGGTCGGCTCGAACACGGCGATTCGCGCGCGCATGACCGCGCTCTCCGATGCCGTGAGCGCGCATCTCGCGCAGCCGGTCACACGCTGACACCCACCGAACGATGCCGGCGCGACAGGTGCCGGTATCGCCCCTCGGCCCGCGTTCGCCGGGCCGGTTCTCCCGCATCGTCTAAAAACGTTTTCATCATTTCGTTTCGCGAAACGTGGGTGTCATGAACGTCAGCGATCCTTCGCGGCGGCGTGAATCGCGGCGTCAGCCGCGGTCGCGCATTTGTAAGATGTATTTCGCCGAAGGCATCTGACAACATCCGACGGTCGTGTTGCACCCGTAAAAATGTAAAGCTAGGGTTTTCACCGGGAAATGCCGGAAAAGCCCGCCGCGTAAGCGTTTTCAGGTGTTATGTAACTGCTTGGTGAACCCGTGCGTTGCGTCGATCATACGATGACCGACTGCACATGTTGGGAAATGATTGGTAATCCGTCAGAATCGCGTCGGCATGTACTCGCACATGTGTCAGTCATAAAACCACACCAGAAAAGAAATCATTCTTTGAGGACGGAGAATCAATGAAAAAGCGCGTCGCTTTCGCCATGACGGCAGCGGGCCTTGCAGCCGCTACCGCCGCCCACGCACAGAGCAGCGTGACCCTGTACGGTATCGTCGATAACGGTATCGCATACCAAAACAACTCGTCGGCAGTCGGCGCGACCACGGGTGGTCACTCGAAGGTGCAGATGTCCACCGGCGTGTGGGCAGGCAGCCGCTTCGGCCTGAAGGGCAGCGAAGATCTCGGCGGCGGCACGAAGGCGATTTTCCAGTTGGAAGCCGGCGTCAACACGGCTAACGGTTCGTCGCAATGGACCAACGGCATCTTCACGCGTCAGGCGTGGGTTGGCCTGACCAACAATACGTACGGTACGCTGACGGCCGGCCGCCAGTACACCGCGTACTACACGCTGCTGTCGCCGTACAGCCCGACGACCTGGCTGACCGGTTACTACGGCGCGCACCCGGGCGATATCGATTCGCTGGATACCAGCTACCGCGCGAACAACTCGCTCGTCTACATGTCGCCGAAGTTCTACGGCTTCACGGTCGGCGGTTCGTACTCGTTCGGCGGCGTCGCAGGCGCGACGAACCGCGGCTCGACGTGGAGCGCGGCGATCCAGTACCTGAACGGCCCGGCAGGCATCGCGGTCGGCTACCAGCGAGTCAACAACTCGACGCTCGGCGGCGGCGCGTGGGGCGCGAACTCGACGGTGCAGAACGGCCTGAACGCAGCCGGCACCAACGGTGTCGAGCCGGCAGTTTCGTCGATCAACAATGGCTACCAGTTCGCGCAGTCGCAACAGCGACTGGCCGTCACGGCTGGCTACCAGTTCTCGCCGGCGTGGGACATTTCGGCGTCGTACTCGAATGTTCAATACATTCCGGGCACGGGTTCGGGTTTCAAGAACACGGCGATCTTCAACACGGCTGGCGCCGTGCTGCACTGGAAGCCGGTCGCTCAGTGGGACTTCGCGGCAGGCTACTCGTACACGGCGGCAACGCAGTCGAACGGCATCACGAGCTCGGCCAAGTACCACCAGGTCACGGTGTCGCAGTATTACAGCCTGTCGAAGCGCACGGGCCTGTACGCGGTTGAGGCGTACCAGCACGCGAGCGGCAACACGCTGAACGGCGGCAAGATCATCGCTGCAACGACGTCGATCGGCGACGGCGTGGGCGCAGGTTCGAAGCAGAACCAGATCGGCGTCGGCGTCGGCATGATCCACCGCTTCTGATGTCGCGCGGCGCGCGAGCGCCGCTTGCGGCATGCGGTATGAAAACCGGCCTTCGGGCCGGTTTTTTCATGCCCGCGCGATTCGTGCGAATGTCGCGCCGCGGTCGTTGCGTCGAGCACGCATCCGGTCGCTCCGTTTCTATCGCTGGGTCAAACCCGCGTCGCGCGATCGCTCCGCTTCGATCACCGCATTGAACCTGCACCGCGCACTCACTCCGCCGCGTCGTTCGTCCAGCTTCCCGCGAGCGCCTGAAACAGCGCCGCCGTATCGGCAAGCCGGTCGGCCTGTGCGCGCGTACGGTCGAGCGCCGTCTGCAGTGCCTGCCGCTGTGCATCGAGCAGGTCGAACGTGCTGATCCCGCCCGTCGCGTAACGGTCGCCGGCAATCGTATTGCTGGCCGCCGCTTCTCGTGCCGCGGTGTCCCGAGCCTGCCATGCGGCAGCGTCGTGTTCGACCGCGCGCATCGCGTCGGCCACCTGCTGCAGCGCCTCGAGCACGGTTTCCCGGTAACTCGCGAACGCGGCGTCGTACGCCGCTTCGGCCGCCCGTTTCTTCGCGCGCAGTTCGCCGCCGTGAAAGAGCGGTTGCGTCAGGCCGAGGCCGACGTTCCACACGTTGAGCCCGCTCACGATGTCCGCGATACGTGTGCGCTCCGAGCCGATCCCCGCCGAAACCGAAAAGCGCGGATACAGGTTCGCGGTGGCCACGCCGACGTTCGCGCTCGCCTGGTGCAGCATGGCTTCGGCGGCGCGGATGTCGGGCCGTTCGCGTGCGAGCGTCGACGGCAGCGCGACGGGCAGCGTGCGAGGCAGCGCGAGCGCATCCAGCGTGAGGTCGGGCAGCATCGCGTCGGCGGGCGGCGAGCCGAGCAGGATCGCGAGCCGGTGGCCGGACTGCGCGAGGCGGGTCGCGAGCGGCGGCAGCGACGCCTGCGTCTGCGCGAGCAACGCGCGCTGCGCATGCACATCGGCCTGCGATACGCCACCGGCAGTGAAACGCGCTTCGACGATGCGCAACTGCCGCGTCTGCGCGTCGATCAGCTGCCGCGTGAGCGCGACCTGCTGCGCGAGCGACGCGCGCAGGATCGCGGTGGCGACGACGTTACCCGCGAGCGTCAGGCGCGCGGCGTCGAGCGTATAGGCCTGGTAGTCGACCTGCGCGCGCAGCGCCTCGAGCGCGCGCCGGTTGCCGCCGAACACGTCGAGCACGTACGACACGCTCACCGACGCGTCATAAAGCGTGAACGGCCCCGGGCTCGGCACGCTGGCCGGCAGGCCGAACGCGGTCGTGTCGACCTGCTCGCGCGTCGCGGACAGGCTCGCATCGACTTTCGGCAGCATCGTCGCGCCGGCTTCGGCCGCATGGTTCTGGCGCGCTTCGTCGAGCCGCGCACGGGCTTCGGCAAGCGTCGGGCTGTTGCGCCACGCGGTATCGACGAGCCGGTTCAGCGGTTCGGAGCCGAACTGCGTCCACCAGTGCTGCGGGGTGTGTTCGGCCGATGCGAACGTCTGGCCATCGCCTGCCGGGCCGGCGGCGGCCGTCGTCGCCGGCGGTTCGCCGCGCGTGTAGCGCTGCGTGGCGGGCGCATCCGGCGCGTGGAAATCCGGCCCGACCGCGCATCCGGCGACGAGCAGCGCGGCAGCGGCCAGCGTGCAGCAGCGGGTGGCGTGGAGGGGGCGACGCGAAGCCGGTTTCATCGTGCGGTGCCTAGTCGAGCGTGCGCCGGTAGAAGCGCAACGCGATGCCCATCACAACGACCGTGAACAGCGCGACCGGCCACACGGACGGCCACAGGTCGTTCCAGCCGTTCCCTTTCAGCAGGATGCCGCGCACGAGGCGGTTGAAGTAGGTGAGCGGCAGCAGGTTGCCGATGAACTGCGCCCACTTCGGCATCCCGGCGAACGGGAACATGAAGCCCGACAGCAGGATGTTCGGCAGGAAGTAGAACACCGCGAGCTGCATCGCCTGCAGCTGGTTCTGCGCGAGCGACGACAGCGTGATGCCGACGGTCAGGTTCGCGGCAATGAACAGCAGCGCGGACAGGTAGATCGCGAACGCGCCGCCGACGAACGGCACCTCGAACACGAAGCGGGCGGCCGCGAGAATGATCGACACCTGGATCAGCCCGATCAGCACGTACGGGACGATCTTGCCCGTCATCACCTCGAGCGGCCGCACGGGCGTCGCGAGCAGGTTCTCCATCGTGCCGCGCTCGCGTTCGCGCGTGATCGCGAGGCCCGTCATCATCACCATCGTCATCGTCAGGATCACGCCCATCAGGCCCGGCACGACGTTGTACTGCGTGATGCCCTCGGGGTTGTAGAGCCGGTGCAGCACGACGTCGAAGGCGGCCGGCCGGCCGTTCAGGTGCGCGAGCGGGCCGGTCAGGTCCTTGTCCGCGACCGGCTGCACGAGGCCGGCGAGCGCGCCGATCGCCGACGCGGTCGCGACGGGATCGGTCGCGTCCGCCTCGACGAGCAGCGACGGACGTTCGCCGCGCAGCAGCCGGCGCGAGAAATCGGCCGGCACGTTCAAAACGAACAGCACGTCGCCGCGCGCCAGCGCACGCCGGCCGGCCGCTTCGTCGGGCAGCGTCCCGACGATGTCGAAGTACGCGGAGTTGCGCATCGCGGCGACGAAGCTCCGCGCGAACGGGCTCGCATCGGCGACGATCACCGCGGTCGGCAGATGCTTCGGATCGGTGTTGATCGCGAAGCCGAACAGCGAGAGCTGGATGATCGGCACGCCGACGATCATCGCGAACGTCACGCGGTCGCGGCGCAGCTGCAGGAATTCCTTCAGCACGATGCTCCACCAGCGCGCGACCGAGAACGCATCGCGCAAGCGCGCCCACGCGTTCATGACGACGCTCCGCCGGGCGGCGCGGATGCTCGGCCCATCATGTAGATGAACACGTCCTCGAGGCCGGTGTCGATCGGCGCGACCTGCAGCGCGGCGGGCCCGCCGGCCTGCGCCGCGACCTGCGCGAGCGTCGCGTCGAGCCGCGCGCGATCGCGGCCGCTCACGTGCAGCGCCGAACCGAACACGACCGTCTGGTCGACGCCCGGCATCGTACGCAGTCGCGCGGACAGTTCGGCCAGGTGGCCGCCGGTGATCGCGCGGGTCGCGAGCCCCTGCGACGCGACGATCTCCGCCGACGTGCCCTGCGCGAGCAGCTCGCCGTACGCGATGTACGCGAGCTTGTGGCAGCGTTCGGCTTCGTCCATGTAGTGCGTGCTGACGAGCACCGAAATTCCCTGGGCGGCCAGCCGGTGCAGTTCTTCCCAGAAGTCGCGGCGCGCGGCCGGGTCGACGCCGGCCGTGGGCTCGTCGAGCAGCAGCAGGGCCGGCTCGTGCAGCATGCAGGCGGCCAGCGCGAGGCGCTGCTTCCAGCCGCCCGACAGCGCGCCCGTGAGCTGATCGGCGCGGCTCGCGAGGCCGAGCCCGTCGAGGGCGCGCGCGACGGCCGCCTTGCGGTCGGGCATCCCGTACACGCGCGCGACGAAATCGAGGTTCTCGCGGATCGACAGGTCTTCCCAGTACGAGAAGCGCTGCGTCATGTAGCCGACGCGCCGCTTGATCTGCGCGCTGTCGCGCACGATGTCGTAGCCGAGGCAGGTGCCGCTGCCCGAGTCGGGCGTGAGCAACCCGCACATCATCCGGATCGACGTGGTCTTGCCGCTGCCGTTCGGACCGAGAAAGCCGAAGATCTCGCCGCGCGCGACGCGCAGCGACACGTCCTTCACGACGTGTTTGTCGCCGAAATGCTTGTTCAGGCGAACGACGTCGATCGCGTACGGGGCGGAGGACGCGTTCACGGCACCCTCACGGCGACGGGCTGGCCCGGATGCAGCTTCGGCGCGTCGGCCACGGCCGGGCGCGCCTCGATCATGAACACGAGCTTGGTTCGGCTCTCGTTGCTGTAGATCACGGGCGGCGTGTATTCGGCCTCGCTCGACACGTAGGTGATGTGCGCGGGCACGTCGGCCGCACAGCCGTCGCAGTGGATCGCGACGGTGCGCCCCGGTGCGAGCGATGCGATGGCGGCCTCGGGCACGAAGAAGCGCACCTTCAGGTTTTGCGGCGGCAGCATCTGCACGACCGGATTGCCGGCCTGCACCCATTCGCCGACACGGTACAGCGTGTCGTACACGCGCCCGGCGGCGGGGGCGGCGACGCGCTTCTGGTCGAGCTTCCACTGCGCTTCGGCCACGGCCGCCTGCGCGGCGTCGACCTGCGCAGCTTGCGCGGCGACCTGCTGCGCGCGGCCCGGCAGGCGCGCGACGTCGACCTGTTTCTGCAGTTCGCGCATCTGCGCGGCGGTGGTTTGCGCGGACGTGCGCGAATCGTCGAGCTGCTGCTTCGACAGGCCGCCGGCCGCGTACTGGCGTTCGTCGCGCGCCAGTTGCGCGGCGGCCCGCGCGGCCTGCACGGTGGCCTGGGCGAGCTGCGCCTGCGTGACCGCGATTTCCGGTGGGCGCTTGCCCGTCTGAAGGTCGGCAAGCTGCGCGCGGGCGGCCGCGAGCTGGTGCTGTGCCTGCAACAGCGCAGCGGTTTCGCTGACGGCCTCGAGCGAGAAGGCCGGCGCGCCGGCGGCGAGAGTCTGGCCGCGCGCGACCGGCAGCTGCGTCAGCGTGCCCGATTGCGACGACGACAGGTACACGAATTCGCCTTCGACGTAGCCCTGGTAGGTCGTGCCGTTGTCGGCCGGGCGTCCGCAGCCGGCGAGCACGGCGATTGCGGCGATTGCGGCAACCGTCGCGAGCGGCAGTGCGCGGCGCGGGTTCATGACGGCCACCGTGGCGAGCGGGCCCGTGTGCGACGCGCGGGGGCGGGCGGCTGCATGCCGGAACCGAGCAGCGCGCGGACGTGCCGGTGCAGCACCTCGCGGTCGATCGGCGGCATGCCGCGCGCGCTTTGCCACAGTTTCGCGGTCGCGAGCGGCAGCATCACCAGCGCGACGATCGAATGGAACAGGAACGCGGGTTCGAGCGCGGGGTTCAGCGTGCCGGCCTGCTGCGCGCCGCGGATGCGTTCGGCGAAGCGCCCGACATGATCGAGCGGAATGCGCCGGACCATCCGTTCGCGCAGCAGCCCGCCTTCGTGGACGATCTCGCGCAGCCAGATCGACGGCAGCCACGGCATGCGGTGCGTGACGTCGAAGAAGCGGTCGACGAGTTCGCCGACGAGCGCGAACGGATCGTCGTCGATCCGCGGCTCGGTCGGTCGCCACACGAACGCGATCGCCTGTGCGAGCCGTTCCTCGACGATCGCGTCGAGCAACCGCTCGCGATTCGTGAAGTAGTAGTGGACCATCGCCGACGTGACGCCTGCGGCGGCGGCGATCTGCGCGACGGTCGTCGCGGCGATGCCGCGCTCGGCGAACAGCTGCATCGCGACGTCGAGCATGTGGTCGCGCAGGTCGAAATCGTCGACCGACGGGCGGCGCCCGCGCGGCCTGGCGACGGTGGATTTCGCGTTCATGAAATCGACGCTAATTGATGAGTTAGTTAATTTCAAGGAAGGGTTTTCGACCGGGTTGATCGAGATCAGGCGAGCGTCGAACGGGGGCGCGGGCGGGCCGGGATGTGGCGCGGCGCGGTGCGGCAAGCGGGTAGCGGAGTGTAGGGAGCGGCTAATGCGGAAACGGCGAGGGAGAACCGGCGAGGGAGAACCGGCGGGGAGTGGCGGGGAGCGGCGGGGCCCCGGAAGGGAAACGGCGGCGAACCCGGTCGTGCAGCGGGGGGCACGTGCGTCGACAACGGCACGCGCCCCGGCAAGCGCTTACTGATCGATCGGCGACGTCAGCGGCACGTGTTCGCCGGTCAGCCCGAACACGACGATCTGCGCGGGTTCGGTCGCGCTCGCGTTGCGCGACACCTGGTGGCGCGAGCCGGGCGCCTCGTACCAGCCTTCGCCGGCGCGGTAGCGGTGCAGCGGGCCGCCGTTCACCTGCGACAGCACTTCGCCTTTCGACACGACCGCGAACACCGAGCCGAGGTGCCGGTGGGCTTCCGACGCCTGGCCGGGCGCATAGTCGACGGTCGCGACGACCGCGAGCTTGCCGGGCGCTTCCGGCACGGCCTGCTGCATGATCGTGTGCACGTTGTCGCCGGTGTCGTGCGCATGGGCGGCGGCCGGCAGCAGCGCGGCCGCGGCCGCGAGCCATGCGCCGAGGGCGGCGCGACGGAGCGTGGCGTACGTCATCGTCGTCTCCTTACTCGGGCATCTTGCGGAACGCGATCGCGAAGCGGTTCCACGTGTTGATCGTCGCGATCAGCATCGACAGGTCGAACAGCTCCTCGTCGGTGAAATGCGGCTTCACGGCCTCCCAGACGGCGTCGGGCACGTGGTTGTCGGCCACCAGCGTCAGCGCCTCGGTCCATTCCAGCGCCGCGCGTTCGCGCTCGGTGAAGAACGGCGTTTCGCGCCACACGACGACGGTCGCGAGACGGCGGTCGGTTTCGCCGTCCTTGCGTGCGTCGGTCGTGTGCATGTCGACGCAGAACGCGCAGCCGTTGATCTGCGACGCGCGCAGGCGGACGAGTTCGGCGAGCGGCTTCTCGATCGAGCTTTTCGCGATGAAGTCCTCGGCGTTGCGCATCACCTTGATGGCATTCGGGCTGGCGGTATAGAAGTTCAGGCGCGGTTGCATGGCAGGTCCTTTTTCGGTTGGAGCGCACGGTGGCGCGACAGGACCCACTTTAGGGCGCAAGCTGGCCCGCTTGAATGGCCAATTTCTGGAAAATTCAGGTAACCAGTGCCGGGCCGCCGATGCTGCCCGAACCCAGCAGGCCGGCGAGCTTCGCAAGCGCCGTGTCGATGCGCAGCGCGTCGATCCCGCCATAGCCGAACAGCAGCCCCGCACTGACCGGCACGCCGACGTGGAATGCCGAGATGCCGTACAGGCCGATGTCCTGCGCGCGGGCGGCGCGGACGAGTGCCGCCTCGTCGAGCCCCGGCTTCAGGCGGGCGGCGAGGTGGATGCCGGCGGTCGGCACGATCGCGTCGAACCACGGCGCGAGTTCGCCGCGCAGATGCGCGATCAGCATCTTGCGACGCGCGTCGTAGTGCTTCTGCACGCGCTTCAGGTGCCGTGCGAAGTCGCCTTCGAGCATGAAGCGGGCGAGCGCCGCCTGCGTCAGCGTGCAGGTGTGCCAGTCGACGATCTGCTTCGCCTTGGCCAGCGCGCCGCGCAGCGCGCGCGGCGGAATCGCGTAGCCGATCCGCAGCTCCGGAAAGATCGTCTTCGAGAAGGTGCCGACATACGCGACGAGGCCCGTGCGGTCGAGGCTCTTCAGCGACTCCACCGGGCGGCCCTCGAAGCGGAACTCGCCGTCGTAATCGTCCTCGATGATGACGGCGCGGCGGCGCTGCGCCCATTCGAGCAGCGCGACGCGCCGGTCCAGCGTCATCGGCATCCCGAGCGGGAACTGATGCGACGGCGTCACGTAGACGAGGCGCGCGTCGTCGGGCAACCGTTCCGTGACCAGGCCGTGCGCGTCGACCGGCACGCCGATCACCGTCGCACCGAGCGACGCGAACGCGGCACGCGCGGGCGGATAGCCGGGATCCTCGACCGCGACCACATCGCCGGGCCGCACGACGACGCGGGCGATCAGGTCGAGCGCCTGTTGCGCGCCTTGCGTGACGAGCACGTCGTCCCAGCCGCACGCGACCGCGCGGCTGAACGCGACGTAACGCGCGATCGCCCCGCGCAGCTGCGGATCGCCGGCCGGGTCGTGATACTGGGCGGGGCCGCGCATCTGCTGGCGCAGCGCGTGATGCAGGCAGCGCCGCCACGCGTCGAACGGGAACAGCGTCTTGTCGGTCACGCCGCCGCGGAAGTCGAAGCCGGGCGCATCGTGCTGTATGGGCATCGCGAGCGCGTCGGGCAGGTCGTTCCACAGCGCGCGGGCATCGACCGCGTCGACGCGCGGCGTGCCGTCGACGAGCGACGGCGCCGACATGGACGCGGCGTGCGGCACGCGGGCGAGGCCGTCGGCGACGAACGTGCCGTCGCCCGCGCGGGTATTCAGGTAGCCCTCGGCCACCAGGCGCTCGAACGCGTCGAGCGTCGTCTTGCGCGAGACGCCGAGCTGTTTCGCGAGGTCGCGCGTCGACGGCAGCCGCGCGCCGCCGGCGAGGCGCCCGTCGACGATCGCGGTGCGCAGTTGCCGGAAGATCTGCCCCGTCAGGTCGTGACGGCCTTCGATGCGGATCGCGATGTCCATCGCAGTGGTTACCTCGATTGCCATGATTTCGAGTCGACCAGCATACCGGAAGCCGGTCGCGGCGGCATGGTGCGGGTTGCGTGGCGGCGTGACGGGATGCCTGTACCGGCCGCCGGAGCGCAAGGAATCGCGCGAAGGCCGGCCGAACCGGCCGGGCGGGATACGCGCGTGACCGGCACGATCGGCACGACCGGCCCGCATCGCCCGATTGGACCTAGGCCCGCCGCTGCCTTACGATCCACGACAACCCCACACCGGAGCGATCCCATGCTGTCCGAAGACGAACTTGCGCTGCTCGACGCGATCCGCGCCACCGGCAGCCTGTCGCGGGCGGCCGCGCGGCTCGGCAAGGCGCCGTCGACGGTGTCGCACGCGGCGCGCCAGCTCGAAACGCGCTTCGACGCGCTGCTGTTCGACCGGCGCGGCTACCGGCTGCAGCTCACGCCGGCCGGACAGCTGCTGACCGACGAGGCGGCGCGGCTGGCGCTGGACGTCGCGCGGCTGACGCAGCGTGTGCGGCAGGTCGCGAGCGGCTGGGAGGACCGGCTGTGGATCGTCAGCGACGAGGTGCTGGAGTTCGACACGCTGTTGCCCGTCGTCCACGCGTTCGATGCGCTCGATTCGGGCGTGTCGTTGCGTTTCACGCACGAAGTGCTCGGCGGTACCTGGGAAGCGCTGCGCGACGGCCGTGCGGACCTGGTGGTCGGCGCGACCAACGAGCCGCCGGCGATTCCCGGCTTCAAGTGGTTCGAGCTGGGGGCGATCGAGTGGGTGTTCGCGGTATCGCCGCGCCATCCGCTGGCCGCCGTGAGCGGCGCACTGACGCGAGATGCGATCGGCGCGCACCGGGCGGTCGTCGTCGCCGATTCGTCGCGGCGCGCGGCCGGCCGTGCGTATGGCTTGCTCGGCGGGCAGGCCGTGCTGGCGGTGCCGTCGATGCGCGCGAAGATCCTCGCGCAGCGCGACGGGCTCGGCGTCGGCTGGGTGCCGCGCCGGCGCGTGGCGTCGCTGCTGGCGCGCGGCGAACTCGTGGAAAGACAGACGGCCGATCCGCGCGAGCCGAACCGGCTGTATGTCGCGTGGCACGGCGACCGCGACGGCCGGGCGCTGCAATGGTGGCTCGAGCAATTGCGCGAACCGAGGCTCGCGCAGCGGCTGCTCGACGGGATCGACGTGGCCGGCTGACGCGGCGCGGAACAGCGCGACCGAACCCGCCCGCGCAAACACGTTCGACGATTTCGAATGTGTTCGTCGCGCCCGTCGTACGGCAAGGCCGGGCGCGGCGCGCATCCTGTGTCCACGGTCAACTCACCGGTTCACAGGAGAACATCATGCAACGCTTCGAAGGAAAGACGGTCCTCGTCACGGGCGGCAACAGCGGCATCGGCCTGGCGGCCGCCAGGGCATTCGCGGCAGAAGGCGCGCGGGTCATCATCACCGGGCGCGATGCGCAGACGCTCGAGGCCGCGCGGCAAACGCTCGGCGCGGATGCGCTCGCGATCCGCAACGAGGCCGGCAGCGTCGCGTCGGCCCGCGCGCTGGCCGATGCGATCGCGTCGGCGGGGGCGCGGCTCGACGCCGTGTTCATCAACGCGGGCGTCGCGAAACTCGCGCCGTTCGCCGACAGCGACGAGGCCATGTGGGATCTCGTGTTCAACACCAACGTGAAGGGCGCGTATTTCCAGATCCAGTCGCTGGTGCCGCTGCTGAACCGTGGCGCGTCGATCGTGATCAACGGTTCGATCAACGCGCACATCGGGATGCCCGGCTCGTCGGTGTACGCGGCGAGCAAGGCGGCCGTCAATTCGTTTGCGAAGACGCTGTCGACGGAACTGCTGCCGCACGGCGTGCGCGTGAACGTCGTGAGCCCGGGGCCCGTGCAGACGCCGCTCTACGGCAAGCTCGGGTTCGACGCGGCCACGCTCGACGAGACGGCCGACAAGATCAAGGGCCTCGTTCCGATCGGCCGGTTCGGCACGCCGGACGAGATCGCGTCGACGGTGCTGCACCTCAGCGCGCCGGAATCCGCGTTCATCGTCGGCGCGGAGATCATCGCGTCGGGCGGGATGGGCTTGCTCTGATCGGCGAGGCCCCGGCGGGGGCTGCAACCGCCCGGCGTTGCGCCGGGCGGACAGCCCTCGTTACCGGCGGACGGATTGCATCTATCGCGCCGCACAGGCGCCATGCCTGTCGCCGCCGGCTTCGAGCTGCGTCACCGTGAGCCCGGAGAACGTCGCGCGGCCGTGCTCGGCGAACACGGCGACGCGATCCGCGTCGGGCGGCGGGAAGATCAGGTCGGTGAGCGCCACGCGGCCGCCGTTCGCGAACACTTCGACCGAGCCGCGATCGACGACGATCTCGAGCCGCAGCCGCCCGTGCTCGAGCGGCAGGTCCACGATGTGTTCGCCGCTGAACGTGCCGGCGAAATTCGCTTCGCCGGAGCGGGAGCGGTCGAGCGTCAGCGTGCGCTTCACGGTGTCGTACACGATCCGGGTGCCGACCGAGCCGTCCGCCGAGCGCCGGACGATCAGGCCGGCACGCGCCGCGTGCCGCGGCTCGAGCGTGACCGTGATGCGCTGGACGGCGCCGCGCGTCGCGGGCGACAGCGCGCGTGTCGCGGAGTCGACCGTGAGGTCGCCTTCGTGCACGGCGGGCCGCCCGTCCGCCCATGCGTCGAACGCGGCGGCCGGCGCGACGACGAGCGTCGGTTCGCCGTCGATCGTTTTCAGCGAGAGTTCACGCGGCAGGGTCATCGCGCCGCGCCACGGCGCGGTCGGCACTTTCGCCGCGTAATCCCAGTTGCTCATCCACGCGATCGCGACCGGCCGTGAGCCGGGCGCGCCCGAGAAGGTGCCGGCTGCGTAGAAATCCGCGCCATGGTCGACCCAGTGGAATTGCGCGGGATCGGAACCGGCGGGGGCGACGCGATCCGGCGTAAACGTGCGGCCGTCGAAGTGGCCGACGAAATACATCGCGCCCGAGCCGCCGGCGATCGACCACGGGTTGACGTTGACGATCATGACCCACCGTGTTTGTGCGGAGTCGCCGTCGAGCGGCAGCGGCACGAGGTCGGGCATTTCCCACAGCGCGCCGTCGTGCGGCACGCCCGGCCGCGTGAAATCGCTCAGGAAATTCCAGTGGATCAGGTCGTCCGAGCGATAGAGCTTCACGACGTGCGCATCGGCGACGACCGTCGTCATCAGCCAGTAGCCGCCCGGCGCATACCACGACACTTTCGGATCGCGAAATTGCTTCGATTCCGGGTCGAGCGTCAGCACCGGATTGCGTGCGTAAGGTTGCCACGTCGTGCCGTGATCGAGGCTGTACGCGAGCGACTGCGCTTGAATGCCCGGCGCGTGGCCGGAGCCCGCCTTGTACACGCTCGTATAAAGCGCGACGAGCGGCGGGTGGCCGGGCGTGCCCAGGCCGGACGTATTGAGGGTGTCGGCGACGATCGAGCCGGAGAAGATTTCCTCCGTCGCGTTCGCGCGCATCGCGACCGGCTGCTCGTGCCAGTGGACGAGATCGGTGCTCGTCGCGTGGCCCCACGACATGTTGCCCCAGTCGTTGCCGAGCGGATTGTATTGGTAGAACAGGTGATAGCGTCCGTTGTCGTAGACGAGCCCGTTCGGATCGTTCATCCAGTTGCGCTGCGGCGTGTAATGGAGCGCGGGTCGCCATTGCGGGGTGCCGTCGTCAGCCGGCGCGTGGCAGGGCGCGGCAGCGACCTGGGTACAGGCCACGCAGGCGAGCAGCAACCGGGCGATCCGGGCGGAAAAGCGAAAAGACGTCGATATCATGCGGGGTGTCGTGCTTCGCCGTGCGAGGCGGGAAAGAAGGGCGCCTGCCGCTTTCGACGGCGGTGCGCGCAATGGATGGAAGGAAAAAAGTGGAGGCGCGCACGCGACACGCGCGATATGCGCCTCCCTAACCCCGTGCCTTTATCGATGATCGTTATTGCTGGTTATCCCGGCTTCACGGGTTGTGGCCGTCGCCCGTCGCGGGCAGGTTCGCCGGAATGTCGCCGTAGCCGCCGAGCCCGCCGCGGCCATACGTGCGATCGACCGCCGTCGACGTTCCGTTGATGCCGACCTTCACCGTCGGCGCGAGCGTGCCGCCGCGACGCGGGCCGATCGCATCGATGAACGACTCGACGAGCCCGCCCGGCATCACGTAGTGCGAATACGACTGGAATTCGCGCGGGTTCTGGTTGGGATCCTGCGAATACGGTGCACCGGCCGGCGCGGAGAAGTCGGTCGGGTTGCCGAGCACGAGGCCGCTGCCCCCGTTCAGCGGCAGGAAGTCGCTGCGGATGCCGTTGCCGACGAAACCGTACACGCCGTCCGGGCCGTCGACGCCGGCCGCCATCGTCGTGCGGTGGCTGATCGTGAACAGGTAGTACTTGCCGTCCTTCAGGTAGATCTGCGGGCGCTCGGTCTGGTCGTCGACGCAGTTCGCCGACAGGATCGGCGGCAGGAACTTCCACTCGGTCAATTGCGGGTTCGTCGCGACCGCCAGGCCGACATTGGCCTTTTGATACACTGCGCCCGAATTCATCACCGCGTTGAGATCTTCCTTGTACGGATCGTTCGGCGCGTAGCCGAGATCGGTCTCGGTGCAGGTGCGTGCGCCGCGCTGGCCGCCCGTATTGCCTTCGAACACCATGTAGGTCTTGCCCGGGTGCGCGGGATCGGTGAACACGAACGGATCGCGGAACGAGAAGTAGGTGTTCTGCTGGCCGGTCTGGTAGTAGTTGCCGTCCGGTTGCAGCAGCGCCTTGTGATCGTCGAAGCCGGAGAACCACACATGCTTGTCGTCGGCGTGGATGTGGCCGTCGGCGCGCGTGATGATCGCCTGCGGCGGCGTGATGTCCGCGCCGCCGGGCGCCGAGCGGTTGAACGACGTCGCGGTGTAGTACAGGCTGACGTTGCTGCCGTTCGTGAGGCGCGCGGAGCCGGACCATTCGGCGTTGTTGGTCATCGGTGCGGTGCCGAATACCCTGGCGCTCGCGCCGTCCGGGAACAGGTGGCCGCCCCAGGTCCAGCCGCCGTTGGCGGGGCGCTGCGACGCGGGGATGCCCGCGCGGCGATAGAAGAAGCCGATGCGGGCGTGGACGTGACGGTCGTCGAACGTGTAGCCCGCGTGCGGATCGGCGGTGAGCGAGAAGATCACCTCCCAGCCCTTGTAGCTGAGCTGGTTCGCGCGCAGGTCGGCCAGCGGCCACGTGTCCCATACCCACACGTTCGAGTTGATCAGCGGGAAATCCTGCGGGATGTCCGGCATCGTCAGCGCTTGCGGCAGCGAGTTCTTGTCGGCGCCGGCGGTGTGCGACTGCGCGACGATCTGGCGGATGTCCGCACGCGTCCAGCGCATCGTGAAGTTGCCTTCGGGATCGTAGGCCTGCTGCGTATGGGGCGTGGGCATGGGCGCGCCCGTGCCGCTGGACTGCGCGTGCGCGACGGACGCGAAGGCGGCAAGTGCGCCGCCAGCGAGGAGCAAACGTTTGGTCGTCGTCGGGCGGAAAAGGGGAAAGTATGTCATCTCGTCGTCGTTTCCTGGAAAGGTCAAAGTGAACGGCTGAGTGGGCATCGATGTCCAAACCGGTTTGGATGCTATTTCAAACCGGTTTGGAACGCAAAAGATATTTAATTGACGGTAATCGTTACCAATTGGAAATAATTACCCGGCCGGTGCATCCCTGTGTTCGGGCGGCCGGGCGGATCGGCGAATGCGAGGAGTGACGGTGAAGGTGAATCTGAAGGCGCTGTCGGACGCGCTCGGGCTGTCGCGGACGACGGTCAGCCGTGCGCTGAACGGCTACGACGACGTCAGCGAGGCGACGCGCGAACGCGTGGCGCGAGTTGCACGGGAAATGGGCTATGTGGCGGACCCGACCGCGCGCCGGCTGGCGACCGGTCGGGCCGACATGATCGGGATCGTTTATCCGTTCGGCGCGGGCGATCTCGGCGATCCGCGTTTCGGCGAGGTCGTCGCGGGCATCACCGAGCGGCTCGCGGAACGCAATCTCGATTTCATCATCGCGTCGGCGCGGCCGAACGCGGAACTGGACACCTATCGGCGCATCGTCGAAGGCAAACTCGTCGACGGCCTGATCGTCGCGCGAACGCTGGTCGACGATCCGCGCATCGCGTACCTGCAGGCGAGCGCGTTTCCATACGTGGCGTACGGCCGGACCCGGATGGCCGAGCCGTACGCGTGGTTCGACTTCGACAACGAAGCGGGCGCGCGGGACGCGGTGCGCCGGCTGACGGGTTTCGGGCACCGGCGCATTGCGATGATCAGCGCGCCGCTTGCCCTGAATTTCGCCGCGCAGCGCCGTGCAGGCTATCTGTCGGCCCTGCGCGAAGCCGGCATCGAGCCGGATCCGGCGCTGCTCGTCGAGTGCCCGTTCACGCACGACGGCGGGTTGCAGGCGGTGCGGGCGCTGCTCGCGCGCGCCGAGCGGCCGACGGCGCTGCTGGTCGACAACAATATCGCGGGCGGCGGCGCGTTTCGGGCGCTCGTGGACAGCGGGCTGCGCCTGGGCGAGGACATGTCGCTGATCGTCTACGACGGCGTGCCGCCGGGCCTCGCACACCCGTATCGCGTGACGGCGGTCGTACAGCCGACCGGCCACGCATCGGGGCGCTCGCTCGCGGAACTGATGCTGCGCCTGCTGGGCGACGGCGTGCGCGAGCACCGTCTCGAGGCGCCGGCAATCGAGGCGGGCGACACCGACGGTCCGTTGCGCGACCAGCCGGCGCGGTGAAGGCGAGGGGCGTGAGCACCTGCGGACACCCACGGATCGCGCCCCTCGAGAAAGGCCATGACGTCGGCAGGGATGATTGTCCGACTACTAGACGACCGGTCTAATTCGCGACTATCATCCGTCCTCGTGAATGCGGCGACGTCCGTGGCGCAGGCAAGCAAGGCGCGAAAATGCCATCTCGCGCCGTGGTGCTGGTAGCGCGGCGAGACGCCGTCGTTTTATTTTCGAATATTCTAGACGACTGGTCTAATAGGCGCATGTCGCATTCGGATACGCGGGTCGCACGATGACGCGTCACAGCTGACTAACTGACAGGCGCGGACAGGCGCGCCGCGCCGGCCGGTTTTCTGGATCATGCGGCCCCGTTCCCGTCAACTTTTCGAAGGAGTGTCCGATCATGAAGATTCTGGTTGTCCTGACCTCGCACGACACGCTCGGCGACACCGGCAAGAAGACCGGCTTCTGGCTCGAGGAACTGGCCGCGCCGTACTACGTGTTCAAGGATGCGGGCGTCGAGCTGACGCTCGCGTCGCCGAAGGGCGGCCAGCCGCCGCTCGACCCGAAAAGCAGCGATCCGGCCGCCCAGACCGACGCGACGCGCCGCTTCGAAGCCGATGCAGCGGCCAAGGCCGAACTGGCGTCGACGCGCAAGCTGGCCGACGTGTCCGTTGACGACTACGACGCCGTGTTCTACCCCGGCGGCCACGGCCCGCTGTGGGATCTCGCCGAGGATCTGCATTCGATCGGCCTGATCGAGCGCGCGCTGGCGGCCGGCAAGCCGGTGGCGGCGGTCTGCCACGCGCCGGGCGTGCTGCGTCACGTGAAGAATCCGCAGACCGGCGAATCGGTCGTGCGCGGCAAGCGCGTGACGGGCTTCACCAACAGCGAGGAAGCGGCCGTCGAACTGACGGAAGTCGTGCCGTTCCTCGTCGAGGACATGCTGAAGACCAACGGCGCGCAATTCGAACGCAGCGCCGACTGGGCGCCGCATATCGTCACCGACGGGCTGCTGATCACGGGGCAGAACCCCGCATCGTCGGCGCCCGCCGCCGAGGCGCTGCTCGCGCAACTCGGCCGCCGTTGAGCCGATGGCGCCGGCCGGGCCGGCGCCGCACCGTATCCGTCGCCGGGCGCAAGCCGTCCGGCGACGGCCCGAATCGTTCCGTCGTGCGCACTGCACGGCGCGTTTCCCGTCGTTTTGCAGAACCAAGCAAAGGAGCCGTGGATGTCTGCCCTGTTCGAACCGTTCAAACTCAAGGATGTCACGCTGCGCAACCGCATCGCGGTGCCGCCGATGTGCCAGTACGTCGCCGAGGACGGCGTCGTCAACGACTGGCATCACGTGCATCTGGCCGGCATCGCGCGCGGCGGCGCGGGCCTCGTGATCGCCGAGGCGACGGCCGTGTCGCCGGAAGGGCGCATCACGCCGGGTTGCGCGGGGCTGTGGACCGATGCGCAGGCCGCAGCGTTCGCGCCGTCGGTCGCGGCGATCAAGGCCGCCGGCGCGGTGCCCGGCATCCAGATCGCGCACGCGGGCCGCAAGGCGAGCGCGAACCGTCCGTGGGAAGGCGACGACCATATCGCCGACGGCGATCCGCGCGGCTGGCAGACCATCGCCCCGTCGGCCGTGCCGTTCGGCGCGCACCTGCCGAAAGTGCCGGGTGAAATGACGCACGACGACATCGCCCGCGTGCAGGCCGATTTCGTCGCATCGGCGAAGCGTGCGCGCGATCTCGGCTTCGAATGGCTCGAATTGCACTTTGCGCACGGTTATCTCGGCCAGAGCTTCTTCTCGGTGCATTCGAACCACCGCACCGACGAATATGGCGGCTCGGCCGAGAATCGCGGCCGCTTCCTCGTCGACACGCTCGCGGCCGTGCGCAAGGTCTGGCCCGAGCACCTGCCGCTGACCGCGCGCCTGGGCGTGATCGAATACGACGGCCGCGACGAAGAGACGCTCGCCGAGTCGATCGCGCTCACGCAGCGGATGAAGCGGGAAGGGCTCGACATGCTGAGCGTGTCGGTCGGCTTCTCGACGCCCGCCGCGCAGATTCCGTGGGGTCCGGCGTTCCTCGCGCCGATCGCCGAGCGCGTGCGCCGCGAGGCCGGGCTGCCGGTGTCGTCCGCATGGGGGATCGACACGCCGCAACTGGCGAACCGCGTGGTGGCCGAAGCGCAGCTCGATCTCGTGATGGTCGGTCGCGCGCACCTGGCCGATCCGCACTGGCCGTACTACGCGGCCAGGCAGCTCGGCGTCGAGCGTCCGTCGTGGACGCTGCCCGCGCCGTACGCGCACTGGCTCGAGCGCTACCGGATCGCCGACAAGGCGGCCTGAGCCGCCTTGACGACACGGCGCGCGCATCTTGCGCGTCGCCGATCCGGCGCCGATGGATAGAATGGCGGTTCATGCAGGCCGGTTGCCTGCGCGAACCGCCATTTTTCATTTCGACAGAGGTGCCATGGGCGCACACGTCCCGTCGTCTCACGACCCCGCCGCACGGCCGCGCGCGCAGCAGGTTGCCCGCGTCGTGCTGTATGCGGCGCTGCTGGTGCTCGCGCTGTGGATCATCCGCGACTTCATTCCCGCCATCGCATGGGCCTGCGTGATCGCCATCGCGATGTGGCCGCTGCTCAAATGCTTCGAATCGCACCGGCTGTTCCGTGACCGGCCGACGCTGATCGCGACCGTCATCACGGCCGCGATCTCGCTGCTCGTCGTGCTGCCGATCGCGGTCGCGGCCGTCCAGGCGATCGGGCAGGCGCACGACCTGCGCGAGTGGCTGAAGTCGGTCCAGGACAGCGGCATTCCGTTGCCGGACGTCGTCAGCCGGCTGCCTTACGGTTCGGCTCAGATCACCGAATGGTGGCAGGCCAATCTCGGCCATCCGCTGCATCCGGCCAGTGCGATGCACGGCGTCAACAGCGAGAAATTCCTCGCGTTCGGGCGGCAGTTCGGCACGAAGCTCGCGCATGTGCTGCTCGAATTCGGCTTCATGCTCGTCACGCTGTTCGTGATCCTGCGCGCGGGCCACAAGCTGTCGGGCGCATTGCTGCAGGGCGCGCGGCGCGCGTTCGGGCACAACGGCGCGGAACTTATCGACCGGATGGTCAAGGCCGTGTACGGCACGGTGACGGGGCTCGTCGTCGTCGGGCTCGGCGAGGGTGCGCTGCTCGGCATCGCGTATGCGCTGGCCGGCGTCCCGCATGCGGCGCTGCTCGGCCTCGTCACGGCGATCGCCGCGATGCTGCCGTTCTGCGCGCCGATCGTGTTTTGCGGCGCGGCGCTCTGGCTGTTCGTGCAGGGTGCGACGGTGTGGGCCGTCGTAGTGGCCGTGCTCGGTTTCGTCGTCGTGTTCGTCGCCGAGCATTTCGTGCGGCCGGTGCTGATCGGCAGCTCGGCGCGGCTGCCGTTCCTGCTGGTGCTGTTCGGCATCCTCGGCGGCGCCGAGACGTTCGGCCTGATCGGGCTGTTCGTCGGCCCCGCGCTGATGACGGTGCTGACGATGCTGTGGGCCGAGTGGATCGCGTGACGATGCGCGACGTTATGCCGATTTGACGCATCGGCGCGGCGGGTTCGATGCGCGTGCAAGCATGTGGGGGCTGCAACGACCGGGCTTGCGCGCGGGCATGACATGCAGGGATTCGTATAAAGATCTCTACATTTCTTTTCGATCCGGACCCAAAGGTCGAGTAGCATGGGGCTTTCGATCACGCCGGCATGGCGCAGCAGATTTTCCCAAGCATGCGATTGATTTCGATGGCCCGTCCCGCAGCGACGCTGTCCCTGGCCGCCAGCTGCCTGATGTTGCACGGCTGCGCGTGGTTCGACTCGTGGCTGCCATTTTCGTATTCACGCACGCCGCTCGCGCGGGCCGCCTCGCGGCACGGCGCGACGCGCGCCGACGTCGTCCGCGCGGCCGGCAACCCGCGCAGCGTCTGGATGGTCCGCAACGGCAGCGGCGTCTGCTACAACTACTTCATCGAGCACGGCAACGATCACCGCGAATATTTCGTCGTGTTCGACAGGGCCGGCATCGTCACGCAACACGGCTTCGATTCGTGCATGAACGCCGACCGCAAGGGCACGCTCCAGCCGGGCAAGGCCGCTTCGCGCTAGCGCGGCGGCCGTGCCCGGCCCGCCGTCACGCGATCGTGTCGACCACGCCGCCGTCCACCCGCAACGCGGCGCCCGTCGTCGCCGAAGCCTGCGGCGAGCACACGTAGACCACCAGGTTCGCGACTTCCTCGGGCGTCGCCGGCCGCTGGATGATCGAGCTCGAACGGTGGTTGCGCACGAATTCCACGGCCACGTCTTCCACGCTGCGGCCGGTTTCGTCGGCCGTTTCCTTCAGCAGCGCCCGCACGCCGTCCGACATCGTCGGCCCCGGCAGCACCGAGTTGACGGTCACGTTGGTGCCGGCCGCGAGCTTCGCGAGGCCGCGTGCGATCGACAGCTGCGCGGTTTTCGTGAATCCGTAATGAATCATGTCGACCGGGATGTTCAGGCCCGATTCCGACGAAATGAACACGATGCGGCCGGCATTGCGTTCGATCATCCCCTTCAGGTAATGCCGCGCGAGCCGCACGCCGGACATCACGTTCATCTGGAAGTAATGTTCCCACTCGGCGTCGTCGATCTCGAAGAACGCCTTCAGGCCGTAGATGCCCGCATTGTTGACGAGGATGTCGGCCGCGGGCGTGTGCTGCGTGATGCGGGCGACACCCGCGGCATCGGAGAGATCGGCCGCGATGCCGTCGAAGCCCGCGTCGGGGACGGCCGCGCGCAGGTGCGCGAGCGCGGACTGCACCGACGCATCGCTGCGGCCGTTGACGACGACGCGCGCACCGGCGCGCGCGAGCCCTTCGGCAATCGCGAGCCCGATGCCGGCGGTGGAGGCGGTGACGACCGCGGTCTTGCCTTTCAGATCGATATGCATGAGCGTGACGGAAGAGGAGTGAACGAAAACCGCCGCGGGCGCCGCGGCGGACGGAATTCAAAGCTTAGGCGAAACGGCGCAATCCCGTATCGAAGCGTGGCGTTCCGGTTGCGCCGCGCCGCACAGTCTTGTACGGTGGGCGGTCGCCGTCCGAACCGGGAGCCCGCCGCGTGAGCCGTACCGCCAACCGATCCGTCGTACCGTCGCCGTTCTGGCGCGATGCCGCGCTGCCGTTCATCGAGGCGCGCACCGTCGACGACGGCCGCGCGATCTGCTACGCGAAGCACACGCACGACACGTTTTCGGTGGGCGCGATCGTCGGCGGCACGAGCACCTACGTGAACGGCGCGACGCACGAGCACGTCGGGCGCGGCGTGCTGGTGATCATCGATCCGGAACAGGTGCATGCGTGCAATCCGTACGGCCCGGACGCGTGGGCGTACCGGATGGTCTATGTCGACGTGCCGTGGCTCGCGCGGCTGCAGCATTCGCTGGGCCGCGATCCGAACCGCGATTTTCACGGCTTTTCGCCGAAGTTGACGGAACGGCGCGACCTGTTCGCGCAATTTGGCGGCTTCTACCGGACGCTCGTCGCGCCCGGCATCGATCCGCTCGGCAAGGAGAGCGCGGCGGTCGAATTCTTCACGGCGCTGCACGGCGCGCTCGACCGCGAGCTGCCCGGCCCGCGCGCCGGGGACGACAACGCCAAGCTCGCGCGCGCGGCCGACTACATCGCCGCGCATTGCCGCGAGGGCGTGACGCTCGATGCGATCTGCGCGGCCGCCGATTTGTCGCCGTCGTACCTGATCCGCGCGTTCAACGCGCGCTACGGCATGACGCCGCATGCATTCCTGATCGACCGCCGCGTGCAGTACGGCCGCACGGAGCTGCGCCGCGGCCGGCCGATCGCCGACGTCGCGCTCGACGCGGGCTTTGCTGACCAGGCACATTTCCAGCGCGCGTTCCGGCGGATCGCGGCCGCGACGCCCGGCCAGTACCGCAGCGCGACGAGCTGAACGGCAGCGCGCAGAGCGCGGAGTGCGCTCGCGCCGTCGATACGCCGAAGCGCCTGACCCGCGAGCCGGCCGGCTAGACGTCCAGCAGAAACAGCGCGCTGCCCGCGAGCAGCAGCGCCATCAGCCGGTTGAACACGCGCATCCTCCGCGCGTTCGCGAGCCGGTGCCGCAGCGATGCGCCGGCATATCCCCAGCAAGCGATTGACGCGAAACAGATCACGAGATACAGCGCGGCGAACTGCCAGACCTGCGCGCGGTCGCCGTCGGCCGCGTACGCGCCCATCGCGGCCACGCACGCGAGCCACGCCTTCGGATTCAGCCACTGCATCGCGGCGCCGGACGCCGCCGACGGGCCGGCCACGTCCGGGTCGGCCGACAGTCGGCCGTCGTCGAGGGCGAGCCGCAGCGCCATGTACAGCAGAAACGCGATTCCCGACCACTGCGTGGCGGTCGTCAGCACGGGCCAGCGCGCGAGCGCCGCGTGCAGCCCGAGGCCGATCAGCAGGAACAGCGCGACGAAGCCGAGCGTCGCGCCGGCCGCATACCGCAGGCTTGCGCCGAGACCGTGGCGCGCGCCCGCACTGAGCGCGACGATGTTGACGGGACCGGGTGTGATCGACGACGCCAGCGCGAACGCGGCCATCGAAACCAGCATGCTCATTGAGTGCCTCCATGCGAATGTCAAAGTCGCATCGAGACTAAAGAAGCCGCGCGTGCCGGTATTGAAGAAAACTGCCCTCGGCGACGCTGTCTGGATTCAGGCAACGCCGAACCGAGCACGGCGCTCACCGGTGCTCGACAGTCGTTGGACGCAGGCGTTGCAACCGAAGGCATCGAGTCTCACGTCACGGACGAGCGGCCGCCGCGAGCGCGTCGAACGCGTCGGCTTCCGGAAGCCGCAGCCACGACTCCGGGCCCGCGTCGATTTCCTCGACCGTCAGCAGGCACGCATCGAGTTCGCGACGCAGTCGGTCGTGATCGACCGACTGCCCGATGAACACGATTTCCTGCCGACAATCCCCTGCAGGCTCCTCCCATTTTTTCAGCACGCCATCGCGGCGATAGTCGTCGTGCGGCCAGTCCGACTGCGGGATGAATCGCCACCATCGCCCAACGTAACCCCACTGGAACGCGCCGCCCGTCTGCACGAGCATGGCGATCTCGGGATAGCGGTGCGCAGCCCAGACATAACCCTTGCAGCGAAGCAGCCGGCCGTTGTCCCACGGACGACGCAGCCATGCGAGCAGGCGTGCCGGATGAAACGGCGCACGTTCGCGATAGGTCCACGACGCGATTCCGTACGCATCCGATTCCGAGGGACGTTCGTCGATCTGCATGTGCTGCATCCATCCCGGCGATTCGACGAGCGCCGGCAGATCGAAGCGCCGGGTATCGAGCACGTCTGACGGATCGACCTTGCCGTGCTGCATCGGCAGGATTCGCGCAGATGGATTCAGCGACGCAAGAAGCGCGCGCAGCCGGTCGAAACCCGCGTGGCCGATCCGGTCGAGACGGCTCACGAGGATCACGTTCGCGTATTCGACTTGCTCGAGCAGCAGGTCCGACAGCTTGCGCGGCGGACCGGAATTGCCGTCGTTCGCGAGCGCCGCGTCGTGCGCGACCGGTTCGGCCGACGCGATCATGTCCTCGAACGTCTCGCCGTCGACCACCGTGACGAGCGTGTCCAGCCGTGCCAGCTCGCTCAGGCTGAAACCGTCTCGATCGAGAAACGCAAACGTCTCCGCGACCGGCATCGGCTCCGAGATGCCGGTCGATTCGATCAGCAGATAATCGAAGCGGCGCTGCCGCGCGAGCGTGCTGATCTGCTCCAGCAGATCGGCGCGCAGCGTGCAGCAGATGCAGCCGTTGCTCATCTCGACCAGTTCGTCCTCGCCTCGATGCAGCTCGACGTTGCGCCGCACATCGTCGGCGTCGATGTTCACTTCGCTCATGTCGTTGACGATCACGGCGACCTTCAGTCCCGCGCGATTGCGCAGGATGTGGTTCAGCAACGTCGTCTTCCCGGCGCCGAGAAAGCCGGACAGCACGGTGACCGGAATCCTCGGGCCAGGGGCGGCCGGCGCGCCTTGCTTCCCCGGCGTCGTCATGCGCTCTGCCCGGACGCGCGATCCAGGTAGCCTTCGAACAGGTCGACCACGACGTAGCCGTCGTCGGCGGCGTCGCCCCACAGATCCTTCACGCGGAACTCGACATGGTAGGTCGGCTGACGGGCGGCGCCGGTGTCGCCGTGGCCGATCGCGTCCGGGAAGGGCCACGATTCGGTCGCCCGGTGCAGCACGACGCCTTCTTTGCCGCGAACGTAGCCCGGCGCGCGGATGTGCCCGCTGACGTATTCGTCGCGAACGACGACACGCTCGCCGACCTCGAACCGCGTCGAGTCGGGCGGTGCCGCCCGGCCGCCGGATGTCGGCGGGTTCGCGAGCCGGAAATGCGAACCGAGCGCGCGGTCGAGTTCATCCTGCGTGAGCACGCCGGTTTCGACGAGCAATGTCGCCGTCGCGATCACGTAGCGCTCGTAGTAGCGCGTGCCGACATGCTGGCGTACGTCGATGCGTTCGACCGCGTGACGTACCTCGTCGACGCTGAATTTTTTCAGTTGGTCCACGCCGACGAACATCAGGCTGTACGCGAGATGTTCCCAGTCTTCCTTGAAGACCGGCTTGTAGCCGAGACTGTTGATCGTGTGCGGCACCGGGCCGAAACCCTGGAATCCGCCGAGGTCGTGAAAGCCGTCCATATGTGATCTCCGAGATGAAGGTCGAGAGCGAAACGGGGGGAGTCAGCGCGCGCGCGGCAGCGCCACGCCGATCAGCACGTCCTTCGTGACGAGCGTGCGCAGTTGATCCTCGGTCATGTGCTCGCTGCCGGCCGGCCGCACGGGCAGCACGAGATAGCGGCTTTCGGCGGTCGTATCCCAGACCTTCACGACGACGTCGTCGGGCAGGTCGGTGCCGAGCTCGCGCAGCACCGTGCGGCCCTCGCGGACGAGCCGCGCACGATATTCGAAGCCCTTGTACCACTCGGGCGGCAGCCCGAGCACCGGCCAGTTCGTGCATGAGCACAGGCTGCAGACGATCACGTTCTTCAGCGTGGGCGTGTCTTCGAGCGCGACGATGTACTCGCCCTGCGGGCCGGTGTAGCCGAACTGCGCGCACGCGGCCGTGCCGTCCTTCAGCAGCAGTTCGCGAAACGCCGGGTCGACCCACGCACGCGCGACGATGCGCGCGCCGTTGGCCGGATCCCAGGTCGTGGACATCAGCTCGGTCAGGCCTTCGATATAGCCGTCGGGGATCAGGTTCTTCTCTTTCATCACGCGAAACAGCGCCCAGGCACGTTCGCCGGGCGTCGAGGCTGTTTCCGCGGAAGGGGTCGCGCTCATCGTGGGGTTCCTTGTCGTGGTTCGGGTTGACCGCCGCCATCGCGGTGGTATTGCCGTGGCGGGGCGTGGACGCGTGGTGTCGGTCACGCTCGACGAGCAGGGTAAGAAGAGAAAAAGCGCGGTTCTTTGCCGGCACGGATCGGAAACTGTGCTGAGACGGCCCCGTGGCGCGGCATGGGGCCGATGCGCGCGGATGCACGGAGATGGGCGGCAATCGGCGGGGCGCCCGGGACGAAAACAGCGGCAGCGGCGCACGTTTTGCGACCGCTGCATGACATCGGAGGCGCAGGCCCGCCACAGCCAATTTCTTGTTCCGCCGGAAAACAGAACTGCGGATTTTGCCTTCCTATTCTCATCCTCAAGCGACGGCCGTTCGATGTCGCGAATCGCCGGCATCCCCGATGTAACGGCGGAACAACAGTCGGCCAGCATCCCGCGATTCCACCATCCGGCGACGGTTCCCGTTCGTCGTGCGTCGAGCGTGGCGGTGTCTGCGCAACCAGGTGAGGAGCATGATGGACAACGTCAACAGAATGAAACTGAAGCGAATCGCGCGCTGGATCGGTTTGTCGCTGATCGCCGTCGCATCGCATTACGCGGGCGCGGTCGAGGTCGATCCCGGCGACTATGAGCAGTATCCGGTCGGCGCGACGATCGGCGTGCTGTACTACAACTATTCCGCGACGAACGCCTACTACGCGAACGGCCACCGGACGTCGGATTTCGACCTGCAGTCGAATGTCGGCATCGCCCGCCTGCTGCATGTGTTCCAGCTCACCGACAGGCTCACGATCGATCCGCAGGTGTTGCTGCCGTTCGGTCATATCAGCAGCTTCGGCAGCGCCGGCGCGCTTGGCAGTACGAACGGTGTCGGCGACGTGATCCTGACCGCACCGTTGAAATTCCGCCTGAACGAAGCGAAGGACGTCGTCGCCGCGACGGTCTACGTCTACGCGCCGACCGGGAGCTACGACCAGAACCGCGGTCTCAATCTCGGCGCCAACCGCTGGTCGCTCGATTTCCAGGCAGCCTACGTCAAGCACTTTTCGCCGCAGTGGGCACTCGATCTCGTCGGCGATGCGATCTGGTACGGCAATAACACGTCGTACGGCGCGAGCGGTGCGACGCTGCATCAGCGGATGAGCTACAGCGCACAGGCGATGGTGCGTTACATGCCCGATCCGGGCACGTCGCTCGGGATCGGCGTCACGCAGCTCTGGGGCGGTGAAACGAGCGTCGACGGCACGGACAACAACGACGCGCTGCGCACGACGCGCCTGCGGATCACCGCGGCGAAGTTCGTGACGAAGGCCGACCAGGTGCAAATCCAGCTCGGCACCGACCTGAGCGTGCGCAACGGTCCGAAGAACAGTGTGCTCGCCGGCCTGCGTTACGCGCACATCTTCTGACCACCCGCATGCGCCGGAATAAGGCCGGTGCATGTCGCTCCTTCCCCACGTCGATACCCCGACACCCGATTCCCTTTCCAGAGAGGTCATGCATGGAATCCGCCATCGACAAACACCTGGTCTGCCCGCGGACGCTGTCGCGCCGCGTCGCCGATGACTACCAGCCGCCGTTCCCGATGTACGTCGCCCGGGCCGCCGAAGACCTGAGCCAGGTCGTGATGGGCTATTTCGGCGTGCAATACGGCGGCGCCGACAAGCGTGCGGCGGCACTGGCCGCTTTGCGCGGGATCGTCGCCGATTTCGGTGCGCAGGACGGCCCGAACAACTTCGATCTGACGCAACACACCGACGACCAGGGTTACGAGAACCTGATCGCCGTCGGCTACTGGCGCGATCCGGCCGCGTATGCGCGCTGGATTGCGTCGCCTGCACTCGTCGAATGGTGGGCCTCCGACGCACGCCTCGCGGACGGCATCGGCTACTTCCGGGAAATCGTCGCGCCGCGCGCCGAGCAGTTCGAGACGCTCTACGCGTTCACGAACGATTTCCCCGGCGTCGGCGCGATCATGGACGGCGTCAGCGGCGAGATCGAGGAGCACGGCTACTGGGGATCGATGCGCGACCGGTTCCCGATCTCGCAGACGGACTGGATGCGGGCGGACGGCGAGTTGCGCATCGTCGAGGGCGATCCGGCCCGCGGCGGCCGCGTGGTCGTGCTGGCGCACGACAACATCGCGCTGATTCGCTCCGGCCAGGACTGGCGCGCGGCCGAGCACGACGAGCGCCGACTGTATCTCGAGGAGATCGAGCCGACGCTGCGCAGCGGAATGGACTTCCTGCGCGACAACGGCACGGAGGTCGGCTGCTACAGCAACCGCTACGTGCGCTCGATCGATCTCGACGGCAACGTGCTCGACGAGAGCTACAACATCGGCCACTGGCGCTCGCTCGACCGCCTCGAACGATGGGCCGAATCCCATCCGACGCACCTGCGGATCTTCGTCACGTTCTTCCGCGTCGTCACCGGGCTGTCGAAACTGCGGCTGTATCACGAGGTTTCCGTCTTCGACGCGAAGCATCAGGTCTACGAATACGTGAACTGCCATCCGCGCACCGGGATGATGCGCGACGCCGTCGCCATCGCCCGCTGAATCCCGCCGGCACCGCCGGGGCCGGCGGTGCCGCTTACCGAACTGGAGAACGTCGATGGCCATCAAACGCCCGACCCGCGAACAACTGTCCGATATGGCAGCCGGCTTCGGCTTTCATCTCGATTCCCGGCAACTCGCCGAATACGACGATGCCTTGCAGGCGAACTTCGACGCCTACGATGCGATCGACGCGCTGCCCGACTATCTGCCCGTCGTCGCGTATCCGCGCACGCCCGGCTACCGCCCGGAAGGCGACGAGAACCGTTACGGCGCGTGGGCGCGCAAGAGCACGATCCACGGCGCCGCCGACGGCAAGCTGCGCGGCAAGACGGTGGTCGTGAAAGACAACATCTGCGTCGCCGGCGTACCGATGCGCAATGGCTCGACCACGTTCGAGGGCTACGTGCCCGATGTCGATGCGACCGTCGTCACGCGGGTGCTCGACGCCGGCGGCACGATCGCCGGCAAGTCGACCTGCGAGTACTACTGCTTTTCCGGCGGCTCGCACACGAGCGCGTCGGGGCCGGTGCACAATCCGCGCAAGGCAGGGTACTCGTCCGGCGGCTCGTCGTCGGGCAGCGGCGCGCTGGTCGCGAGCGGCGAGGTCGACATGGCGCTCGGCGGCGACCAGGGCGGCTCGGTGCGGATCCCGTCCGCCTATTGCGGCATCTACGGGATGAAGCCGACGCACGGGCTCGTGCCGTACACCGGCGCGATGCCGATCGAGGCAACCGTCGATCATCTGGGGCCGATGACGGGCAACGTGCTCGACAACGCGCTGCTGCTCGACGTGATCGCGGGCGACGACGGGCTCGATCCGCGCCAACGGACGTTGCCGCCGCGCGCCGACTATCTCGGCGCGATCCGCGACGGCATCGCGGGATTGCGGATCGGCATCCTGCGCGAGGCGTTCGGGCTCGCCAATTCGGAGAAAGTGGTCGACGAGGCCGTGCGGGCCGCCGCGCTCCGGTTGCGCAAGCTGGGCGCGCGCGTCGACGAAGTGTCGGTGCCGCTGCATGCGGCCGGCACCGCGATCTGGCTGCCGATTGCGGCCGAGGGCGCGACGCAGCAGATGATGAAGGGCAACAGCCATGGTTTCAACTGGGGCGGCCTGTACGTGACCGGCATGATCGATCATCACGCGGGCTGGCGCGAGCGCGCCGACGAGTTGCCGGATACCGTGAAGGTGACGATGCTGCTGGGCGAATACTTCACGAGCCGGTATCGCGGGCGTTACTACGCGAAGTGCCAGAACCTCGCGCGACGCTTGCGATCGGCTTACGACGCGGCGCTGCAGTCGTATGACGTATTGCTGATGCCGACCGTACCGATGCGCGCGTCGAAGCTGCCGGAGCCCGGTTGCGCGATGTCCGAGTCGCTGACGCGGGCGTTCGAGATGCTCGCGAATACCGCGCCGTTCGACGTGTCCGGGCATCCGGCAATGTCGCTGCCGTGCGGGGTAGCCGACGATCTGCCGATCGGGCTGCAACTGGTCGGGCGCCGTTTCGACGAGGCGACGCTCTACCGCGTTGCGTATGCGTATGAACAGTCGTCCGACTGGCGTCGGACGACGTGCGCATGACATGCCCGGAGCGGTAGCATGCCGCCGCCGCGCCGCGTGCCGGTTCGACCGGCCACGCGGCGTACGCGGTCATCGATTGGACAATGCGCTTTTGAACGGGCACGCTGTCGGCTGCGTGTTTGCTAACCCATGTGGGGCACGACCATGACGATGCGTCCTTTCCCGCGCGCCGCACGCGGCGACGCGCCCGGTCCGGCGTCCGGCAGCCCGCTGGACGAACGGACGAACGCGGCCATCGAGGTGCCGATCGACGGCTCGGTCAGCCAGCGTATCGAATTCTGGCGCGAGACGATTCTGCGCCTGTTCGCGGACGTGCAGATCGCGGCCGTGCAGAAAGTCGATTTCTTCGGCCGGGTGCGGCAGCGCAAGTGCGAAAAGATGCGAATCTCGGAAATCCACGCGAGCGAGCAGGCCGTGATACGGCGTTATCGCCAGGCGCGCAGCGAGTACGAGGACAAGTATTTCGGGGTCTTGATGCTCGAGGGCAGCCAGTCGGTCGAACAGGACGGCAAGATCGTCACGCTGCATCCCGGGGATTTCGCGATCTACGACGCGACACGGCCTCACCACCTGCAGTTCGGCCAGTCGTGGCGCGAGATCGTCGTCAGCATTCCCCGCGCGACGCTGAACCAGCTCGTCGTCGGGATGGAGCACCGCACGGCGTGCCCGACGCAAACCGGAGACGGCGTCGGCAGCGTCATGCGTGCGTTTCTCGAGCAGATGTCGTCGCAGATCCGCAGTGTGACCGAGGACGAGATGCGGCAGTTGTCGGATACCGCGATCACGCTGATCGCGATGACGCTCGGGGGCATGCAACGCAACGACCTCGCGCAATCGAGGATGAAGGCGTTGACTCTGACGCGTGTGAAGCGGCATGTGCTCGAGCACCTGCACGATCCGGAGCTGAACCCGATGATGATCGAGCGCTCGATCGGGATTTCGTCGCGGTACATCAACAAGCTCTTCGAGGCCGAGGAGACGTCGCTGATGCGTCACGTGTGGAACCTGCGGCTCGAACGGTGCGCGCAGGATCTCGCGAATCCGCAATGCGCGTCGCTGCGCGTATCGGACGTCGCATTGCGCTGGGGATTCAACGACATGTCGCATTTCAGTCGCGTGTTTCGCGAGCGGTTTGCGATGTCGCCGCGGGCGTGGCGCGAGCAGGGCGGCAAGCCGCGCGCGTAATGCGTCCCGGGCCGCGTTCGTGGCCGGCTAGCGCCGATCGGAGGCGGCCGGACGTCGACAGGCGCAGCCGCCTTCAGTGCAGCGCCCGCGGCGCGTGCGCCGGCCGCGAATCGGTGGAGTCGACCACGCCGGTTGCATCGGTTGCATCGGTTGCGTCTCCCGCGCGCAGCGGTCCGCCCGCGCAGGGTTCCGTCGACACCGAGAAGCCGAACGTGTTGACGCCGCCCGAACACGCGACGAATACGCTGCCGCCGTGCATCTCGGCGACGGCCTTGACGATCGACAGCCCGAGCCCGTGGTTCTCCTTGCTGTTCGCGCGGGCTTCCTCGAGCCGGTAGAAGCGTTCGAACACGTGCGAGCGCTGCACCGGATCGATCGGCTCGCCGGGGTTCGACACGGCCATCTCGACGAGCGTGTCGCGGCGCGTGATCGTCACGTGCAACGTCGCGCCGGGCGCGGAATGCTGGATCGCATTGATCAGCAGGTTCGTCATCGCACGACGGAACAGCGACGGATCGACGGCCGCGCGCGCGTCGCCGTGCAGTTCGGCGTGCAACTGCGCCTCGTCGAGCGGGATCTCGAGGAAATCGAGCATGCGCCGCACCTCGTCGGCGAGCGACACGTCCTTCAGGTCGGTCGCCCGTTCGCCGCGGTCGCTGCGCGACAGGAACAGCATGTCGTTGATGATCACGCGCAGCCGCTCGAATTCCTCGAGGTTCGACTGCAGCGTCTGCCGCATCCGCTCGACCGTGCGGTCGCGGCTGGTCAGCGCGACCTGGGTCTGGCCGATCAGGATGCTGATCGGCGTGCGCAGTTCGTGCGCGACGTCCGCGTTGAACGCCTCGAGCCGCGCGTAGGTCTGCTGGATGCGATCGAGCGCGCCGTTGAACGACGTGGCGAGGTCGCGCAGCTCGGCCGGCAGCGCGTCGGTGTGCAGCCGCTGGCGGCGGTTCGCGAGGCTGATGGCCGATGCATCCTGCGACAGCCGGTCGAGCGGCGCGAGCCCGAAGCGGGCCACCGCGCGGCTCAGCAGCAGCGTGATGATCGTCGCGATCGCGATCAGCCCGGCGAGCGTCCAGCCGAAGCGGCGCAGCATCCGCTGCGTGCGCTCGCACGAGCTGGCGACGATCAGCCTCAGTGTCGGCCGCTCGCCGTTGCCGGCCACCGTGACGGTCTTGGTCATCACGTCGTAGCTGCTGTCGTTCAGCGCGTAGCGCTGGAATGCGCCGAACGGCGCGCCGACGGGCACGCCGTCGACGGGCTTGCCGAACCGGAAATCCGGATTCGTGCTGTCGACCTGGTAACGCGTCGAGCCGTCGGGCGGTTCGAGATCGGCGAGCTTTTCCTGCATGAGGCGCCCGCGTTCGGACGTGAGCGCGTGCGACACGATCATCTCGGCGACCTTGGTGCGCGTATCGAGCGTCGCGCGCAGCTCGGCGAACAGCTGGCGCTCCATCATCACGAACAGCCCGCAGCCCACCAGCGTGAACACGAGCAGCGACACGATGCCGAACATCGCTGACAGCCGCAGGACGATCGAGCGTTTCATGCCGGCCTCTCGGTATCGCCGTCCTCGCGCGCCTCGAGCACGTAGCCCATGCCGCGGATCGTATGCAGCAGCTTGTCCGCGAACGGGCCGTCGAGTTTCGCGCGCAACCGCTTGATCGCCGTTTCGACGACGTTCGCGTTGCTGTCGAAGTTCACGTCCCACACGAGTTCGGCGATGGTCGTCTTCGACAGCACCTCGCCGCTGCGCCGCGCGAGCACGCCGAGCAGCTGGAATTCCTGTGCGGTCAGGTCGAGCCGCGTGCCGTCGCGGGTCGCGCGGCGGCCGATCAGGTCGACCCGCAGGTCGCCGATCGAGATCAGCGTCGATTCCTGCACGCGCGCGCGGCGCGTCAGCGCGCGCAGCCGTTCGATCAGTTCGAGGAACGAGAACGGCTTGGTCAGGTAGTCGTCGGCGCCGCCGCGCAAGCCCCGCACGCGGTCGTCGACGCGGTCGCGCGCGGTCAGCATGATGACGGGCGTCTGCTTCTGCGCGCGCAACGCGCGCAGCACGCCGAAGCCGTCGAGCTTCGGCAGCATCACGTCGAGCACGACCACGTCGTAGTCGAATTCGACGGCTTTCCACGCGCCGTCCTCGCCGTCGAGCGCGGTATCGACGACCCAGCCTTCCTCGGTCAGGCCGCTCTTCAGGTACTCGACGACTTTCGGTTCGTCTTCGACGATCAGGACTTTCATGTTCGAATCCGTTGTCCGCGTAATCCGGTTAAGGGCCCGGGGGCGCTGGCGCCGGTGCCGGGGCGGCGGCGACCTCGGCCGGCGCCGGGCCGCTTGCCGCCTGGCCGTCCCAGCCGCCGCCGAGCGCCTTGGCGAGAAACACGACGAGCGCCGCGCGCTGGCCCTGGATCTGCACGGCCTGCCGTTCGCTCGTCAGCAACTGCTGCTCGGCCGTCAGCACGTCGATGAACGGCGTCAGGCCGCCCGCGTAGCGATCCTGCGCGAGCGACACGAGCTTGCGCGCGTCGTCGACGGCCGCGGAGGCCTGCTGCGCGGCCTCCGCGAGCACCGACAACCCGGTGACCGCATTCTGCACCTCCTGGAACGCGGTGAGCACGGTCTGCCGGTAATTGGCCTGCGCGGCGACATAGCCGGCCTGCGCGAAATCGACGCCGGCCTTCAGCTTGCCGCCTTCGAACAGCGGCTGGCTGAGCGACCCGCCGACCGACCACAGCAACGCCGGGACGGTGAACAGGCCGGCGAAGCGCGTCGCGTCCCAGCCGATGTCGGGCGACAGCGTGATGCGCGGGAAATACGCGGCGCGCGCGACGCCGATCTGCGCATTCGCGGCGGCCATCGCGCGCTCGGCCGACGCGACGTCGGGGCGCCGCTGCAGCACGTCGCTCGGCAGGCCGGTCGGCAGCGCGGGCGCATTGATCGGCACGACGCGCGGCGCGATCGAGAAGGTGGGGGCCGGCGTGCCGACCAGTGTCGCGATCGCGGCTTCGACCTGCACGCGCTGCTGGAGCAGCAGCTGCGCCTGGGTGCGCGTCGCGTCGAGCTGCGCGCGCTGCTGCAGCAGGTCGAGGCCCGACACCGCGCCGAGGTCGTGCCGCGCGCTCACGTAGTCGAGCGCCTTCTGCTGCAGGTCGATCGAGCGCTTGACGACGTCGATCTCGGTGTCGAATTCGCGCAGTGCGAAATAGCTCGACGCGAGATCGGCGGTCAGCACCAGGCGCGCGTTCGCGAAATCGTCGCGCGCCTGTTCGGTGGTGGCCTGCGCCGATTCGACGCTGCGCCGCACGCGGCCGAACAGGTCGAGCTCGTAGCTGACGCTCGCGCCGACCTGGACGTCGTTCTGCACGGTCGACGCGCTCTGCGTCGCGTAGTTGGTCTGCGGCCGGTCGGCCGAGATCTTGAAGCGCTGGCCGCTCGCGTTCAGGCCGACGGCCGGATACTGCGCCGAGGCGACCGACGCGAGCGTCGCCTTCGCCTGGTCGTAGCGCGCGGCGACGGCCTTCAGGTTCTGGTTGTTGCGCAGCGCCTCCACTTCCAGCGCATCGAGCTGCGGATCGCCGAACGCGGTCCACCATGCCGGGTCGAGCGGCGCGCGGGCCGGCGCGGCCGGGTGCCAGTACGCATCGGCCGGATCGAGCCGCCACGCGGCCGGCGTGGCGACTTCGGGCCGCCGGTAGTCGGGGCCGACCGTGCAGCCGGCGAGGGCGGCGGCGAGCGCAACGGCGGTGGCGGAGACGGCGGCGGGCCGCCGGCGGATGCGCATCGCGATCACGACTTCGCCTCCGCGGCGCTCGATGCCGGCTTCGCGGCCGGCGCCGAGACGATCGCCTGATCGCCGTTGGCGAGCGCGTCGCTCGGGTTCGTGACGAGACGGTCGTTCGGCGTGAGCGGGCCGTCGACTTCGAGCGTCTGCCCGATCGTGCGTACGACCGTCACCTGTTTCAGGCGCACCTGGCCGTTCGCATCGACCGTCGCGACCGTCGGGCCTTCGGCGCGGAACAGCAACGTATTGGCCGGCACCTGCAGGCGGCCGACCGGCGTCATCGGCAACGTGGCCTGCACATAGGCGCCGGGCAGCAGCCGCCCGTCCGGGTTCGGCAGCGTGATCTCGATCTGCAGCGAGCGCGTCGCGACGTCGATCGCCTCGGACGTGCGCGTGATCGTCCCGTCGAACGTCCGGCCCGGCAGCTCGGCCTGCGCGACGCTCACGTGCTGGCCGACCTTCACCTGCTGCGCGTACGCCTGCGGCACCTGCACGTAGAGGCGCAGCCGGTCGGCCTGCACGACCGTGAACAGCGAACGGCCCGCGTTGCCGGAGCTGACGAGATCGCCGACGTCGACGTTGCGCTGCGTGACGATCCCGTCGATCGGCGCGACGATCCGCTGGAAGCCTTTCAGCTCGGTGAGGCGGCGCATGTTCGCGTCGGCCGCGGCGAGGTTCGCGGTGCCCTGGTTGAACGCGCCTTGCCGGTCGTCGAGTTCCTGCTGCGAGACGGCATCGCGCTGGCGCAACTGCTGCGCGCGGTCGAACGACGTCTTCGCGAGCGCGAGCGCGGCTTGCGCCTGCTGGCGCTGCGCGGTGGCCTGCGCGAGTTCCTGGTTCAGCTCGGGCGTGTCGAGTTCGGCGAGCACCTGGCCCTGCTTCACGTGCGCGCCGATGTCGGCCTGCCAGCGCAGCACGTAGCCGCTCGCGCGTGCATAGATCGGCGCCTCGACGAAGCCGCGCAGCGTGCCGGGCAGCGACAGCTTGCCGCCGGTGGCCGCATCGACCGGATGCGCGATGGTCACGTACTGGCGCGTGTTCTGCTCGGCGACCGTGTCGAGCCGGTTGCGGTTCAGCACGTTGACGACGATCGTGCGCGCGGCGCCGGCGGCCAGCAGCACGCCGATCACGATCAGGACGATGCGTCCGCGTCGCGACACCGACGTGCGTGTCGGCAGGTGCATGCCGTGTTCGTCCACCTGGATGCCGACGGCGCTGTGATGTTTCTCTTCCATGAATTCAACCAATTCAACCGGGTAGTGGGACGAAAGGGGACGAAACGGGACGAAAGTCAGTGTCCGGCCTGGCGCGCGCGCCGGCGGGCCAGCCGCGCATGCACGCCGCCGAACACGAGCGGCACGAACAGCAGCGTCGAAACGGTCGCGAACAGCAGCCCGCCGATCACCGCGCGGCCCAGCGGCGCGTTCTGCTCGGCGCCTTCGCCGAGACCGAGCGCCATCGGCACCATCCCGATGATCATCGCGAGCGCTGTCATCAGCACCGGCCGGATCCGCGTCGCGCCGGCCTCCAGCGCGGCCGTGAGCGGCGGCGCGCCGGCTTCGAGACGCTGGCGCGCGAACGACACGACCAGGATGCTGTTCGCGGTCGCGACGCCCACGGTCATGATCGCGCCCGTCAGCGCGGGCACGCTCAGGTGCGTGCCGGTGATGAACAGCATCCACACGATGCCGGCGAGCGCGGCCGGCATCGCGCTGATGATGATCAGCGGGTCGAGCCACGACTGGAAATTGACGACGATCAGCAGGTAGACGAGCACGATCGCCATCGCGACGCCCGCGCCGAGGCCGAGGTACGACGTGCGCATCGTCTCGATCTGGCCGCGCATGGTCAGCTCGGTGCCGCGCGGCAGCGTCGCGCGCGCGTCCGACACGATGCGGTCGATCTCGCCCGCGACCGCGCCGAGGTCGCGGCCCTCGACGCTCACGTACACGTCGATCGCCGGGCGGATGTTGTAGTGCGTGATCACGGCCGGGTTCGCGGTGCTGCGCACCTGCACGAGGTTGCCGAGCAGTTGCAGCGGCATGCCCGTGCGGCCGCTCGCCGAGATCGGCGTGCCGAGCAGGTCGTCGACCGACGAGATGTTGTATTGCGGGGTCTGGATCTGCAGCGGGTACTGGACGCCGGTGCGCGGGTTGATCCAGAACGACGGCGTCGTCTGCGAGCTGCCGGACAGGGAGATCAGCATGTTCTGCGCGACGTTCTGCGCGGAGAGATTGAGCTGCTGCATGCGCGTACGGTCCATGTCGGCCAGCAGGGTCGGCTCGTCGTTGCGTTGCAGCACGTGCACGTCGACGGCGCCGGGGATTTGCCTGAACTTTTTCATCAGGCTGCTCGCGATAGTCATGTTACTCGCGAGATCGTTGCCGAGCACCTGCAGGTCGATCGCGGCCGGTTGGCCGAAGTTGAGGATCTGCGTGATGATGTCCGACGGCTGGAAGAAGAACTCGACGCCCGGGAAGCGCTCGGGCAGCACCGTGCGCAGTGCCTGCACGTAATGCTGGGTCGCGCGGTGGCCGGGCTTCAGCGCGATCAGCAGCTCGCCGTCGAGCGTGCCGATCGTGCCGGCGTTGCTGTACGACAGGTTGATGCCGCTCACTGGGAGGCCGAGGTTGTCGACGATCGCGCCGAGCTCGTCGGGCGGCACGGTTTCGCGGATCACGCGCTCGACCTGGTCGGCGAGGCGCGCGGTTTCCTCGATCCGGTAGCCGGTCGGCGCGCGCATGTGCAGGCGGATGTTGCCCGAATCGGCGTTCGGGAAGAAGTCGCGGCCGAGCACGAACACGAGGCCGGTCGACAGCACGCAGAAGCCGAGGAAGCACGTCGCGTAGAAGCGGCGGCGCACCAGCAGGATGCTGAGCAGCACGATGTACCACGCGCGCAGCCGCTCGAACGCTTCGTTGAACGCGTGATGGATGCGTGCGAAGCGCGACGTCGAACGATCCGGGCCGGCGCTCGCCTGCTGCGGGCGGAACAGCAGCATCGCGAGCGTCGGCACCAGCGTGCGCGACAGCACGTACGACGCGAGCATCGCGAACACGACGGCTTCCGCGAGCGGCACGAACAGGAAACGCGCGACGCCCGTGAGGAAGAACATCGGCACGAACACGATGCAGATGCACAGCGTCGACACGAACGCGGGCACCGCGATCTCGCCGGCGCCTTCGAGGATCGCGTCATGCAGGTTCGTACCGAGATGCAGGTGCCGCTCGATGTTCTCGATCGTCACCGTCGCATCGTCGACCAGGATCCCGACCGCGAGCGCGAGCCCGCCGAGCGTCATGATGTTGATGGTCTCGCCGAGCGCGGACAGCGCGATCAGCGACGTGAAGATCGACAGCGGAATCGAGATCGCAATGATCAGCGTGCTGCGCCAGTTGCCGAGGAACAGCAGGATCATCATCGCGGTCAGCACGGCGGCGATCAGCGCTTCGTGGATCACGCCCTGGACGGCCGCGTCGACGAACACCGACTGGTCGAACAGCGGCGTGATCGTGAGCCCTTCGGGTAGTGTCGGGATCACCTTCGGCAGCAGCGCCTTCAGGTCCGACACGACCTTGAGCGTCGACGCGTCGCCGCTTTTCAGGATCGAGATGAGCACGCCGCGCTGGCCGTTCTGGCGCACGACGTTGGTCTGCGGCGCGAAGCCGTCGCGTACCGATGCGACCTCGCGCAGATAGGTCGTCGCGCCGTTGACGGTCTGGACCGGCAGGTTGTTGATGTCGGCGACCGTATCGGCCGACGCGTTGGTGTCGATCCGGTATTCGGTCTGGCCCATCTTCGCGGTGCCGGTCGGCAGCACGAGGTTCTGCGCGTTGACCGCGTTGACGATGTCGGCGGGGGTGAGCCCCTTCGCGAGCAGCGCCTGCGGATCGAGGTCGATCGCGACCACGCGCGTGCGGCCGCCGTACGGGAACGGGATCTGCACGCCCGGCACCGTGATCAGCTGCGGGCGCAGGAAGTTGAGCGCGATGTCGGCGAGCGACTGTTCGCTGAGCGTCTTGCTCGACAGCCCGAGCTGGATCACCGGGATGCTCGAGGCCGAATAGGTGATCACGAGCGGCGGCGTCGCGCCCTGCGGCATCTGCCGCACGATCGCCTGCGCGGACGAGACCGTCTGCGCGATTGCCGTCTGCACGTTCGCGCCCGGCTGCAGGAACACCTTCACGACCGCGATGCCGGGCAGCGACGTCGATTCGACGTGCTGGATGTTGTTGACGGTCGTCGTCAGGATCCGCTCATGCACGGACGTGATGCGGTTCGTCATCTCCGTCGCGGAGAAGCCGCTGTAATTCCAGATGACGCTGATCACGGGGATGTTGATCGCGGGCAGCACGTCGACCGGCGTGCGCATCAGCGCAAGCGGGGTGGCCAGCACGATCATGATGGCCATGACGATGAACGTGTAGGGGCGCCTGAGCGCAAGATTGACGATCCACATGGAGGCAGCGGGACAGGCGGTGATCAGGCGTCGGTGAAGGGAACCCGCATGATAGGCGTCGGCGTGGAACGGGTTACTGTCGCGAAACTGGCGGAATTGTCAGGTTGCGGCGGGGCGGCCCGGCGCCGATTCGGCAGAGGAAACGCCGCAGGCGCAGCCGGCCACAAAACGGCCGCGATACCGGACGGGCCGGCTGCACCTGCGGCGGTTCCGCTCATGGGCCCGCGCTCAGATCTGCTCCATCCCGACACGCGCGAGCGCCCCCAGATCGACGACGTCGATCTGGTTGTACGCGAGCCGCAGCACGCCGAGTTTCTCGAGCTGCTGCAGCGCCTGGTTGATCCGCTGCCGCGACACGCCGACGAGCATCCCCAGTTCCTCCTGCGAGATCGACAGCGACGGGCCGGTGTCCGGGTACAGGTCGGGATTGAACAGCTGCGCGAGCGACTGCGCGACGCGTGCGTCGACGTCCAGCAGCCGGCTGTTCTGGATCGACGCGATGAATTCGCCCATCCGGTTGTTCAACTGATGAATCACGAAGCGCGTGAACGGCAGGCTCGTGTCGAGCAGCGCGTGGAACGTGTCGACCGGCACGAACAGCACGGTCGAGCGCTGGATCGCGACGACCTCGTACTTGCGCAGTTCGCGCTTGATCACGCTGCCTTCACCGAACCAGCCGCCCGACGGCACGCCGGAGAACGTGCAGCCGCGCCCGGACGCGTTGAAGATCGCGAGCTTCAGCAGCCCGCGATGCACGCCGATCCAGTATTCGGACGGCGCGAGCCGATGGGCGATCACGTCGCCGGCCTCGCACTGCTCGACGCGCGATTGCGCGAGCACGAGCGCCTGGTGTTCGGGCGCGAGCGTGCGGAACCACGCGCACTGGCCGAACAGCGTGGACAGCGCCGGCAGCGGGCCCGGTGCGGAAAGGGCGTCGGCCGGGTGGGCGGGCGCGTCGGGCGGGGCGGCGAGAGGGTCGTGCATGGGTGCGGGTTTGCGAGGATAGGGATAACGCGCAGCGCGGGAAAGGCACTCTGTCGTTTCGATGACAGACGGCTCACAATAGCGCCCGTTAGGCTGTCGGCAATTGAACCACATCAAAACGATCCGGGGTGGAAGCGCCCCGGTCGACAGAACACGGGAGACAGGATCATGACGCAGATGTTCGAGGCCGGACTCGGCCGCCGCGACGCCAATTACGTGCCGCTCACCCCGATCGACTTCCTGGTCAGGACGGCCGAAGTCTACGGCGAGCGCCTCGCGATCGTGCACGGCGACGTGCGGCGCACCTGGGGCGAGACCTACACGCGCGCGAAGCAGCTGGCGAGCGCGCTCGCGCGGCTCGGCGTCGGCCGCGGCGACACGGTCGCGGCGATGCTGCCGAACATCCCGGCGATGGTCGAGGCGCACTTCGGCGTGCCGATGGCCGGCGCCGTGCTGAACACGATCAACACGCGGCTCGACGTGTCGTCGGTGCTGTTCATGCTGCGCCACGGCGAGGCGAAGGTGCTGATCGTCGACACCGAGTATGCGGAATTCGCGCATCGCGCGGCGCTCGAGGTGCCGGGCCTGAAGATCGTCAGCGTGGCCGATGCGATGCCGGCGGACCCCGCCCGCTTCGCGGGCGCGACCGACTACGAGGCGCTCGTGGCAAGCGGCGACGCCGACTACGCGTGGACTCCGCCCGCCGACGAATGGGACGCGATCGCGCTGAACTACACGTCCGGCACGACCGGCGATCCGAAGGGCGTCGTCTACCACCATCGCGGCGCGTATCTCGCGGCGATCAGCAACATCCTCGAATGGGACATGCCGAAGCATGCCGTCTACCTGTGGACGCTGCCGATGTTCCACTGCAACGGCTGGTGCTTCCCGTGGGCCGTCGCGGCACGCGCGGGCGTGAACGTCTGCCTGCGCAAGTTCGACGCGAAGACGGTGTTCGACCTGATTCGCCGCGAACGCATCACGCACTACTGCGGCGCGCCGATCGTGCAGAGCGCGATCGCGAACGCGCCGGCCGAATTCCGCGCCGGCATCGACCACACGGTGCACGCGATGGTGGCGGGCGCGGCGCCCGCGCCGGCCGTGATCGCGAAGATGAAGGAGATCGGCTTCGACCTGCTGCACGTGTACGGGCTGACCGAGGTCTACGGCCCGGCGACCGTGTGCGCGAAGCAGGCGCATTGGGAGGAACTGCCGGATGAGGAGCGTGCGCGGCTCAATGCGCGCCAGGGCGTGCGCTACCACCTGGAAGCGGGCGCGACGGTGCTCGATCCCGACACGATGGCGCCGGTGCCGGCCGACGGCGAGACGCTCGGCGAGATCATGTTCCGCGGCAACATCTGCATGAAGGGCTACCTGAAGAACCCGAAGGCGACCGACGACGCGTTCCACGGCGGCTGGTTCCATACCGGCGATCTCGCGGTGCTGACGCAGGACGGCTATATCCGGATCAAGGACCGCAAGAAGGACATCATCATCTCGGGCGGCGAGAACATCTCGAGCATCGAGGTCGAGGATGCGCTGTACCGGCATCCGGCCGTGGCGGTCGCCGCCGTCGTCGCGATGCCCGACCCGAAATGGGGCGAGGTGCCGTGCGCGTTCGTCGAGCTGCGCGAAGGCGCGAGCGCGACCGAAGCGGAGATCGTCGCGCATTGCCGGCAGTTGCTCGCGGGCTTCAAGGTGCCGAAGGTCGTGCGGTTCGGCGAGCTGCCGAAGACGTCGACCGGCAAGATCCAGAAATTCCAGCTGCGCAATGCGGTCGGCTCGGACAAGGCGATCGACCTGGCGGGCGACAAGAAGTAGGCGAGCCGCCCGGCCGCGGCCGATCGTCCGTCGTCCGTCTCCGGTCACGCGTCCCGCTCGAGGCGGAACACGCTGACCGCATCGGCCAGCTGCGCGGCCTGGTCGCGCAGCGCGACGGCCGCGCGTTCGGCGTCCGAGATCAGCGAGGCATTCCGCTGCGTCGCGTCGCCGATCTGCGTGACGGCCAGGTTCACCTGTTCGATGCCGGTCGATTGTTCGCGCGACGCGGCGCTGATCTCGCCGATCAGCGTGCTGACCTGGTCGACGCGCGCAACGATGTCACGCATCGTGCCGCGCGCGGCGTCCGCGATCCGGTAACCCTGTTCGACGGTCGTCGACGATTCGGCGCTCAACGCGTCGATCTCCTTCACGGCAGCCGCGCTGCGCTGCGCGAGCGTGCGCACCTCGGCCGCGACCACCGCGAAGCCCTTGCCGTGTTCGCCCGCGCGCGCGGCCTCGACGGCCGCGTTCAGCGCCAGGATGTTGGTCTGGAACGCGATGCCCTCGATCGTGCCCGTGATCTCGGCGATCCGGCGTGTTGCGCGGCCGATGTCGTCCATCGTCGCGACCACGCGCTGCACCGCGGCGTCGCCGTTCGTCGCGGCGGCCGACGCGTGGGCGACCAGCGCGTTGGCCTGCGCCGCGTGCTCGGCGCTCTGCTGCACGGCGGCGGTGATCTGCTCCATGCTGGCGGCTGTCTGTTCGACGCTGCTCGCCTGCGTCGCGATCCGCGCGGCCATGTCGCCGCTGCCGGCCGCGATGTCGACGGTGCCGCGCGCGATGTCGGCCGAGCTGTTGCGCACCTGCTCGACGATCCGGGCGAGGCCGTCGCCGATCCCGTCGACGGCCTGCACGAGCCGGCCGATCTCGTCGTTGCCGGCGTGGCCCGCGTGGCCGCGCATGGCTGCGTCGTCGCGGATGCGCACGCTGAGATCGCCCGCCGCATAACGCTCGGAGGCGCGTGCCGCCGCATCGAGCGGCCGGCTCACGACACGGCGGACCACGATGACGAACAGCGTCGCGAACGCCGCGACGAGCAACGCGCCGATCATCAGGAAGCGGTTGCGGGTGGCGCGCATGCCGGCGAGCAGTTCGTCGTCGAGCGCGATGCCGCCGACGAGCCATTGCCACTGCGGAATCGTCGTGAACGACACGAATTTCGCGGTGGGCCCGCTGTCGTGCGCGGCCGGGTCGGTCGACGTGTATGCGAGCTGTCCCGCGCCGGCCGCGAGCATCTGCGCGTACGGCGCGCGCGTGTCGTCGGCAGGCGCGCCGGCCGCATCGGGATGCACGACGAAGGTGCCGCGCGACGGGCCCTGCGATGCGTCGAGCACGAAGTAGTAGCCGTTGCTGCCGATCTTCAGCGAGCGGATGCCGTCCTCGACGAGCTTGAGCTCGGCGCCGATGTCCAGGCCGACGAACAGCGCGCCGATCACGCGGCCGGTCGCATCGGTCACCGGCTTGTATTGCGTGACGTACGGCCGCCCGAACAGCTTCGCGAGGCCCGTGTACACGCGTCCGGCGACGAGCGGGGCGTACGCGGGGCCCGCACGGTCGAGCTTCGTGCCGACGGCACGCGCGCCGTCCTGCTTCTTCAGCGATGTCGTGATGCGCACGAAATCGTCGCCGTCGCGCGCGAAGATCGTCGCGATCGCGCCGCTTTTCTTCAGGAACTGGTCGGGAATCGAATAGTCGAGGTCGAGCGGCTGGCCGCCCGCGAGGAGCGTCGGCGCGGCGACGCCGCCGATGTCGACGGTGCGCGCCGGGTCGATCGAGAACTCGGCCGGCAGGAAGCTCGCGAACAGCGACATCGAGCGATCGGCTTCGGCGGTCAGCGCCTTGTCGAACAGGTCGACCATCGCGCGGATCGACTGCTCGTTGTCGGCGATCCGCAGGTGCGCTTCTTCGGCGAGTTGCCGGCCGGCGAAATGGGCGAGCGTCCATGCGAACACGGTAAACAGCAGGGCGACGAGCGCGCACGCCAGCGCGGCAAGACGCGCGCCGACGCTCACCCGGCCCAATTGGGTCAATCTCATGAAACTTCCTGAGTGGGGAGGGAGAGGGGCGGAACGCACGCGTCACCGCTGATCGACCTTAATACGGCAGCAGCGGCGAATTCTTTAGCGGCGCGTCGTCGATGGCGACGCCGGCAGGTGCGGCGGGAACGCGGCTGTCAGTGCGTGACGAGCCACGCGACGGCCAGGTAACGGCCGACCTTCGCGATCGTCACGATCGCGAGAAAGCTCGGCAGCGGCTCGCGCAGCACGCCGGCGATCATCGTCAGCGGATCGCCGATCACGGGCGCCCAGCTGAGCAGCAGCGACCAGCGGCCATAACGCGCATACCAGCGCTCGGCGCGCGCGAGCGCGGCGGGCTTGACGGGAAACCAGCGGCGCTCGCGGAAGTGCTCGATGCCGCGCCCGAGCGCCCAGTTGATCGTGGAGCCGGCGACGTTGCCGACGCTCGCGACGAGCACCAGCGCCCATACGGGTTCGCGCCCGGCGAGCAGCAGGCCGGCGAGCACGGCTTCGGACTGGAGCGGGAACAGGGTCGCGGCGACCATCGACACGGCGAACAGGCCGCCGTAAGTGAGCAATTCGGACATCGCGCGATTGTACCGGGCGCATGCCGGCCGCCGCGGGTCACGCGGTCACGAGGCCATGCGGTCACGGGCCCGACAGGTCATGCGGCATCGGCCGTGCCGAACAGCAGGTGCGAGATCATCGACTTGTCGACCGGTTCGTCGTTGAGCGTGCTCGCGAGCAGTTCGCCCGCGAGCTGCTGCGGCGAAAACACCATGTCGGGCTTCAGCAGGCGCAGCCGTTCGAGGTTGCGCTGCTGGTTCACGAGCGCGACCGTGCGGACCGACGGCGCGATCTCACGGATCGCGAGGATGATGAACGCGTTCTCGGCGTCGTCGGAGCGCAGCGCGAGCACCGCGCGCGCGGTCGCCGCGCCGGCGCTTTCGAGCACCGCATGGTCGGTCGCGTCGCCGACGATCAGGTCGGTCGCCGCCGCGTAGTTGTGCTCGACGCCGGCCGGCACGACGACGGTCACCGCGTAGCCGCGCTTGCGCAGCCCGTCGTGTACCGCATGCGCGACGGGCGTCGCGCCGACGATCAGGAAATGATGCTTGCGGATCACGTTCGAAATGCCTCCCTTGACGATCCGTTTCAGATTGCCGCCGATCACGGGGCCGACGACCGCGCTGATCGACGTCGCGAACACCGTGATGCCGAGCACGATCACCGAGGCGGTGAACAGGCGCGCGGTCGGCGCGTGCGGAACGATGTCGCCGTAGCCGACCGTCGACATCGACACGATCGAGAAATAGACGGCGGTGGCGAGGTCGTGGACGGGCGGCGTGAATTCGTCGCCGAGATACAGCACGCCGAAGGTGGCGTAGATTAGCAGCGACACGATGCTGAGCAACGCGAACAGGCTGCTCGCGGCGATGCTCGCGCGGTCGAAATGCCGCCAGTAATAGAGCAGCGCGACGACCAGCACGGCCGTGTAGGCGAACACGCCGTGGCTCGGATAGCCGCCGAGCGCGCTGAGCGCGGCGGCCGCGACCAGCAGCAGGATCGACAGCACCCACGCGACGCGCGCACGCAGCAAGATGCCGATGGCCATGGTCGCGAGGCCGGCCGCGATCACGACCTGCGGCAGCACGACGAGCCCCGCGTTGTCGACGAGGTTCAGCGCATCGGCGAGCCACGCACCGTGGCGGCCGAGCTTCGCGTTGTCGACGACCGGGCGCAGCACCATCAGTGCATCGAGCGCGAGGAGAAGGGCGAGATACCAATGCAGGCCGATCGGCGCGAACAGGCGCCGCAGGCGGGTAGTGACGTGCTTCATTCAGTCGCCCGGCAGGCCGGGCATGTCCAACGAACCAGGCGCTACCCTAAAGCATTCCGCGATTGGCTGCTTTTTCGCGGGGCCCGGCGGCGGTGGCGACGACGTGCGCAGCGGCGGCCGTTCAGTTCCAGCCGGCCATGATCGCGCCCATCCCGACGAGCAGCCCGCCCGTGACGCGGTTCATCGCGCGCATCCGCGCGGGCCGCTGCAGTGCGCGGCTCAGCCGGTGCGAGAACAGCGCCATCGACGCGACGCCGCCCGCGAACAGCACCGCGAAGGTCGCCGAGAGCAGCAGGAACTGCTGGTTCAGGCTCCAGTCGGCGTCCGGGACGATGAACTGCGGGAAGAACGACGGGAAGAACAGCAGCGTTTTCGGATTCAGCCCCGAGGTCGCGAGGCCGCGCCAGAACAGCGCGCGATGCGAGTCGGTCTCCGGCGTTGCCGTCCCGGCGGGCCCGGCCGCGGTCGCGGGCGCACCGGCCGGCGTGCGGCTGAGCCATTGCTTGCAGCCGAGCCAGACGAGGTAGGCTGCGCCGGCCCAGCGCAGCACGGTCAGCGCGTGCTCGTCGAGATGCACGAGCGAATTCAGGCACAGCGCGGTCAGCGCGAGTTGCAGCAGCACGGCGAGCGTGCCGCCCCAGACGCACGGCAGCGCGCGGCGCCATCCGGCGCGCAGCGCGTGGTTCATGGTGAGGAGGTTGACGGGGCCGGGAGCGTAGACGAGAACGGCGGAAGCAGCGAGAAACGAGAGGTAAAGCCTGAACGACATGACGGGTAGGGCAGGAACAGGAACACGGGCGCCGAAGCCGCGCGGCCGGATAGGCGCGCGGGCGGCGGGGAATCGCATGCCTGCTGGCCGGCACCGCAACTCGTGATTGCGGCCGTGCGTCCCGCTGCGAAGGGGTTGTCGCGGGGAGCGTGCCGGACAACAGGCATGGGGAAAAATATATCAAGGGGCCGGATTAAAAGGCTTCCGCATTTCCACACAAACCGACACAAATCCGGAATGTCGTTCAGATAGAATCGCGCTTTTCAGTAGAAGATTCTTCCTGCCATGGCCACACGTGAACGCTCGCCGAAAACGCTCGACAGCCAGGACCGCAAGATCCTGGGTGCACTGCAGAAAAATGCGCGCCTGTCGAACGCCGAACTGGCCGAACAGATCGGCATGTCGACCACCGCGTGCTGGAACCGCACACGGCAACTCGAGGTGGACGGCTACATCGACGGTTATGTCGCGCTCGTCAACCAGCGGAAGCTGGGTTATGCGGACATCGTGATCCTCGAAGTCACGCTCGATCGCCACGAGGACGACGCGCTCGCCCGCTTCGGCGAGGAGCTCGCCGCGCTGCCCGAGGTGCTCGAGGCGTATCTGGTGTCGGGCGAGTACGACTACTGGATCAAGGTCGCGGTGGACGGCACGGCCGGCTACGAGCGCTTCCTGCGCGAAAAGCTGTACAAGATTTCGAGCATCCGTCACAGCCGCTCGATGTTTGCACTGCGCTGCATGAAGGACGTGCCGTCGATTCAGGTGTGAGGAAGGCAGGGGTGAGATGCGGCCGTCGTTGAAACGACGGCGCTTGTGGCTGCGCGTATGCGCGGAGAAAGCCGGCGATCGGGCGGAGGACAAGGTGCGCGGCGCGGTTCGGTACCGCCGCCGGCAACGCGGATGAATCTTCCGTCCGCGATGGTCCGGCCTTCCCACGTGCTGGCTGGATAACGGCTGCCCGCCCGGGCAACCGTCAGACAGAACCGCGCCGAAGCCGATTCGATACCGCGTCGACGCGGATTGCCGCCGGCATCGGCTTCAAAGCGACCCCGACACGCTCCCGACACCGGGAGCGCATTCAACCGGGGCAACTCTTGCCGGTTTCCACGTTGTTTGCCGCGCCAGGCGTTGCCGGGTGCCGCGGCCTTGTGGCGCGCATCCGGGCAAGCGGATCAGGACGGCATCGTGCGGCCGGCTGTTGGCCGGTCGTACCGCTCAGCGCGGCAGGCGTGCGTGTGCTTCAGCGATGACTTCGCAGGTCTCGAGGTGGAGTGCCCAAGCTTCTGCAATCAGCTCGCCCACACGTGCGAGCCAGCCAGCGGATTCGGTGGAACGGTCGGAGACATTAGACGTTTGCATGACGAAGCCCCATATAGGTGGCGAGTTAGGGATAACCCTAATCATAGCGAAACGCCTCCGCCTTGTGAAATGCGATTTCGTTATATGAGAATTACTGACAATTTGTGTTGCTGCTTCGCAACATGAATATCGGGTGCCTTGGCGCGGCCGTGCCGGCGCGACGAGGCCGTGCCGGCACGGCCTCGCATCGAACAAGAGAGGGGATTCGGGCGCTGCGGAGGATGGCGGAAGCGGGCGTCGGCTTACGGGCCGATCCATCCGAACCGCCACGACAGCCGTCGCGTCGCGGCGAGCAACGCCTGCGCGAGATCGCTGTCCGGCCCGCGCGGGAAGCCGCGCGACGAACCGATGATCGCGATCACGAGCCGGATGCTGCCGGTGTGATCGAACACGGGCGCGGCGACCGTCCCGATGCCCGGCACTGGCGCGTCGAACGCGAAATCGAGCGCGTCCGCGCGGATCGTCGCGAGCCGCGCCCGGAATGCGTCGTCGGTCGGCGGGGCGATGCGGCCCGCGAGGCGCACGGGCTCGTCGGCGAGCAGGTCGGTCAGCACGTCGTCGGACATGCCGGCCGCGAAAATCCGGCCGATCGCCGTATTGACGAGCGACATCACGGTGCCGACCTGAAGGCTCACGTGCTGCGGCCGCGCCGATTCCTCGAGGCGGATCACCGTCGGGCCGAGCGGCCCGAGCGTCGCGGCCGCCACGCTCATGTCGGTCGCGCCGGCCAGCGCGACGATCTCGGCTTCCGCGTCGCGCGTCGGCGACACGCGCTGCATCGCGATCAGGCCGAGCGCCTGCCCGAGCGGGCCGCCGCCGAAGCAGCCGGTGTCGTCGCGGCTCAGCAGGCCGATCTTCTGCAGGCTGACGAGATGCGGAAAAGCCTTCGCGGCCGGCATGCCGGCCGCCGCCGCGAGATCGCGCAGCGGCAGCGCGCGGCCCGCCGACACCAGCGCGAGCAGCAGTTCGCCGGTGCTGTCGAGCGCGTTGATCCCGCGCTGCGCCTTCGCATCGTCGGCCAGCGCGGGCGGCACGCGCGGAGCGGCCGGGGCTGCGCCGGGTGCGGGCGGCGGGGCATCGTGCGCCGCGCCGAGCGATGCGCTCGCCTGCCGTGCCGCGTCGCGCAGTGCCGCCGCGATCGGGCCGTCCCACGCGACGTCGATCGAGCCTGTCGAACCGATCACCGTCAACGCGAGCTGCAGCGCACCCGCCGCGTCGAACACCGGCACGCACATCGCGCTGACGCCGGGGCTCGGCAGGTCGACGCCGCGCTCGATCCCGCGTGCGCGGATCGCGTCGAGTTCGGCCTGCGGCACGCCGGTGTCCGGCACGGGCTGCTCGCCGCCCGCAAGCGTGTCGGCCGCGCCGGCCTGGCTGGCGGCCATCGCGCGGAGTTGCGCGGGGTCGCCGAACGCGCGGAACACGCGGCCGGTGGCCGTCGTGTCGAGCGACATCACCGAACCGACATGCAGGTTCACGTGCAGCGGATAACCGCCGTGCTCGATGCGCACGATCGTCGGCCCGAGCGCGCCCGGCACCGACAGCGCGACGCTCAGGCCGACCGCTTCCGCGAGCCGCGCCGCGTGCGGCAGCGTCGCGCGATAGGCCGGCTGGCGCTCGATCGACATCAGCCCGAGCCGCAGCGACAACGGGCCCGGCTCGTAGTTGCCGGTGAGCGCGTCGCGCTTCACGAGCGCGAGCCGGGTCAGGCTGACGAGATAGGTGTGCGCCTGCGCGGTCGACAGGTCGGCCGCCGCGGCCAGCTCGGACAGCCCGAGCGGCTTGCGCCGGCGCGCGAGCGCGTCGAGCAGCCGGCCGCCGACCTCGACACTCTGGATCCCGCGCTGCGCCTTGGGCGGCGCATCGTCTGCGCTGACTTCGTGGTTCTGCACGCGATGATTCTTCCGTTGACGAAACCCCGCATGGTATCCGACGCCATTTATCGCGCCAGCCCGCAGGTTTACCCTTATTAGACAATAGCAAGCGACTTTGTCATTGACAAATATTCGGCGCGGGAAGATGATCCGCTCACTCCCCTCAACACATGGCTCGCAGCCACGGAACGCAACATGGCCAAAGCATTCGCCTCCCAAGCCGATCTGGAAGAGAAGAAAGTCACCTGGACGAAGCTGTCCGAGAACGCGTACGCGTACACCGCCGAAGGCGACCCGAACTCGGGCGTGATCATCGGCGACGACAGCGTGCTGATCGTCGACACGACCGCGACGCCCGCAATGGCGCAGGACCTGATCGCGAAGATCCGCAGCGTGACCGACAAGCCGATCAAGCACGTCGTGCTGTCGCACTACCACGCGGTGCGCGTGCTCGGCGCGTCCGCGTATTTCGACGAAGGCGCGCAGCACGTGATCGCGAGCCGCGGCACGTACGAGATGATCGTCGAGCGCGGCGAGGCCGACATGAAGTCGGAGATCGAGCGCTTCCCGCGCCTGTTCGCCGGTGTCGAGACGGTGCCGGGCCTGACCTGGCCGACGCTCGTGTTCGAACGCGAGATCACGCTGTTCCTCGGCAAGCTCGAGGTGAAGATCATGCACGTCGGCTCGGGCCACACGAAGGGCGACACGATCGTCTGGATACCGTCGCAGAAAGTGCTGTTCTCGGGCGACCTCGTCGAATACGACGCCGCGTGCTACTGCGGCGATGCGCAGCTCGAACAGTGGCCGGCCACGCTCGAGGCGCTGCGCGCGCTGAACGCCGAGAAGCTGGTGCCGGGCCGTGGCCCCGCGCTGCTGAACCCGGCCGAAGTGAACAAGGGCCTCGACTACACGAAGGATTTCGTCACGACGCTGCTCGCGCAGGGCCGCAAGGCCGTCGAGCAGAAGCTCGACCTGAAGGCGTCGATGGCGCTCACGCGCGAAGCGATGGACCCGAAGTTCGGCCACGTGTTCATCTACGAGCACTGCCTGCCGTTCGACGTGTCGCGTGCGTTCGACGAAGCGAGCGGCATCACGCATCCGCGCATCTGGACCGCGCAGCGCGACAAGGAAATGTGGGCCGCGCTGCAGGACTGAGCGGCTTGCACAGGCGGGGTGTCCGACAGGGCGCTCCGCCTTTTTTCTGAAGCGGAGACCGGCCGCGGCGTTCCGCCGTCTTGCCGTCCGCCGTGATCCGAGCTCACTAGAAAGCAGGGCGCACGTACGCCCTGGGAGACGGCTGCGCGCCCGAATCGCGCAGCCTGTTTGGAGAGAGACATGCCCCAATCGCTTCATGCCGAAGCGACGCTCGCGCACGCGAGCGCTTCGGCTTCCGCTTCCGCATCCGCCGCCACGGACGACGCGCTGCTGTTCCGCAAGATCGCATGGCGGATCGTGCCGTTCCTGTTCCTCTGCTACGTCGTATCGTTCCTCGACCGCATCAACATCGGCTTCGCGCAGTTGCAGATGAAGCACGATCTCGGCTTCAGCGACGCGATGTACGGCCTCGGCGCCGCGGTGTTCTACGTCGGCTATGTGTTCTGCGAAGTGCCGAGCAACATGCTGCTCGCGCATTTCGGCGCGCGCCGCACCTTCACGCGGATCATGCTGCTGTGGGGCATCGCGTCGACCGGGATGATGTTCGTGTCGCAGCCGTCGCATTTCTATGTGCTGCGGTTCCTGCTCGGCGTGTTCGAAGCCGGCTTCTTTCCCGGCATCGTGCTGTACCTCACTTACTGGTTCCCCGCGAACCGGCGCGCGGCCGCGATCTCGGTGTTCTTCGCGGGCGTCGCGGTGGCCGGCGTGCTCGGCGGCCTGATGTCGGGCTGGATCATGCGCGACATGGGCGGCGTGCTCGGCCTGCACGGCTGGCAGTGGATGTTCGCGATCGAAGGCGCGCCGGCGATCCTGCTCGCGTTCGCCGCGTTCACGTTCCTGGTCGACCGGCCGCAGGATGCCACGTGGCTCACGGCCGATGAAAAGGCGCGGGTCGCCGCGCTGTGCGCCGACAGCCGCGGCCACGGCCACGCGCACGACGGGCGCAGCCTCGTGGCCGCGCTCGCCAATCCGCGCCTGTACCTGTTCGCGTTCATCTATTTCTCGCTGACCTGCGCGTCGCTGACGCTCAACTTCTGGATGCCGCTGATGATCCGCGATTTCGGCGTGACCGACGTCGTGGCCGTGAGCCTGTACACGGTCGTGCCGAACGCGGTCGGCGCGGTGGGGCTGGTCCTGATCGCGCGCCGTTCGGACCGGACCGGCGAGCGCCGCAAGCACTTCGCGTGCTGCACGATCGGCGGCGGGATCGCGCTCGCCGCGCTGACGCTGCACCTGCACAGCTTCGCGGCGATGCTCGCGTGCCTGTCGATCGCGGCGACGCTGATCTTCGCCGCGCTGCCGATCTTCTGGGCCGTGCCGACCCGCTACCTGTCGGGCAATGCGGCCGCGGCCGGGATCGCGCTGATCAGCAGCATCGGGATCACGAGCGGCATCGTCAGCCCGTGGGTGATCGGGATGATCCGCACGCGCACCGGCAGCATGGATCTCGCCGTGTATCTGCTGGCCGCGTTGCTGGTGGCGAGCGGCGTCGCGCTGATGCTCGGCGTGAAGGGCGAAGCCGCGCCGCGCGACTGAACGCGCAACGGCCGGTCGCCGCGCGCGGGCGGCGGCGACCGGCACCCCCTGTTCGCCCCGTACCCGAATCCATCGAGGAGACGATCGATGTCAGCCCCTCTTCAAGCCGATGCCGCGCGTGCCGTCGCGTCCGGCGCCGCTGCACCGGACGACGACGCGCTGTACCGGCGCATCGGCATGCGGATCGTGCCGTTCCTGTTCATCTGCTACATCGTGTCGATCCTCGATCGCAGCAACATCGGCTTCGCGCAGTTGCAGATGCGGCAGGATCTCGGCCTGACCGACGCGATGTACAGCCTCGGCGCCGTGCTGTTCTTCGTCGGTTACGTGCTGTTCGAGGTGCCGAGCAACGCCTTGCTGCGCCGCTTCGGTGCGCGCCGCACGTTCGCGCGGATCATGTGCCTGTGGGGCGCGGTGTCGGTCGCGATGATCACCGTCGACAGCGCGAAGCATTTCTACGTGCTGCGCTTCCTGCTCGGGCTGTTCGAGGCCGGGTTCTTTCCGGGCGTGGTGTTCTACCTGACGTACTGGTATCCGGCGCGGCGGCGTGCGTCGGTGCTGTCGATCTTCTACGCGGGCGTCGCGGTGGCGGGGATGGTCGGCGGGCTGCTGTCGGGCTGGCTGATGCGCGGGATGTCGGGCGTGCTCGGGCTGCACGGCTGGCAATGGATGTTCGCGATCGAGGGCGCGCCCGCGATCCTGCTCGGCGTGATCGCGTGGTTCTGGCTGTGCGATCGCCCCGAGCAGGCGCGCTGGCTGTCCGACGCCGATCGCCAGCGGCTTGCGGCCGACCTGGCCGCCGACCGCGCCGGTGCCGCCGGTGTCGATACGCCGGCGCCGCATTCGCTGCGGCAGGTGCTGGCCGAACCGCGCACGTACCTGTTCGCGTTCATCTATTTTTCGCTGACCACCGCGCTCCTGATGCTGCTGTTCTGGATGCCGCTGATGATCCGCGAATTCGGCATCCACGACGTCGTGCAGATCAGCCTGCTGTCGGTCGTGCCGAATGCGATCGGCGCGGCCGGCCTGATCGCGATCGCGCGGCGTTCCGACCGCAAGCGCGAGCGGCGCAGGCACTTCGCGGCATGCGCGTTCGGCGGCGCGGTGGCGCTTGCGCTGCTGACGCTGCACCTGCCGAGCATCGTCGCGATGATGGCGCTGCTGTCGGTCGCGGCGATGCTGATCTTCGCTGCGCATCCGGTGTTCTGGGCCGTGCCGTCCGCGTATTTCTCCGGCGCGGGCGCGGCCGGCGGGATCGCGCTGATCAGCAGCATCGGCGTGTCGAGCGGCATGATCACCCCCTGGCTCGTCGGGCTGATCCGCACGCGAACCGGCAGCATGGATCCGGCGATGCTGATGATCGCCGCGCTGTTGGCCGCGTGCGCGGTCGCGATGCTGCTGGGGGTGCGGGCGGTGCCGCGTGCGGAGGCGGCGTGACGCCGGCGGCTGCGGTGCGATTCAGTGGAAGGACAGAAACAGCCCGGGCAGGACGAGCAGGCCGTGCAGCACCAGCGCCCCGTAGATCACGCCGCCGCGTGCCCGCAGGTCGATCGACAGGCAGGCGATCGCCGCGATGACGCCGATGGCCGAGAGGCCTGCCGCCCAGAACAGTGAGGTAATCAGCACGCGAACGCCGGCGTACGGATCGTCCATCGAACTGGCGAACACGTAGCCGATCAGAAGCGCCAGCAACTCGACGAGCGCGACGACGAGCAGACCTGTCGCGATTCGCGCGGTTCGTTTGGCATTGTCCATGGCAAGTCGTGGTGAGGGGAGCAAGGGGCGCAAGTCTACACGATCGGTTTCGAACCGGTCGCGCAACGGGGGGCGGGAAATCGGGCGGCGGACGCGGCGCGGATGTCGCCCGGCGTGCCGTCGCGCCGTCGCGTCGGCTACGCCCGATACACCTCGATCCGGTTGCGGCCGCGTTCCTTCGCGAGATAGAGCGCCTTGTCGGCGCGTGACAGCGGCTGGTACGCGCCGAAGTCCGACGCCCGCATCGCGTCGATGCCGATGCTGACGGTCAGCGTGACCTGCTGGTCCTCGTGCATCAGCCGCGCCTCTGTCGCGCGTTGCTGCACGCGCTGCGCGAATGCCAGCGCGGCGTCGAGATCCGCCTTCGGCAGCACGACCGCGAATTCCTCGCCGCCGACCCGGCCGACGATCCCGTCGGGCCCGGTTTCCGCGAGCAGCAGCCGCGCGAAATGCCGGAGCGCGCGATCGCCGACCGGGTGGCCCCAGCGGTCGTTCAGCGCCTTGAAGTGATCGAGATCGAGCATCAGCACCGCGGCGGCCAGGCCGGTCGTGCGCACGTTGCGCAGCGCGGCTTCGCTTTGCCGCATGAACGCGTGGCGGTTCGACAGTTGCGTCAGGTGATCGGTCGTGGCCATCCGGTGCAGCTCGGCCTCGATGTGCTTGCGGTCGGTCGCGTCGGTGATGAAGCCGTGCCACACGGTGCCGCCGTCGGCCGTGCGCTGCGGGCGTGCATCGCCTTCGCGCCAGCGCAGGCCCTGGCCGGGCAGCAGCACGCGATATTCGAGGCGCCACGGGGTCAGCCGCACCGACGAGTCGTGCAGCGACAGCCGATAGGCGACCAGGTCGGCCGGATGAATCCGCGTCTCGACCGCCTCCGCACTGTGGGCGACCTGCTCGGGCGTCAGTTCATAGATGTCGCTGACACCCGCGCTCGCGTAGGTAAAGAAGCGGTGCCCGTCGGCCGTTTGCCGCAGCTGGAACACGAGCCCGGGAACCTGGTCGGTGAGATCCGTGACGAGCGCGGCCGAGTCGCGCAACCGCGTGGCGAGCTCGCGCAGCGCGGTGATGTCGGTGGTCGTGCCGACCATCCGGAGCGCGCGGCCGTAGGCGTCGCGGGTGATCACCTTGCCGCGGCTGCAGATCCATTTGTAGGTGCCGTCCTTGCAACGGATGCGGTGCTCGACCGCGTAGCGGTCGGTGCGGCGCTCAAAGTGCGCGAGCATCGCGGCTTTCACGTCGTCGACATCGTCCGGATGCAGCCGTTCGTATGCATCCTCGATCCGGGTGCCGAGCTCGTGCGGCGCGTAGCCGAGCAATGCCTTCCAGGCCGGCGAGTAATGGATCTCGCCGGTTTCCACGTTGCGATCCCACACACCGGTGCCGCTTTCGGTGAGCGCGAGCGTGGTCAGCGTGCTGTGTTCCTCGACGATGTCGAGCCGTTCGCGCAACGCGGCGGCTTCGATCGCGCGGCAAAGCGCGCTTGCCGCCAGCATGGCGAGGTCGCGGAGCAGCGTGCGTTGCGTGGCGTCGAGCGAGCGTTGCGCATCGTCGACGACGCACAGCATGCCCAGTGTCGCGCCATCGGGCGCGGCCAGTTCGCAGGCTGCGACGATCCGCGGCGCGTGAGGCGGGCCGCCGTCGCGTTGCCCGTTCGCATTCGCATTCGCGTTCGTGTCGTCCGGCGCGAACCGCGCATCGGCGGCCGGACCCGGCTCGACCCGGGGTGGCAAGCCATCGGCGAAAAGGGGATCGGGCAGCGCGCCGTCGACGGCGAGCACGCGTGGCGCATCGGCATCCGCGTGCGCAATGAACGCGCCGGCGGCACCGAAATGCGCCCGCGCGACACGACAGACGGTGGCCAGTTCCGGCACGGGCGGGAGCGCGGGCTGAAGGTCGGCCGAACCGCGCGCGGAGGCCGGCGCGTCGCCGGTCTCGGTGATGAACATACGGACCCGCATGGTCGAGTTTGCAACGGACGATTGCCCTCGTGATCGGACGAATGCCGGTCGGACGAGGCCGCTTGGGGACTGCAATCGCAGAGCTTACTGTTGCGCGGAATGTGTGGCAAGCGAACCGGAATCGTCTGTCGGTATGCGCGATTGGCGTCGATCGGGAAAGAATCCGGTGCATGTTTCGGCAGACGAATCCACCGATCGGCACGCGCCGGGAAACGTGCCCCGGAACCCGGGATGATCGTCAGCGAATCGCTGCCTGTCACCGGGTTCCGCAGCGCGCCCCTGGAGGGCGACGCGCTTGCTGCCTTCGACCTGCGGGACGTCGGGCGGTCAGCGTGCCGTCGCGTAGCGCGGCGCGGGCGTATCGGCCGACAGGTGCGGGGCCATCGTGCGGCGCGCGGCCTCGTAGGCGGCCCATTCGTCACCCGCATGCAGCGACGGGATCGTCACGAGTTCGCCGCGCTCGAAGCCGATCAGCGCCGCGTCGACCAGGTCGGACGCCGACATCACGATTTCCTTCGGCAGATGCTCGAGCGGCAGGCCGCCCGTCTGCCAGAAATCGGTGGCGGTCGCGCCGGGCAGCACGGCCTGCACCTGCACGCCCTTGTCGGCGAGTTCGTGATGCAGCGACTGGCTGAACGCGAGCACGAACGCCTTCGTGCCGCCGTACACGCCGTTCAGCGTTTCCGGCGAGATCGCGACGATCGACGAAATATTGATCACCGCACCGCGGCCGCGGGCGACGAAGCCGGGCACCGCCGCGTAGGTGAGGCGCGTGAGCGACGTCACGTTCAGGTCGATCATCCGGGTCATCGCGTCGACGTCGCTGTCGAGCAGCGGCGCGTGCGTGCCGACGCCCGCATTGTTCACGAGCAGCGTGATGCTCGCATCCTGCTTCAGCTTCGCCTCGACGGCGGCGAGCGCCGCGCGGTCGTTGAGGTCGGCGTCGACGATCTCGACGCTGCGCTGCGTGTCGTTCGTGATGCGTTCGGCGAGGGCGGCCAGCCGGTCGCGGTTGCGGGCGACCAGGATCAGGTCGTAACCGCGGCGCGCGAGGCGGTCCGCGTAGACGGCGCCGATGCCCGACGAGGCGCCGGTAATGAGGGCGGTACCGCGATGTGCTTGCGTCATGATGTGCTCCGTTTCGATGGGATTGGCCGGATGGCGTGAAGCCATTCTGGCCGTGAATCGCTGTGACACAAATGACGTAGATGGGTATGATTCAGGACATCGGGCCAATTCACTGGCCGGGGAAGGGAGAACGCACATGCACCGCATCGGCTTTCTGATCAGCGACGGCTTCCAGATCATGGCGCTCGCCGCGCAGTCGGTGTTCGAGTACGCGAACATGGGCATGAGCGAGCCGTTCTACGTGATGGGCAACTATTCGGTCGACGGTGGCGACGTGCGCTCGTCGCTCGGGCTGCCGGTCGCCACGCACGCGCTGCGCGGGCAGCTTGCCGTCGATACGTGGATCGTCGCGGGCGTCAACGATCCGGTCGCGTCGCCGGCGCCGCCCGGCGTCGTCGCGTTCCTGCGCCGCGCCAACGCGCGCGCGCGGCGGATCGCCGGCATCTGCACGGGCGCGTTCGTGCTGGCCGAGGCCGGGCTGCTCGCGCAGCGCCGCGCGACGACGCACTGGGCGTTCGGCCGCGACCTGCAGCGGGACTACCCGGAGATTCGCGTCGAGGAAGACCGGATCTACATCGTCGACGGCCCGATCTGGACGTCGGCCGGGATGACGGCCGGCCTCGACCTCGCGCTCGCGATGGTGGAAAAGGACCTGGGCGCGGACGCCGCCCGGTCGGTCGCGCACAAGCTCGTGATGCACCAGCGGCGGGCCGGCGGCCAGTCGCAGCATTCGGAAATGCTGGATCTCGCGCCGAAATCCGACCGGATCCAGAACGCGCTGAACTACGCGCGGCAGCATCTCGGCCGCGCGCTGACCGTCGAGGATCTCGCCGAAGCGGTGCACCTGAGCCCGCGCCAGTTCAGCCGCGTGTTCACGCTCGAGACGGGGCAGTCGCCCGCGAAGGCGATCGAGCGGCTGCGGCTGGAGTCCGCGCGGCTGATGATCGAGCAAAGCCGCCATTCGCTCGACGTGATTGCGAAGGAAAACGGCTTTCGCGACCGGCGGCACATGCGCGAGGCGTTCGTGCGCGGGTTCGGCGTGCCGCCGCAGGCGGTGCGGCGCGACGCGCGGGCGGATGAGCGGTCGGATGAGCGGTCGGATGGGCGGGAGGCGGGCTGACGCGTGTGCCCGAGCCGCTCTGCGCGCGCCGGAAAAATCGCGCAGAATCTCGTCGACCCGCTTCGCGAGGAGACCCGATGCACACCGCCCCGTTCGACATTGCGATTCCCGATCACGCGCTCGATGACCTGCGCCGGCGCCTGCGCGCCACGCGCGCACCGACGCTGACACCCGCGGAGCCGTGGCAGCAGGGCGTCGACGGCGCCTGGTTGCGCGAACTGACCGCGTACTGGGCCGAACGCTTCGACTGGCGTGCGGCGGAGCGTGCGCTGAACCGGCTGCCGCAGTTCGTCGCAGACGTTGGCGGGCAGCGCGTGCATTTCATCCATCGACGCGGCGTCGGGCCGAAGCCTTATCCGCTCGTCATTACGCACGGCTGGCCCGGCTCCGTATTCGAATTCGACGCGCTGATCGATCGCCTCTGCGACCCGGCGGCGTTCGGCGGCGATCCGGACGATGCGTTCGACGTCGTCGTGCCGTCGCTGCCCGGTTTCCTGTTCTCGCCGGCGCCCGCGGCACCCGGCATGTCGGCGTTTCAGGTCGCCGACCGCTGGGCGGCACTGATGTCCGGTCTCGGATACCGACGCTTCGGTGCGCAAGGCGGCGATCTCGGCGCAGGCGTGTCGATTGCGCTCGGCGCGCGGCATGCCGGCGTGGTGGACGGCATCCATCTGAACTTCCTGCCCGGCAGCTACGAGCCGCCGACCGACGCGGCCTTGCCGCTGACCGACGAGGAACGGGCGTTCGTGACGCAGCGCGGCGAGTGGGCCGCGCTGGAAGGCGGATACGCGCACGTCCACACGACGAAGCCGCAGACGCTCGCCGTCGCGCTCAACGATTCGCCGGCCGGGCTGGCCGCGTGGATCGCCGAGAAATTCCGCGCGTGGAGCGATTGCGACGGCGACCTGGCGCGGCGGTTTTCGCACGACACGCTGCTGACCGGCATCTCGTTGTACTGGTTCACCGGCTGCATCGGCTCGTCGATGCAGATGTATTGGGAAAACCGGCTGCAGCCCATGCGCTTCGCGGCCGGGCAGCGCGTGGCGGTGCCCGTCGGGTTTGCGCGTTTTCCGAAGGAAATCGGCCGCCCGCCGCGCAGCTGGCTCGAACGGGTGTTCGACGTCGTGCAGTGGACCGACATGCCGAGTGGCGGCCATTTTGCGGCGATGGAGGAGCCGGATCTGCTGGCCGACGATGTCCGGCGGTTTTTCCGGCGGTTTCGGTAACGCGCGGGCAGGCCGGGGACGTTGGCGAAGGGCGCCGGCTGCCATCCGCACATCAGCGCGAGCCCGCACCGCACGGATCGCGACGCGGCGATGCCGCCAGTGTTACCGCGTGACGAACGGCGTGGCGTCGTCCGGCGCGGTGCGCGCATGCTTGCGCTGGCGCAGCAGCGCGACGCGGCAGTTCTCGCGCGCGGTTTCGCGGCCTTCGTCGTCGAGCAACACCAGATCGCCGCGCATCACGTTCAGCGTGATCACGTCCTCGCCCGGCGCGCCGAGCGTTTCCGGCGTATGCACCGAGCCGGCTGGTTCGAGCACCGTCGAGCCGGCGCGCGCAATCCAGTCGTATTCGAGGTAGCGCCACGCACCCTGCAGCGTATGGACGAATACTTCGCCGTCGTGGCGATGGCGCGGCAGCGTGCCGCCGGCCGGCATCTTCAGCAGCGCGGTGAGCGTGTCCTCGGCCGCGTTGATGTGCAGGTACTTGATCGCGAGCCCGGGCAGGTCGGCGCTCATCGGCAGCCACGGCAGCGCGTCGCCGGGCAGGCACGAGATCGGCGGCAGGTCGGTGGAGAGCGGAGCGGACGGCTGCGTCATGGCGGGAAGCGGAGCGGAAATGGGGAGCCCGCATTATCGCAGAGCCGGCTTGCGCGGCTGAACGCGACGTTTCGCATCGGCTCGAGCGCACGCGAAGGGACGATGCTTACAAGGTGAAATATGCAGCTAAACTGTACAGTTTGACTGTATACCTGCTATCTTGAATTCATGAACCCGCCTTTACCTCCCTCCGACGCGCTCCCACTGGCCGGTCTCGCCGGCGAACTCCGCATCTCGGTCGGCAAGCTGATGCGGCGGATGCGGGAACAGATCCACCCGAACGACCTCACGTCATCGCAGAAGTCGGTGCTGTTGCGGCTCGACCGCGACGGCCCCGCGACCGTATCGGCCTTGGCGCGCGCCGAAAGCGTGCGCCCGCAGTCGATGCGCGTGACGGTCGCGACGCTCGAGACGCTGGGCGCCGTCAGCGGCGAGCCCGATCCCTCCGACGGCCGGCAGACGCTGATCGCGGTCACGCCCGGTTTCCGCAAGGTGCTGCAGGCGAACCGCGCGGCCAAGGATGACTGGCTGTTCCGCGCGCTGCATGCGCAACTGTCGGCGGCCGAGCAGGCCGAGCTCGCGTCCGCCGTGAAGCTGCTGCAGCGGCTCGCCGAATTCCAGGAAACGCCGCGCCCTTGAACCGCATCGACCCGCTTGTCGAAAGGACAACCCGAACATGAACCTCCCGCATCTCGTCGCGTATTTCTTCGGCGGCGCGTTTCTCGCGAACGTCGTGCCGCATCTCGTCAGCGGGTTGCGCGGGGAGCCGTTCCAGACCCCGTTCGCGAATCCGCCCGGGCGCGGGTTGTCGTCGTCCACCGTGAATGTCGTGTGGGGCGTCGCGAACCTCGTGATGGCTTATGTGCTGGTGTGCCGAGTGGGCGATTTCGACCTCCGGGTCACGGCCGATGCAGCGGCGTTCGGTCTCGGCATCCTCGCGCTCGGCCTGTTTCTCGCGCGCCACTTCGGTGAGCTGCACGGCGGCAACGAGCCCGACCGGGAGCGGCCATGAGCGTGCCGGCGGCGGGCGTGTTCCGTTCGCTTCGCAGTTTCAACTATCGTGTGTGGGCGATCGGTTCGCTGGTGTCGAACATCGGTACGTGGGTCCAGCGCACCGCGCAGGACTGGCTCGTTCTCACGCAGCTCACGCATCACGACGCATCGGCCGTCGGCACGGTGATGGCGTTGCAGTTCGGGCCGCAGTTGCTGCTGTTGCCGTGGACCGGCTACGCGGCCGACCGCTTCGACCAGCGCAAGCTGCTGATGGTGACGCAGGCGCTGATGGGCGTGCTGGCGCTGGTGCTCGGCGCGCTGACGGTCACGGGTGTCGCGCGGCTCGAGCATGTCTACGTGTTCGCGTTCCTGTTCGGCTGCGCGGCGGCGTTCGACGCGCCCGTGCGGCAGACCTTCGTCGCGGAACTGGTCGGCGATCGCGAACTCGCGAACGCGGTCGCGCTCAATTCGACGTCGTTCAACGCCGCGCGGATGATCGGCCCGGCGGCGGCGGGTTTCATGATCGCGTCGGTCGGCACGGGCTGGGCGTTTGTCGCCAACGGGCTCAGTTTCTTCGCTGTGCTGGTGTCGTTGTTGCTGCTCCGCGAGGACGAACTGCGCGCGAACCTGCGGGCGGGCCGCTCGCGCGGCGGCCTGCTCGACGGGTTCCGCTACGTGTGGCGGCGCGACGACCTGAAGGCGATCCTCGTGATGCTGTTCCTGATCGGCACGTTCGGGCTCAATTTCCAGCTGTTCATCTCGACGATGGCGGCCAGCGTGTTCCACGTCGATGCGCGCGGGTTCGGCGTGCTGTCGTCGATGATGGCGGTCGGCACGGTGTCGGGTGCGCTGCTCGCCGCGCGCCGCGAGCAGCCGCGCTTCCGGCATCTGTGGTTCGGCGCGGCGCTGTTCGGGCTCGGCTGCACGCTTGCCGCGCTGGCGCCGGGCTATTGGCTGTTCGCTGCCGCGCTGGTGCTGACCGGGATCGCCGCGATCACTTTCATGAACTCGACCAACAGCCTGATGCAGTTGTCCACCGAGCCGGCGATGCGCGGCCGCGTGATGGCGCTGCGCCTCGCGGTCGCGCTCGGCGGTACGCCGATCGGCGCGCCGGTGGCTGGCTGGGTCGCGAACCATCTCGGCCCGCGCTGGGCGCTCGGCGTCGGCGCGATGTCCGGTTTTGGCGCGGCGCTCGTCGCGACGCATTTCGTGAAGCGCAGCCGCGCGCAAGCGCAAGCCGACCGCGCGCGCGACCGGTTCGACGGCGTGTGACCGGGGCGACCGGGCGGGGCGCTGGTGCCGCCGCCGCGCTTGTCGGTCCCTTCATTGCCGGCACGCCGCCGCACGACGGGCGGCCGGGAGCCCGGTCCTTTGCGTGAGTCGCCTACGCCGCCGGCCGTGCCGTTGCCGCGTGCGCGGCTTCCAGACACGACTGGAACAGCAGCGCGGCCCGCGAGGGCCGCGGCGAGCGCCGCAGCAGGCTCACGAACCGGCACCGGTAATTGAACCGGTGCGGCGCGATCGGCTGCATCAGCCCCTTGTTTTCGAAGCTTTCCGCGTAATGGTCGGGCAGGAAGCCGAGATAGCGGCCGGACAGGATCAGCGTCGCGATCGACTCCTGATCCGACGCGGTCGCGCTGCGCGTGAGCTTCGCGCGGTGGCTCAGTTCCATGTTCGGCGAATGGAAGCCGAGCCCCGCGAATGCGTGGTTGCGGATCGTCGTCCACGTGAGCTTGCCGTGCGGCGCGTCGTAAAGCGGATGCTGGCGGCCGCAGTACAGCAGCATCCGTTCGTCGAACAGCTCCGAATACACGAGGCTGCCGGAGTTGCGGTGCGCGGGAATGATCCCGACCTGGTAGCTGCCGTCGATGATCCCGCGCTCGACCTCGTTGATCGACGCGACATGCAGGTTCAGCGCGACGTCGGGCGCTTCGTCGGCGAACTGGCGGATTGCGTCGCCGAGGCGGGCGTTTGCGTTGGTGGCCGTCTTGTCGAACACCGCGACGTGCAATTCGCCGCCCATCCGGTCGTGAATGCCGTCTATCCTGCTTCTGAATGCTTCCATCGACGCGAGCAGCCGCAGCGTCTCCTCGTATACGGTCTGCCCCTCGGGCGTCAGCGTGAAGCCCGCGCGGCCGCGCCGGCACAGCACGAGGCCGACGCGCGTTTCCAGGTCCTTCACGTGCCGGCTGATCGTCGAGATGCCGATATTCAGTTCCAGTTCGGCCGCCGCCATCCCGCCGCACTGCACGACGCCCTTGAAGACCCGCAGCAGGCGGAGATCCATGTCGCTGAGCTGCCCGAGCAGCGCGCGGCTCTTCGGTTTCTTTGCTTGCATAGTTGCGCAAGTGAACATTGATATTGCGATATTGAAGAGACTAATTGGCCTCCCGACAATGCGCAACATCATCACAAGAAGGAGGGGCGCGCCGCGCCGACCGACATGACCGACATCACCACCGCCGCGCAGCAGGACGACACGACCATCCGCACCGACGCCGCGTGGCTCGACGCGCACTGGATGCCGTTCACGGCCAACCGCCAGTTCAAGGCCGACCCGCGCATGATCGTGTCGGGCAAGGGCGCGTATTACACGGACGCCGAAGGCCGCAAGATCTTCGACGGCCTGTCGGGCCTCTGGTGCACGGGCCTCGGCCACGGCCGCACGGAAATCGTCGAAGCCGTGAGCCGCCAGGTCGCGCAGCTCGACTACGCGCCGGCGTTCCAGTTCGGCCATCCGAAATCGTTCGAGCTCGCCAACAAGATCAAGGAACTGACGCCGGCCGGCCTCGACTACGTGTTCTTCACGGGGTCGGGCTCGGAAGCGGCCGACACCTCGCTGAAGCTGGCCCGCGCGTACTGGCGCGCGAAGGGCAAGGGCACGAAGACGCGCCTGATCGGCCGCGAGAAGGGTTATCACGGCGTGAACTTCGGCGGTATCTCGGTCGGCGGGATCGGGCCGAACCGCAAGCTGTTCGGCCAGGGCCTCGACGCCGACTTCCTGCCGCACACGCAACTCGCCGAAAACAAGTTCTCGCGCGGGATGCCCGAGCACGGCGCCGCGCTGGCCGACCGCCTGCTCGACCTGATCGCGCTGCACGACGCGTCGAACATCGCGGCCGTGATCGTCGAGCCGTTCTCCGGTTCGGCGGGCGTGGTCGTGCCGCCGAAGGGCTATTTGAAGCGCCTGCGCGACATCTGTACCGCGCACGACATCCTGCTGATTTTCGACGAAGTCATCACGGGCTTCGGCCGTGCCGGCGCGATGACGGGCGCCGACGCATTCGGCGTGGTGCCGGACATCCTGAACTTCGCGAAGCAGGTGACGAACGGCGCGCAGCCGCTCGGCGGCGTGGTCGCGACGAAGGAAATCTACGACACGTTCATGGCCGCGGGCGGCCCCGAGTACATGCTCGAGTTCCCGCACGGCTACACGTATTCGGCGCATCCGGTTGCCTGCGCGGCCGGCGTCGCGGCGCTCGACCTGCTGGTGAAGGAAGACGCGGTGGCCCGCGTGCGCGATCTCGCGCCGCATTTCGAGGCGGCCGTGCACGGGTTGAAGGGCCAGCGCCATATCGCGGACATCCGCAATTACGGGCTGGCGGCCGGCCTGACGATCGCCGCGCTGCCGGGCGAGCCGGCACGGCGCCCGTACGAGATCGCGATGCGTTGCTGGGCGAAGGGCTTCTACGTGCGCTACGGCGGCGACACGATCCAGCTGGCGCCCCCGTTCATCTCGGAGAAGCGCGAGATCGACAACCTGGTCAACGCGCTGTCCGACGCACTGAACGAAGTGGACTGAGCCGCGGCGCGCACCGACCGACAACCACATTCACGAAAGAGCCTCAACGATGAAACACGACAGCAATGTGACCTCCACCGTCGGCCACCTGATCGACGGCAAGCGCGTCGACGGCGGCAGCCGCGTCCAGCCGGTGTTCGACCCGGCGACCGGCGAATCGCACAAGAGCGTCGCGCTCGCCGACAAGCTGACCGTCGAAGCCGCGATCGCGTCCGCGCAGGCCGCGTTCCCGGCCTGGCGCAACACGCCGCCGCTGAAGCGTGCCCGCGTGATGAGCCGCTTCAAGACGCTGCTCGAGGAACACGCCGACGAGCTGTGCGCGCTGATCACGGCCGAGCACGGCAAGGTGCTCGCCGATGCGATGGGCGAACTGCAGCGCGGGATCGAGAACGTCGAATACGCGACCTACGTGCCCGAGCTGCTGAAGGGCGAGCACAGCAAGAACGTCGGCCCCGCGATCGATTCGTGGAGCGAGTTCCAGGCGCTCGGCGTCGCGGCCGGCATCACGCCGTTCAACTTCCCGGTGATGGTGCCGCTGTGGATGTGGCCGATGGCCGTCGCGTGCGGCAACACGTTCGTGCTGAAGCCGTCCGAGCGCACGCCGTCGTCGACGCTGCGCATGGCCGAGCTCGCGCTCGAAGCGGGCCTGCCGCCGGGCGTGCTGAACGTCGTGAACGGCGACAAGGAAGCGGTCGACACGCTGCTGACCGACCCGCGCGTGAAGGCCGTGAGCTTCGTCGGCTCGACGCCGATCGCCGAATACATCTATTCGACCGGCTGCGCGCACGGCAAGCGCGTGCAGGCGCTCGGCGGCGCGAAGAACTTCGCGGTCGTGATGCCGGACGCCGACATCGGCAACGCGGTGAACGCGCTGATGGGTGCCGCGTACGGGTCGTGCGGCGAACGCTGCATGGCGATTCCGCTGGTCGTCGCGATCGGTGACGAGACGGGCGACAAGGTCGTCGCGGGCCTGAAGGCCGAGATCGAGAAGATGAAGGTCGGCCCGGGCAACGGCGCAGGCGTCGACATGGGCCCGCTCGTCACGCAGCAGCATTTCGAGAAGGTGACGGGCTTCGTCGACGCGGGCGTGGCGGCGGGCGCGACGCTCGTCGTCGACGGCCGCGGCGTGAACGTCGACGGCCACGACGGCGGCTACTACCTCGGCCCGTGCCTGTTCGACAACGTGAAGCCCGGCATGCCGATCTACCAGCACGAGATCTTCGGGCCTGTGCTCGGCGTGATCCGCCTGAAGTCGCTCGACGAGGCGATGGCGCTGATCGACGCGCACGAGTACGGCAACGGCACGTGCCTGTTCACGCGCGACGGCGAGGCCGCGCGCTACTTCAGCGACAACATCCAGATCGGCATGGTCGGCATCAACGTGCCGCTGCCGGTGCCGGTTGCCTATCACTCGTTCGGCGGCTGGAAGCGGTCGCTGTTCGGCGACCTGCATGCGTATGGCCCGGACGCCGTGCGTTTCTACACGAAGCGCAAGACGATCACGCAGCGCTGGCCGTCGGCCGGCGTGCGCGAAGGAACGGTGTTCAGCTTCCCGTCGAACCGCTGACGCGCTACCCGGCCGCATGAATCGCCCGCTTGCGGGCGGACGATGCGACGCGGCCGGCAGGCCCGCCCGGATCGACGATCCGGGCGGGCTTTTTTACGTCCTCGAGGCGGGCGCGGAAGACGGCGGGACGACGCTTACGGCGCGACCACGTGCCACATGTCCTTGAAGTTGTCGCCGTTGCGGTCGCCCTGTTTCATGTCCTTCGAGAAGAAGTACAGCGGCTTGCCCTTGTATGCCCATTGCGGGCTTCCGTCGTCGCGCTTGACGATCGTGTAGGGCCCGACCGGAACGTCGGTCGCGCTGGCCTTGTAGGGCGGCCAGAAGGATTCGCACTGGCCCGTGCACGCGCTGGTGCCGGCGTTGGCCTTGTCCTTGTCGAACGTGTAGACGGTCATCCCGTTCGCGGCGACGAGCGAACCGTTTTCGACTTTCGTGATCGAGCCTTGAGCCGACGCCGATGCGGATGCAATGGCGAGCAGGGCGGAGCTGACGAGCAGCGCGGCTTTCATGAGGGCCTCCTGTAATCCGGTGGGCGGCCGCGATCGTGCACGGGCGAGCGTGCGCCGGATCGCGGTGAATGGTGCCGGAGCGCGGGGCCGTCGCCGCCGGTGCGAGCGACGCAGGGTCGAATGGCAGCGAACGGAGCGCTCCATTCACGATAGGCGGTTTTTGGCGGGCCTGCGAGAACATCGGGGGCGTATCGGGGGGCATATCGGTAGCGGCCGCCCGTCTGCGTCGCGGAACCGGGGCGTGATCGCCGCCGCGCGCCGCTTCGGTATTCGGCATCCGTCCCCGAGTGCGCGTCGCGCACGCCCATGGATCAGCGTTTCGCGCGATTGGTCAGCGCGACGCCCGCGATCACGAGCGCACCGCCCGCCAGCATCGACGGCGACAACGGCTCGCCGAGCAGCGCGACCGACAGCAGCACGCCGAACACGGGCACCAGGTTGGTGAACACGGCCGCGCGGGTCGGCCCGAGTTCGCGGATGCCCTGCGAATACCAGACGAACGCGACCACCGTGCCGATCGCGCCGAGATAGAGCATCGACGCGACGGCCTGCCACGTCAGCGCCGTGCCGCTGCCGGCGGGCGAGCCGAACAGGTGCGCGACGACCAGCAGCGCGAGGCCCCACAGCGCCGCATACGTCGTCGCCGCAAGCGGCGACAGCCCGTCGAGCGCGCGCCGGCCGATCACCGTGTAGGCGGCCCAGCTCAGCACCGCGCACAGCATGAAGCGTTCACCGGCACCGAACGTGTTGCCGAGATCGGTCAGCACCGGCAGCAATTCGCCGCGGCTGATCACGACCAGCGCGCCGAACAGCGCGACGGCGATGCCGGCCCAGCGCGACAGCGACAGGCGTTCCCCGCGCACGACGATCGACAGCAGCACGGCGGTGGCGACCGGGTTCAACGCGACGAACAGCGCGGTGCGGCCCGCCGGCATCCGCGCGAGCGCCGCGAAAAAACACACGTTGTACAGGAAGATGCCGGTCGCGCCGAGCCCGAAGGTCGTCACGACCTGGCGGCCGCTCAGCTTCGGCAGCCCGCCTTCGATCTTCCACGTCAGCACGACCAGCATCAGCGCGGCGATCGCGAAGCGGCCGGTGGCCGCCGAGGTCGCGGACATCGTCGCGGCGAGGATCCGGCCCGCGATGAACGTCCCGCCCCAGAACAGCGCGACGAGCGTGAGCTTTACGTAGACGGCCGCGTGCGGCCGGGTGGCGGCGATGGCGGCGGGCGGGGCGGGAGCATTCATGTGACGGGGTTTCTCGGTGAGCGCCTGCGGCAACGCGCGAACGAGCACGCGCGGCCGGTTATGCCGAATCGCGCGATGGCCGGCGTGCAGGCTGGATTCAGGGGGAAATGGGCGGTCGTTGCGTCGTCAGCGAAACGCGGGTGCCGATGCGAGCGCGGTCAGCACGACGGGCATCGCGAGCGCCGCCGCGATCGTCTGGAACGCGGTGATGCCGGCCATCAGCGGCGCGTCGCCGCCGAGCTGGCGCGCCATGATGTACGACGCCGACGACGTCGGCAGCGCCTGGAACAGCAGCGCGACCGTCAGCGCCGCATCGCCGAGCCCGAACAGGCGGCCGGCGGCGAGCGTGATGAGCGGCATCGCCATAAACTTGAACGCCGACGCGACGCAGACCGGCTGCAGCCACGCACGCGCCGCATCGAATTTCAGTGCCGCGCCCACGCACAGCAGGCCGAGCGGCATCGACGCGACGCCGAGCGCGCGCACGGCCGGCTCGACGGCCGCCGGGAACGTGACGCCGCCGGCCTGCATCGCGATCCCGAGCGCGCACGCGACGACGAGCGGATTCGACAGGATCTGGCGCACGAGGGCTGCCGCGCCGAGCCGCGTGTCGCCGTAGCGCGCGAATACGAGCACGCACATCAGGTTGACGGTCGGGACGATCGCCGCGACGCACACGGCCGCGAGCGCGATGCCTTTTGCGCCGAACAACCCGGCCGCGAGTGCGGTGCCGACATAGTTGTTGAAGCGCACGGCACCCTGGAACACCGACGTGAAGCCGGCGCCGTCGACCCGCACGAACGGGCGAACCAGCAGGAGAAGCGCCGCGGCGAGTGCGGTCGAACCGACCAGCGCCGCCGCGAGCGGTAATACGGGCAGTGACTGCAGCCGCGCGTTCGCGAGCCCGTCCGCGAACAGCGCGGGCAGCAGCACGTAGTAGCACAGCCGCTCGGCTTGCGGCCAGAAGGCGTCGGCGATGAAGCCCGTGCGCCGCAGGCCGTGGCCGCACGCGACCAGCAGCGCGACCGGCGCCAGCGCGAGCAGGATCGGGCCGATCATCGGGGCGCCTTCACATGAGGCGGGGCGACCGTGCAGGCCACACGCGCTGCCGTGAGCGGCTGGCACGCAAAACGGCGGAACGAGGCGGGCATCCATCCGGCGGGCAACATGGCGACACGCAAGCGAAAGAGTGACGATGCCGCCAAGTTAACACGCGCAAACAACAGGAATAATGGTTAATTATCGGGTGTTCAATGAGAAATTCTCATCGATGACGCGGTGACTTCGGCCGCCAGCGCGCGCGCGAAACGTTCGGCCGGACGCGACTGGTGTTCGAGCAGGACGACCGCGCGCCCCATCTGCGGCTGACCGAACGGCAGGCGCGTGACGGGCGGCAGGCGCGCGAGCGTCGAATCGGGGAGTGCGACGATCGCCGCGCCGAGCCCTCGCGCGACCATGCGCGCGATCGTCTCCGCGCTGTCCAGCACCATCTCCTCGCGCACCCGCACGCCGATGCGGCGCAGTTCGGCGGCGATCATGCGGCCGGCCCACGCCTGCGCATCGAAGCGGATGAACGGCAGCGCGCCGAGCAGCGTGCCCGCGTCGCGTTCCGCCTGGTCCGGCGGCGCGAGCAGCCAGAAGCGATCCTCGTACAGCGTGGTCCACGTGAGTTCCGCCGGATGCGGGCGCACGGGGCGTGTCGTGATCGCCGCATCGAGTTCGCCGGCCGCGACACGGTTCGCCAGTTCGGCCGACATGCCGGCCGACACGTGCACGCGCAGCCCCGGGTGCGCGGCGCGCAGCGCGAGCAGCGCGTCGGGCAGCGGGCCCGACAGCGCGGTCTGGATCGCGCCGATCCGCAGGCGGCCGACGAGCTTCTTCTCGTCGCTGAGCGCATCGGGAATCCGGTCGACCATCGCGAGCACCTGCTCGGCCTGCGCGAGCAGGATGTTGCCGGCCTCGGTGAGCACCGGCTGCCGGCGCGAGCGATCGAACAACTGCACGTTGTATTCGCTTTCGAGCGTCTTGATCTGCAGGCTCACCGCCGATTGCGTGAGGCCGATGGCTTCGCCAGCGCGCGCGAAAGTCCGGTATCGGGCGATGGCGACCAGCGTTCTGAAGGCGCGGAGTGACATGGGCGAAGTGAGGTGAGCGGGAGGGCCGGCATGCGGATTGCCCGCATGACAGGCCGCGGAGGCGGTGAACTTGGCGAGACGCGCAAGCGGACACACCAGGCGGCAAGGTCGCGGACATCATGCCCGTGGCCGCCGAATCGGGCAACCGCGGGAGCGCCGGCATGCGACGGAACGCGCGGGCTGCCCGCCAAGACGCTTGCCGGCACGGTTGCCGCCGGGCGGGTTCCGCCGCACTATCCGAAGCGACGCGAGCGACGCTTGCGCCGATCGTTGAAGGAGGGCCCGACGATACTGCCGAATCCCGGCGACGTGGCGCGTGCGTGCTATCGCGCATACGCCGACAAGAACCGCGACGCGATTAAAGCGCTGATTGCGCCGGACTTTCATTTCACGAGCCCGCTCGATAACCGGCTCGACCGCGACACCTATTTCGCGCGCTGCTGGCCGAACAGCGCAATGCTCGCGGGAGTCGACTGCGTCGATGTCGTCGTGCACGGCGAGCACATATTCGTCGTGTACGGTGCCGAAACGCGTGGCGGAAGGCGGTTCCGGAATGCGGAGCGGTTGCGTGTCCACGATGGCCGGATCGTCGAGGCCGAGGTGTATTTCGGCTGAAACATGCCGCACGATGCGCGTGACGGCGGGTTCGTCGAACCACGCGGTTGAGCGCGGGTCACACCCACAGCCGGTACATCCAGAACGATTCGTCGTCGATGAAGCGCTGCGTGAATTCGCTCGGCGAGAATCCCGTGATGCGCTTGACCTCGCGGCTCAGGTGCGCCTGGTCGGCGAATCCTTCGTCGAGCGCGAGCGTCGCCCAGTTGAACGCGGTGCCGGCTTCGAACCGGTCGCGCGCCGCGAAGAACGCGCTTTCCGTCCTGACGAGCGCCTGCCATTCGCGCAGCGATCGGCCGCTGTAGGTCTTGATGCGCCGTTCGACCTGGCGCGGGCTGTGCGTGCCGCGCCACTCGCGCGCCTGCAGCGCGAGACGCTCGACCCAGCTGCGCCCTGCATTGCGAAGCGAAGACAGCGGCGTCGCGGGCCGCAGCGCCTGCCAGCGAGGCGCGAGATGGCGATCGATCGCCGCCAGCATGTCCGCGTCGCCATCCGCGCCGAGCAGTGCATCGAGCAGCGGGTGCCAGTCGCGGCCGAGGCACGCGTGTGCGTCGAGCACGCGGTCGTGGACGTCCGGCAGCGCGATGCCGAACAACGTCCGCGCGGCATCGGCGGTGAAACAGATCATGCCGATCAGCCCGCCCGTCGGCGCCCACGCGACGGTGGGGGCCGAATGGCTGCCCGACAGCGTCGCCGCCGCGCCGAAGGGGCGCCATCGCGGGCCGTCGGGGGCGGGTTCGATGAAGCCCACGTCGAGACCCCGGTACCACGACACGCAGACGAGCGGCGTGGCCGGAAAATGCGAAAGCCGTTGCGCGTCGCTCGACGCGACGCCGCGCGTGTCGGACAGAACGATCGCGACCACCGCGCCCTGCAGCGCGGCAGGCGCGGGATGCAGCCGCGCATGCGGCAGCCGCCCGCCGCCCGCGACGCGAGGGGCGCGGGCAAGCGGATCGGGACATGACGGCGGAATCGATGGCGGGCCGGAGAACATGACGCCGCAGTATAGGGACGGGGCCAACGCGTGTCGATGTCGTTTGCGTTCAAGACCGCCGGCGCGCCGATGCGGAGAATCCGGCACATGAACACACGATCCTCTTCCCCATGTCCATTCCACGCGGGCACCGCTGCGCCGGCGCCCGTGCTTCACCCACCCGGCGTATGGCCGCCGGGGCCGCCCGTCGGCCTGACGGGTTGGGGGTTGCTGCGCACGATGTCGCGCGACCTGATCGGCGCGCTTGGCGACTGGCAGCGCACCTACGGCGACGTCGTGCACTTGCGCGTGTGGCCCGAGCATGCCGTGGTCGTGACCGATCCGGCGCTCGTGCGCGAGCTGCTGGTCACGCACCACGATGCGCTCGGGCGCTGGGAGCGCGCCATCCGCGTCTTCGCGGAGGTCCACGGCCAAAGCGTGCTGGTCGCCGAGGGCGATGCATGGCGCGACAAGCGGCAGGCGCTGCAGCCCGGCTTCATGCCGAAGCCGGTTCAGGCGTTCGTTCCGGCGATCGCGGCGACGGCCGGTCACGCCCTCGCGCAATGGCCCGCGCATGATCCGGAGTGGCCGATCGAAAGCGCGCTGACGTCGCTGGCGATGGACGTGATCATGCGCACGATGTTCTCCGATACGATCGGCGACGATGCGCGCGCGGCCGAAGAGGCGGTGCGCGCGGTGAGCGCCGCGGCGAACGCGGCGTTTTACCAGCCGGTGAACACGCCGAACTGGGTGCCGTGGAAGCGCCGCACGGCCCGCGCGATGGCGGTGCTGAAAGGGGTGATCGACCGGCAGCTGCATGCGCGCCTCGACCGGCCCGAGCGTACCTGGCCCGACGATCTGCTGTCACGCCTGTTGCGGCTGCATCGGGCCGATGCGCGGAAATGGCCGCTGCGGGCCGTGCACGACGAATGCGTGACGGCGTTCCTGGCCGGCCACGAGACGACCGCCGGGGCGCTGACCTGGTGGGCATGGTGCATGGCCGCGAATCCGGCCGTGCAAGCCGCCGCGCGCGACGAGGTGTCCCGCGTGCTGGGCGGTCGTGCGCCGTCCGCCGAGACGCGCGCGTCGTTGCGTTACCTGTCGCAGACGCTCGACGAAACGCTGCGCCTGTACCCGTCCGCGCCGATCCTGATCAGCCGTCGCGCAGCGCGGCCGATTGCGCTGGGCGCGTGGCAGTTTCCCGCGCGCACGCTGTTCATGCTGCCGCTGCAACTGATGCAGCGCGATCCTCGATGGTTCCCCGAGCCCGATACGTTCCGTCCCGAACGCTTCGGCGCCGATGCGCCGGCGTTGCCGCGCGGTGCCTACATGCCGTTCGGCACGGGCCCGCGCGTGTGCCTCGGGCAGCATCTGGCGATGACGGAGATGACGGTCGTGGCCGCCATGGTCCTGCAGCGCTACGTGCTGTCGGTGCCGCCCGGCATGGCGCCGCCGCGCGCGGTGCTGAACGTGACGCTGCGACCGCAGCGGGCGTTGCATCTGGCGATCGCGCCGACGGAGCTGGCGGCCGATACGGTCTCCGAATGACGGGGGCATGAGCGGCCGATTCGACGGGGCCGGCATCGCGCGAGCGCATGCCGTGCGCGCGATGCGGTGTCGTCGAATCGTCGGAATGTGAAGGCGTGCCGCCAACCGCTTTCGGCGCCACTGGCGCGGCATCGCGCAGCACCTATGCTTGAAGAGCCCAGGCCGGGTGACGCCCAAGGAGGATGGTCATGCGCATGCTTCTCAACATACGAATCCCTCACGAGCCGTTCAACACGCTGGTGCGGGACGGCAGCGTCGGCGACGTGATCTCGCGAATACTCGAAGCGGTCAAGCCGGAGGCCGTGTATTTCACGGAGCAGGGCGGCGGTCGCGGGGCGGTCGCGATCGTCAACGTGGATGACCCGTCGCAGATCCCCGCGCTCGCGGAGCCGTGGTTCCTGATGTTGAATGCCGACTGCGAGTTCCGCGTGGTGATGTTGCCGGACGATCTCCGGAACGCCGGGCTCGCGCAACTCGGCGCGAAGTGGCGGTAGCGGGGAGCCGCGCATGCGCGTGCCGCTGCCCGAAGGCCGGGTGAGCGGCATCGCGCGGCGTTCGCGTGCCGGCTATCGCGCAGCCGGCGGCGGCTCGACGTTCGCCGCCTGCCTGTCCTTCGGTCGCAACAGCAACAGCAGGCCGCTCAGCGCCGCCGCGGCAACGCATACGAATAAGAACCGTTCGTTCCATTGAATCTCGCATGTCGGATGCTGTGCCGTCGGCATTCCCGGCCGTGGCGCCGGGTTCCCGCAGGAACGTGAAGACCGCCGGTTGCCATCCGTCCGGCTCGGGAAGGTCATCCGGCCGCGTCTTCCCCCAGCGCCTGGATGAAGCGCGAGAACAGCTCGGGCTGCGATGAAATTCCGAGCTTCGCGTACAGGTGCCGCCGGTGCACCTTCACCGTTTCCGGCGAAATCGCGAGTCGCTCGGCGATCGCCTTCGACGAGTTGCCGCGCAGCACCATTCTCGCGATCGACATCTCGCGATCGGTCAGCACGCCTGCGCCGAAGCGGGCGAGTGCCTGCTCGACCCGCGCGCCGAGATCGGCGTCGGGCGTCGCGCGTGCGGCGTCGCCCACCAGCCGCCAGTGCTGCCGGATCGCCGCGAGCACCCACGGCATCGCGGCCGTCAGCTTGCCGAGCGGCTCGACGTCGAAACGCGTGCTCGCGCCGAGCGACAGCGACAGCAGCATGTCGGCGCTCGGCCGCACGAGGATCTGGATCTCGTCGTCGCCCACCGCATCGCGGAAATAGCTGAGGAAATACTCGCTCTGCCGGAACAGGTCGGGTGCGACTTCCTCGAGCCGGTAACAGCCGTCGGCGAGCCCGTCGTGCGCGGCCTGCAGGAACGGGTCGAGCAGATACACGCCGTTCAGGTAGAGCGGCACGGGCGACGCGGCATCGGTGCCGCCCGTGTCGTATTCCTCGAGCACGAGCGGCACCCCGTCGGGGCCGATCGCGGTCGCGAGCGCGTTGTCGAACGGCGCCATTTCATTGAGCAGCAGCACCAGGAAGCGCCAGAAGCGCGGCTGGCCGAGGTGATCGATTGCGCGGCCGAGCGCCTGGTGCATCGCGATTTCGGAAAAGAGACGATCCATACCACCACCGGAAGGGCGTAACACGAAGGGGGAATAGCGGTCCTGAAATTGGCTTCCTAGACTGCCACGCAATCAGTCGGGCCCGAGTATGGGCGTTCAAAAAAGTGCAGCACAGGAGAACGAGATGGCGATGATGTCGGAATCGACGGGCACGCTGAAAGCGGCGCCTGCAACGGAGGACGCGCCGCGCGCGCTGTCGCAGACGCTCAGCGTGCGCGACGCGGTGATGATCACCGTATCGGGCGTGACGCCCGCGAGCTCGATCTTCGTGATCGCGCCGTTCGCGATCCAGCAGGCCGGCAGCGGCGCCGTGCTGTCGTTCCTGCTCGGCGGCGTGCTCGCGCTCGCGTTCGCGCTCTGCTACGCGGAACTCAGCGCCGCGCACCGCAGCGCGGGCGGCGAGTACGTGATGGCCAAGCGCGTGTTCGGCACGCTGCCCGGCTACCTCACCTTCATCACGGTGCTGTCCGTCAGCGTGTTCATCCCGGCCGTGCTCGCGAGCGGCGCCGCGCCTTACCTGAACAGTGCGCTCGGCACGCACTTCAGCAACCAGTCGGTCGCGTTGACGATCGTGCTGCTCAGCTACCTGCTCGGCATGCTGAACATCAAGACGAACGCGTGGATCACGGGCGCGTTCCTGGTGGTCGAGATCGGCGTGCTGATGCTGATCGCGGGCCTCGGCTTCGGTTCCCCGCATCGCGGCGCCGACGCGCTGGTCGCGCCGGTCGTCGCGAGCGGCAACGCGCTCGTGCCCGCGACGCTGGCCGCGATCGTTCCGGCGATCGGCACGGCGATCTTCTGCTACAACGGCTTCGGATCGGCCGCGTATCTCGCGGAAGACCTGCGCGGCGGCAACCGCAACGTCGCGAAAGCGGTGATCTACTCGCTGCTCGTGATCCTCGTCGTCGAACTGATTCCGCTCACCGCGATCGTGCTCGGCGCGCCTTCGCTGACCGAGCTGACGAAGAGTGCCGACCCGATCGGCTATGTCGTGCGTTCGCTCAGCAACCCGGCGGTGTCGCGCGTGGTCAGCGGCGGGATCTTCCTGTCGGTGTTCAACGCGATCATCGCGATCGTGATCACGATGGGCCGGCTGCTGTACAGCAGCGGCCGGCACGCGCTCTGGTCGCGCACCTGCAACCGTGCCTTCTCGACGATCCACCCGCGTCTCGAATCGCCGTGGCTCGCGACCCTCGCACTCGCGGTGCCGTCGGCGGGGCTCGTGTTCGTGTCGAGCCTCGACGAGCTGACCGCGTTCACGGTCGACCTGCTGCTGCTGATCTACCTGGTCGTCGGGCTGGCCGCGCTCGCGAGCCGGTTCGTGCGCCGCGACGTCGAGCATCATTACCGGATGCCGTTGTGGCCCGTGACGCCGCTCGTCGCGGTGGCGGGCGCCGCGTACACGCTCTACACGACGCTGGCCACGGCCACGAAACCGACCGACCTCATCATCATCGCCGGGCTGCTGATTGCCGCGCTCGCGATGTACGCGGTCTGGGCACGCCACAGCGAAGCGTTCCGCGCGCTCTGAGCGACGGATCGAAGCCTTGCCGTACTGAAACACCGAAACACCGAACCATTGAAAGACGGGAGGAATTGCATCATGCGCACGAGGGATCTCGGCATCCGCATCGGACTCGGCACGCCGGGCCGCTTCAACGCGATCACGGACGTTCCGGGCGTGCGGGTCGGACATTGCACGCTGAACGAGGAGAACGGCGACGCATCGATCCGCACCGGCGTCACCGTCATCGAGCCGCGCGCGGGCGCCGCGCACGATTCGCCCTGTTTCGCGGGCGTGCACGTGCTGAACGGCAACGGCGATGCAACGGGGCTCGAATGGATCCGCGAAGCCGGCCTGCTCACCACGCCGATCGCCTATACGAACACGCACAGCGTCGGTGCGGTGCGCGATGCACTCGTCGCGAACGAACGCGAAGCGGCGGCGGGCCGCGTGTACTGGTGCATGCCGGTCGTGATGGAAACCTACGACGGCCTGCTGAACGACATCTGGGGGCAGCACGTGAGCGCCGCGCACGTGCAGCGCGCGCTGGCCGCCGCGCAGACGGGGCCGGTTGCCGAAGGCGGCGTGGGCGGCGGCACGGGCATGATCTGCCACGAGTTCAAGGGCGGCATCGGCACCGCGTCGCGCGTGCTCGCGGCCGATGCGGGCGGCTGGACCGTCGGCGCGCTCGTCCAGGCGAACTACGGCGTGCGCGAGATGCTGCGCGTGGCCGGCTACCCGGTCGGCGAAGTGCTGCGGCACGTGCCTTCGCCGTTCCGCGCGCCGGACGCGCAGGGCGAGGCCGGGATGGGCTCGATCGTCGTGACGATCGCGACCGACGCGCCGTTGTTGCCTCATCAATGCACGCGGCTCGCGCAGCGTGCCAGTGTCGGGCTCGCTCGGGTCGGCGGCGGCACGGAGGATTCGAGCGGCGACATCTTCCTTGCGTTCGCAACGGGCAACGACGGCCTGCCGGCGGCGAACTACGGCAGCAAGGGTGCGCCGACCACCGGCGTGAAGATGGTCAACAACGACCATATTTCCGCGCTGTTCGTCGCGGCGGCGGAAGCGGTGGAGGAAGCGATCGTGAACGCGCTCGTCGCGGGCGGCGACGTCGAGTCGCGCGGTGCGCGGGTCGAAGGGCTGGGGCAGGCGCGCTTGCTGGATGCGTTGCGCGAGGTGGGCTGGCGGCCGGGGCGCGGCGCCTGAAACGGCATGCGCCGCTTCAATCGAAGCGGCGTGGGTTGGAGCGGCGATGCGGCGATCGGCCGGGCCGCGATCGGCCGGGCCGTCGCTCGCCCGCGCAGGTCATGCGGGCGGTGCGGGCCTGGCCGTGACGACGCGGCGTCATGCTCAGCTGCCGAAGTAGATGTTGCAGAAGCTGACGGGGCCGACGCAGGCGTTCGGGTCGTCCTGCTTCGATTGCGCACGATCGACGCGGCCGGCGGCCTTCACGGCTTCGACGCGGTTCGCCTGTTGCGGTGCGTCGTCTGCCGGTGCCGGCTGTGCGTGAGCGACAGCAGCGGTGAGCGACAGGGCAACGAGGGCGAGGTGCAGCGGCTTCATTTTTGTTTCTCCTGGGTGAGTGCCAGTCTCGCTGGCAGTGAGGAAACTATAGGCTCGCACTGCTTAAAGATTAATCACCGCGCCTGTAGAGCATATTTCCATCCGGAACAAGGATCCCGTTGCGCACGCACCGATCGTCAAGGGCGTCGATGGCATCAATGGCGATGCCGGTTGAACGGCGCGTCCTTGTCCAGCAGCGCGCTGCGCATGAAGTGCAGGCAGCCGACGATGCGCTGCATGCGGTGCCGCTCGTTGGGCACCGCATACCACGCCTGCAGTGCGTGCTGCGCGGCGCGGATCGCGAGATTCACCGATTTCAGCGTGCGTGCGTGATGGCCGGGTGTCGGATCGTCGAAGAAGCGCGGCAGCTCGTGCAGCACCGCGTCGATAGAGCCGGTCCAGCGCAGCGTCTGCGGCGGCTTCGATGCGCGGAACGCGTTCATTTCGTCGCGCAGGTCGATCACCGCGTGGCCAACTTCGAGCGTCGACAGCATCCAGCGCAGCGCGTCGCGATGCTGCCGCGTGCGCCGCACGAGCAGCGTGCGCAGTTGCGCCATCAGGTCGTGGGTACTCGACTGGAAGCGCTGCGCGAGGCCGTCCGGCGCGCCTTCGCACGCCAGCGTGACCTGGCGGCGCAGGTCGTGCGCGATGCGGCCCGTGAGCCACGGCATGTGAGTCGGGAACACGACCGCGAACACGAGCGAGCACGCGAGCATCGCGATGACGACGGCCAGGCCGTTGTTGATCAGCACCTCGGGCGTATACGCGATCACGTTGTCCGGCCCCGCGAGCAGGCAGAAGAACACCGCGAAGCCGATCCCGTAACCGGACAATCCCGGCCGCATCGCGAGAAACGCGCCGACGCCGAGCACCGGCGCGAGTGCCGCGCACAGCAGCGGAAAGCCTTCGATGTTCGGATACACGTAGCACAGGAACAGGTAGCCGACGGCGGTCGCGAACGCCGCGCCGACGCTCATCTGCGCCACGAACTTCGGCGCGCGCGGCGACGTCGAGCTGAGCGCGCACGCGATCGCGGTGGCGGTCACGGCAAGCGGGCCGCTTGGCCATTCGGAGGCGATCCAGAACACGCTCATCGCACCGACGGCGACGACCGTGCGCAGGAACGCGAAGCCGACGAAGAACGTATTGGTCTTCACCGCGTAATGCGTGACCGAGCGCTCGAACGCATGGTCGTCCTGGTCGAGCGACGCATAGGTGTCGGCGTAGCCGAGGTATTCGCCGATGAAGCGGTACAGCAGCTCGATCGCGGTATCGAAGTCGAGCAGGCCGCCGGGCGCATGTTCCTCGATGTTTCGCCGCGAGGCGCGCGCGGCTTTCGGCAACGCGCTGTGGAAGCGGCGCAGATCGACCAGTGCACCGGCTGCCGGCGCGATGCCGCGCTGCCGCTCGTCGCGCAGCGCGGCGAAACGCTGCGCGAGCGCATCGACGTGCGGCGCGAGCGCATCGAGCACCGCGTCCGAGCCGTTCGCGCGCAGCCGCTTGACGAGCTGGTGCAGCGCATGCAGCCGCGTGCACGCGTTCATGAACTCGCTGTTCAGCCGCGCGAGCCGGCGGCTGCGCGCGCGAATGTGCGGGTCCTCGAACGACGCGAACGCGCGGTTGGCCTCGAAGCCGACGATGTCGTCGACGAAATCCGCGAAGCGCCGCTCGAAATCGGCGCGGGCGACGTCGCCCGCGAGTGCGCCGGCCGTGAACGCCGCGAACGTCGCATGGCGGGTGCCCAGCGAGCGCATCAGCGCCTTCGCGGAGCTGAGCGGCAGGATCAGCGCGCTGACCGCGCCCGAGCAGGCGATGCCGAGCGCGACTTCCGCGGCGCGCGTGAGCGCGGACTGGAACAGCGTCTGCGGCGTCATCACGGCCGGCAGGCCGATCAGCGCGGCCGTATAGCCGGCGAGCACGAAGCCGTACCAGCGGAAGTGGCGGTTGCGCACCGCGAGCGCGATGCAGCTGCCGATCCACAGCGTGATGCCGGCCATGTACAGCTCGGGCTGCTGCGCGAACAGCCCGCCGAGCGCGAGCGCGGCGACGAGACCGGCCGCCGTGCCGAGCACGCGGTAGAAACTCTTCGCGAACACCATCCCCGACAGCGGCTGCATCAGCACGAACACGGTCGTCATCGCGGTGCGCGGCTGCGACATCTCCAGGCGCATCGCGATGCCCATCGCGAGCAGCGCCGCGAACACGGTTTTCGCGAGGTGCAGCCAGATCAGCCCGTCGCTCGCGGCCCAGTCGCGTGCCGCGTCGCCGAGTGGATCGAGCCATGTCCTCCATCGTGCCGGTTCGATGGAAGGTCGCTCGATCGCAGGTTGTGGCTTCATGAAAAGAGGGGGCCGGTACGGGGCCGGGCACGGGGCCACGGCACGTCCGAACGGGTCCGTTCGACTGGTGAGGCGCCGATTGTAGGAGCGCGGCGCCCGTGCATTAACGCAGCTGCGGGGAAACGATAGTTGCAGCCGGAGTAACAATCTGTCGCATCCAGTAGAGGAAAATAGCGGCTCCGCTACAGGTTGCTCACAGGAATGGATACCCTACAAAACATGCGGGTGTTTTCGCGTGTCGTCGAGACGGGCAGTTTCACCGCCGCCGCGCAATCGCTGAATTCGACGACGGGCGCGATGTCGCGCGCGGTGTCGGAGCTCGAGGCGCGCCTGCGTACTCGTCTGATGAATCGTTCGACGCGCCGTCTCGCGCTCACGTCGGCCGGCGAAAGCTATCTGCGGCGCTGCCGCCAGATCCTCGCCGACGTCGACCGCGCGGAAGAAGAGGCGAGCTGCGCGCACGAACGGCCGGCCGGCGTGCTGCGCATGCACAGCTTCGCGAGCGTCGGCCATCACTATGTATTGCCCGCACTGACGCGCTATCACGCGCAGTTTCCGGACGTGTCGATCGAGCTGTCGCTGTCGCAGCGCATGCCCGACCTGTTCGACGGGACGAGCGACATGGCCGTCGTGACCGCGTCGTCGCTTCCCGATTCGGAACTCGTGTCGCACCTGCTCGGCTCGACCTTCAGCATCCTGTGCGCGTCGCCCGACTACGTGAAGCGCCACGGCGCGCCGGCCCGTCCGCAGGATCTCGCCGCGCACGCGTGCCTGACGCTGTGCACGCCGGCGTTCCCGACGCACGAATGGGTGCTCGAAGGGCCCGAGGGCGTCGAGCAGATCCACGTCGCGGGGCCGGTGCAGACCAATACGGCCGAATCGCTCGCGCTCGCGATACGCGACGGCATCGGGATCGGCATGCTGCCGCTTTACTCGGCGATCGACGCGCTGCGTGACGGCACGCTCGTGCGCGTGCTGCCCGCGCACATCCTGCAGAAGATGAACGTGTACGCGCTGTATCCGTCGCGCCGCTTCGTCGATGCGAAGGTGCGGACGTGGGTCGAGATGCTGCGTGCACAGGTGCCGGGGATGATCGCGCGCGACGTCGAGATGCTGAACGCGATCGACCGCGAACCGCAGGCCGCCTGAGCGGCCGACGCGTATCGGCGTATCGCCGGCTTCTTCTCTTCAGCCGGCTTCTTCTCTTTACGCGAATTTCGCCAACCACGCCAACGCGACTCGCCGCGCCCACGGTACATCGTCTCCGTGGGCGCGGCGCATCGTCATGACGTTACAGCGCGGGCTTTGCCGCCGTGCCCGATTCCGTTGCCGGCTCGCCGGCCGGGCCGTATGCGGCGCGCGCGGCCTTCTGTTGCGCGAGGCGCTTTTCGTGGAGCCGCTCCTGTGCCGCCAGGATGTCGTCCGGATAGTTGATGGATTCGCCGCGCGCCGGGTTGTAGCCGACCGATTCGAGGTCGCTCAGCTCCTGCAGCACTTGCGCGCGCGTGACGGGCGACTTTGCCGACTGGGCGAACGACAGGGCCGGTGCAGCGAGCAGGACGGCAGCGGCGGCGGTAACGACGAGCGATTTCACGAGGTTCTCCTGGGTACGGGGTGGGCGGCCGGGGCGACGCGCGATGCGTGCCCCCGACCTTCGCTGGCAGTCTACGCAGCGCTCGCGCGCGTAAAAACCCCGATTCCAGGCAGGCTGCCTTCCAGATGGAACAACATTGATGCGCCGCCCGCCGCGAACGAACCCGCATGCGAACGCAGGTGCGTGACCGACGGGCGGCGATGCATCGCGTCGATCAGAAGCGCGTGCGCATGCCGATCGTGCCGACGATCTGGTTCGCGGTGCTCGATGCGCCGCCCGAGCCGTCGATGAACGCCCGGTAGCCGCGGCCCGATGCGTGCTGATACATCGCTTCCGCGTAGACGTCCGTGCGGCGCGACAGCTTGTAGACGGCCTGCAGGTCGACCTGGTGCCACTTCGGATCGGTGCCGTGCCTGCTGTCGGGGTTCGACACGCTGGCGTCCGTGTACACGTAGGCCGCGCCGAGGCTGACGGCCGGCGTCACCGCATAGCGCACGTTCACGTCGTAGTTGTTGAACGCGACCTGGCCGGTCGAGCCGAACGAGCCCGTGTTGTCGTACTGCGAGCGCGTATAGACGAAGCCGACGGTGGCCGGGCCGAACCCGTAGCTGATGCCGCCGCCGTACGAACGCATGCGGTCCGAGCCGATCGACCAGCCGCCCTGGTTCAGGCTCTTCGCTTCGGCCGCGTCGGTCGCGCCCGGGCTCGCGCTCGTCGAGCCCTTCGTGCCGTTCATCTGCAGGTACGCGCCGGCCAGCTTCAGCGGGCCGTTCGTGTAGCTCGCCGCGACGCTGTATGCGCGGTTCGCGCCGAAGCTGGTCGCGTTCGAGAACGCGTACATCGCGCCGACCTTGAAGCCCGCATACGTCTCGCTCGTGTACTTGACCGCGTTGTTGATACGCAGCGAGTGGTTCAGGTTGTCGTTGTCGAACGGGTGCGCGAAGCTCGTGTCGCCGAGGTCGCCGGCCGTGGCGGACAGCGGCGCGACGAAATCGACCATCGTGTCGTACTGGCGGCCGAGCGTCAGCGTGCCATAGCCGCTCTGGCTCAGGCCGACGTACGCGTGGCGGCCGAACAGCTTGCCGTCCTGGCCGAGCCCGCCGTTGTTCACGTTGAAGCCGTTCTCGAGCACGAACAGCGCCTTCAGGCCGCCGCCGAGATCCTCGGTGCCGCGAAACCCGACGCGGCTGCCGTTGACGGTGCCGCTGTTCAGGCGCCACAGCGATGCGCCGTTGGCGTTGTTGGTGTAGACGATGCCGGCATCGATCAGGCCGTACAGCGTGACCGAGCTCTGTGCGTGAGCGAGCGGGGCGAACAGCGTGGCGGTGCATGCGCCGGCGACGAGGGTTTTTTTCAAGTGAGGCTCCTGCGTGTGGAAGGGGAACGAAAGTTCGGCGCAAGTATAGGAACGCAACCCGCGCGCAAGGCCGCCGGGGGCCGCGAGCGCACCTTTCCGGATCAGGCAAGAGTCGTTCACAAAACTGACACGACGCGCGGTGCGCGCGTGACGGTGGTGGTTTTTGCACGGTCGCACGCGGGCGGTATCCCTCCGTCGCGGGCGTGCTGTCGCGTCGGTGCAACATGAGCGTGGCGTGGCGTGGCGTGGCGCGGCGGTGGATCGGTGCGACTGGCGCGCGGAGAACGGCTCGCCTGCGTCCGCGCCCGCGACCGGCATCACTCGCGTTCAAAGGCGGGCGCGTGCACACATTCCAGGCCCGTCAACCGGATCGCGCGACCTGCCGACTCGAAGCACGCGGCCGTTTTCACGAATACGCCGCAACGGGAAGGCGATCCTGCGGCGTGAACCGGAACGCATCACGTATCCGGTATCCGGATTGAAGCGGGCGGTGAACTTCGGGCTGCCTTGACCCGCTGGTCTTCGTGTATTCATCGAATGCATGAGTCGATTCGAAAAATACGTTTGTCTCATGATTGTCGCCGGCCTACGATGCGGTCCTGACGACGGCGCGAGTGGCGCGCCGTCTTTTTCGATCCCATTCGCGAACCCCATGCGCCCCGATCTTCCGTCCGCTCCCGCATCCCTTTCGCCGGCCGCCAGCCCGTTCGCGCGCATGGCCGTCGTCACGATCCTGACCGGCGTCGGCGCGGGCCTCGGCGGCATGCTGCTCGCGCTGCTGCTGCATGCGATCCAGCACGTCGCGTTCGGCTACAGCATCGCGCACGTGATCGGCACCAAGAGTTTCCTCACCGGCGTGACCGGCGCCGATCCGCTGCGCCGGCTCGCGGTGCTGATCGTCTGCGGGATCGTCGCCGGCGGCGGCTGGTGGGCGCTGTACCGGTTTGGCCGGCCGCTCGTCAGCATCCGCCGCGCGGTGCGCGCGGCCGATCCGCGGATGCCGGTCGTCAGCACGACGATTCACGCGCTGCTGCAGATCGTCACCGTCGCGCTCGGCTCGCCGCTCGGCCGCGAAGTCGCCCCGCGCGAGATCGGATCGCTGCTGGCGGGGCAGCTTGCGCATCGTGCGGGGCTCACCCCCGACGATTGCCGGCTGATGGTCGCGTGCGGTGCGGGCGCGGGCCTCGCGGCCGTCTATAACGTGCCGCTCGGCGGCGCGATCTTCGTGCTCGAAGTGCTGCTCGGCACGTTCGAACTGCGTGCGCTGGTCGTGGCGGTCGCGACGTCGGCGATCGCGGCGGCCGTCGCGTGGATCGGCCTCGGCAACGAACACCAGTACACGGTGCCGCCGTTCGTGCTGAGCACGCCGCTGGTGGCATGGTCGATCGTCTGCGGGCCGCTGTTCGGCTTCGCCGCATACGGCTTCGTGCGGCTCACGACGCGCGCCCGGGCGAACGCGCCGAAAGACGGGCGGCTGCCCGTGCTCGCGCTGATCAACTTCGCGGTGATCGGCGTGCTCGCGATGCGGTTTCCGCAACTGCTCGGCAACGGCAAGGGCCCGGCGTCGCTGGGTTTCGACGGCACGCTGACGATCGGCCTCGCCGCCGCGCTGCTCGTGCTGAAGGTGCTGATCGAGGCCGGCAGCCTGCGGGCCGGCGCGGAAGGCGGCCTGCTGACACCGGGCCTTGCGAACGGTGCGCTGCTCGGCGTCGTGCTCGGCGGGCTGTGGAGCCTCGTGTGGCCGGGTGCGTCGATCGGCGCCTGTGCGCTCGTCGGCGCGACCGCGTTTCTCGCCGCGTCGATGCAGATGCCGATCACGGCGGTCGTGCTGCTGCTCGAGTTCACGCGCGCGGATCACGACAGCCTCGTGCCGATGCTGCTTGCCGTGGCCGGGTCGCTTGTCGCGTATCGGGTTGCGCAGCGGTGGAGTGAGGGGCGGGCGAAGGCGATGGAGGTGGTCAAGGAGCGTGCGGTGGCGACGCGTTAATGCGCACATGCAGCCAGGAAGCGAACGACGTTCGCCTTTTTTTGTCGCCAACAAATCACCGAAAGTTGACTATTTGTATCCGTTCCAAAGCAAGCTGTTGCCGCGGTGATCCACGCAGGACGATGAAGCCGATACGATCGGAGGCGCCAAGCGTGGGGCCGCTTTAGAGGAACGGCATCCCGTCGATCACCTGCGCCCGGATGCACGCGTGCAACAGTCATTGCTTCCCTGCGTCGGTTGTCCTTCCCGAGTCATTCACGATAGCGTTTTCCGCTCATTCAAATTCAAACGATCTGAGGGAAAATGTCGAATTCGTACAAGTACGGCGTTCATGACGGCTTGAGCCGCGAAGCGTTGCTTTTCCTGATCTTCATCGAAGAGACTGGCAAGGCGGCGGGTGTAGATGACGCGATCGGTATCGCGATGGTGTTGCTGGGCCAGCGCTTTATCCGCACGCGCGGCAAGTTCGCAAACGCCGTCAAGGGCACCTCGATCGCGTCGGTGGTTTCTCGTCGCTTGCTGCCGTACGAACTGAAGCATCGGATTTTGCCAACCGTTACGTCGTTCACGAGTCTTGTCATGTTGCGGATCAAGTTCACGCGGAATATCGGCGCTTTTGTCGGGCGCGCCATTCCAGGAGCAGGTTGGGTCCTCCTGGCAACGGATATATCGCTGATCACTTGTCGCACGGTCGGCACGTACAACAGCATCGTGAAGCCCGAGGATCGTTTGTATGGCTGACGCCTGGAAAAACCTCGAAGCGTTCATTGCGACCGATATCGGCAAGCTGCCAGTCGGTCGGATCGAGCTCACGCGGGACACGGATCTCTATCACGATCTCGACATGGAGCCGGAGCACATCGATGCGTTCGTCCGGCGATGGGCCGTGACGTTTGACGTCGACTTGTCCATGTTCGACATCCACGATTACTACCCGTCGGCGAAGCTCGGCATCGGTTCGTTCCTTGCCACGGTCGTCAGATCGCCGTTCAGCAACAAGGCGCGCGAAATCCTGGGCGGCCGGTCGCTCACACTCGGCATGATGGTCGAGGCGATGGAGCGCGGGCGCTGGGAGGCGTGACGAATGCGGTGCGTTGATCGAGGCTGCGAAGCGACGTAAGGGCTGCCTGTCATTTATCCCCGTTTTCCTGTCGATACGACCGCGCGATCGCGGCCCCCCGCATACCAAAGCGCGTCCGCCGGTTCTATGCAAGAATCCGCGCGTTTCCGCGCATCCACCCACAACGACACGCGCGGACGTCCCTATCAGGAAACGAGGAGCTCAAGTTGATCCAGCGCATTTCCCGCTTTTTCACGCAGGTGGTTCACCGCGTGTTGCCCGACCCGTTGATTTTCGCGATCCTGCTGACGATCGTCACGTTCGCGCTCGCGTTCGGCCTCACGCCGAATACGCCTGCCCAACTCACGACGATGTGGGGTTCGGGTTTCTGGAACCTGCTCGCGTTCTCGATGCAGATGGTGATGATTCTCGTCACCGGTCACGCACTCGCGAGTTCGCCGCCCGTGAAGCGCATGCTCGTCGCGCTCGCGAGCACCGCGCGCACGCCGGGGCAGGGCGTGATGCTCGTCGCGTTCGTCGGCGCGCTCGCGTGCGCGATCAACTGGGGCTTCGGCCTCGTGCTCGGCGCGATGCTCGCGCGCGAAGTGGCGCGTCGCGTGGCCGGCAGCGATTACCGGCTGCTCGTCGCGTCCGCGTACATGGGCTTCCTGAGCTGGCACGGCGGATTGTCGGGTTCGGTCCCGCTCGTCGCGGCCACGAAAGGCAACCCGATGGAAAAGACCATCGGGCTGATTCCCGTTTCGCAGACGATCTTCACCGGCTACAACGCGTTCATCACGATCGGCCTGATCGTGATGCTGCCGTTCCTCGCGCGCCTGATGATGCCGAAGCCGGGCGACGTGGTCAGCGTCGATCCGGCGTTGCTGGCCGAACCGCCGAGCGTCGAGCGCCAGCTCGGGCCCGACGCGACGTTCGCGGAGCGGATGGAGGAGAGCCGTGCGTTGTCGGTGTTCGTCGCGGCGCTGTGTGCGGCGTTCCTCGTGCTGAAGTTCGTGCAGAAGGGCTTCGCACTCGACATCGACACCGTGAACCTCGCGTTCCTCGCGGCCGGCATCCTGCTGCACCGTACGCCGATGGCCTATGCGCGCGCGGTGGCCGGCGCGGCGCGCGGCGCGTCGGGGATCATGATCCAGTTCCCGTTCTACGCGGGCATCCAGGCGCTGATGGATCATTCGGGGCTCGCGGGCGTGATCACGAAGTGGTTCGTCGATATCGCGAACGTGCATACGTTCCCGCTGCTTGCGTTCCTGAGTTCCGCCGTGATCAATTTCGCGGTGCCGTCGGGCGGCGGCCACTGGGTCGTGCAGGGCCCGTTCGTGATGCCGGCGGCTCAGGCGCTCGGCGCCGATCTCGGCAAGGCGGCGATGGCGATCGCGTACGGCGAGGCCTGGACCAACATGGCGCAGCCGTTCTGGGCGCTGCCCGCGCTGGCGATCGCGGGGCTCGGGGTGCGCGACATCATGGGGTACTGCGTGACGACGCTGCTGTTCTCGGGCGTCGTGTTCGTCGCGGGGATGTATCTGTTCTGACAGCGTGAGGCGGGCGGGGCGCAGCCCGTCTCACGCCGGTCTGGTTCCAGCCTGCCTTTCAGCCGTGCGACCGCACGTCGGCGCGCTCGTGCCCGTGACGCAACGCGAGGCTCGCGAATGCCGCGACGACGAGCGCGACCGCCAGCAGCGTCAGCCCGTTCTTTGCATTGCCGGTCGCCTGTTCGATCGCGCCGACGACGGTGGGCCCGACGAAGCCGCCGAGCAGCCCGCACGTGTTCACGAGCCCGAGCCCGCCGGCCAGCGCACTGCCGGCGAGCCGCGACGCAGGAAACGTGAACACGATCGACTGCACGACGAAGAACATCGACGCGGACAGGCACACGCAGAGCAGGCCCGCCAACGGTGACGCATGCGCGGCGCCGACCATCCCGGCGGCCATGATCGCGAGCCCCGCGCACAGCATCCGCCGCGAATGACGCGACTCGCGTGCGAAGCGCGGCAGCGTCCCGGCCCCGAGTGCGGCGGCGAGCCAGGGCAGCGACGTCAGCAACCCGACCGCGACCGGCGACAGACGTCCCGACGCGCCGATGATCCCCGGCAGGAAGAAGATCACCGTGTAGATGGTCAACTGGTGGCAGAAGTACACGAAGATCGCGAGCCAGATCTGCGGGTCGCGCAATGCGGCGCCGAACGCGTGGCCGCCGTGCGCGGCGACGCCCGCGTCCTGTTCGGCGGCCAGCTTGCGCTCGAGCGCGCGGCCGGTTTCCGGGGCGAGCCACGGCGCGGCGCTCGGACGGTCCGGCAAGCGTGTCCACACGACGAACGCGAGCAGGATCGCCGGAATGCCTTCGACGACGAACAGCCATTGCCAGCCGTGGAAACCGAGCGTGCCGTCGAGTTCGATCAGCGCACCGGCCAGCGGCCCGCCGACGATATTCGCAATGCACACGCCGAGCAGGAAATAGCCGGTGGCGCGTGCACGCTCCTCCCGGCCGAACCAGTACGTCAGATACAGCATCACGCCGGGAAACAGGCCGGCTTCGGCCACGCCGAGCAGCAGGCGCATCACGTAGAACGATGTCTCGCCGCGGACGAACGCCATCGCGATCGACAGCGCGCCCCACGTGATCATGATCCGCGTGATCCAGAAGCGCGCGCCGACGCGATGCATGATCAGGTTGCTCGGGATCTCGAAGAGCGCGTAGGTGAGAAAGAACAGCCCCGCGCCGAGCCCGTACGCGGCCGATGAGATGCCGAGATCGACGCCCATCGAATGTTTGGCGAACGCGATGTTGGTGCGGTCGAGAAAGCTGATCACATACGCGGCGATCAGCAGCGGCATGAGTTTGCGGAACAGCAGCCGGTTCAGCGACGCGTTCGCGTCGGTCGCGGTGGACGACAGGGCCTGAGCGTGATGAGTGGACATGCGGACGACTCCGGTAAGGGCGAACCGGCGCGCACGGCAAGCACGGCGCGCCGCGTTCGGCAAATGCCGCTGCGCGGCAGGCAGCGGATGGGCAGTCGACGGAGCCGCGCCGGCGGCGCTCGAACGGAGCGGGGCGATGAAGGGCGTCCTGGCGCCGGCCGGTTCGGGCCGGCGCCTTGTCACTGCGCTTGCGGATGCGGATGCGGGTGTCGGGGGGCGACCCGGCGATCAGAAATTCACGGCGTCGCCGCCCTTGAGCGCGAGCATCGCGCGCGCCTCGGCCGGCGTTGCGATCTCGAGCGACAGGCCTTCGAGCACCTGACGCATTTTCAGGACTTGCGCGGCGCTCGATTCCGCGAGCTTGCCGGGCGCGATCCACAGCGAATCCTCGAGCCCGACGCGCACGTTCGCGCCTTGCGCGGCGCCGATCGTCGCGAGCGGAATCTGGTTGCGGCCCGCGCCGAGGATCGACCACACGTAATCGCTGCCGAACAGGCGGTCGGCCGTCCGGCGCATGTGCATCAGGTCTTCCGGGTGCGCGCCGATCCCGCCGAGCAGGCCGAACACGCTTTGCACGAAGAACGGCGGTTTCGCGAGCCCGCGATCGACGAAGTGCGCGAGGTTGTACAGATGCGAGATGTCGTAGCACTCGAATTCGAACCGCGTGCCGTTCGCGCCGCAGCGCGTGAGGATCGTCTCGATGTCCGCGAACGTATTCTTGAACACGAGATCGCGGCTTTTCTCGAGATGTTCGCGCTCCCACGGATGCTTCAGCTCGCGGAAGCGCTCGAGCATCGGGTACAGCCCGAAGTTCATCGAGCCCATGTTCAACGACGCGACCTCGGGCTGGAAATGCAGCGCGGGCTGCAGCCGTTCGTCGACCGTCATGTGCGGGCTGCCGCCCGACGTGAGGTTGATCACCGCGTCGGTCTGCGCCTTGATGCGAGGCAGGAATTCGGCGAACACGGCCGGATCCTGTGTCGGCTTGCCGTCGGACGGGTTGCGTGCGTGCAGGTGCAGGATCGCCGCGCCGGCCCGTGCGGCCGCGACCGCGGCCGTTTCGATTTCGTGCGGTGTGACAGGCAGGTACGGCGACATCGACGGCGTATGGATCGCGCCGGTCGGCGCACAGGTGATGATGACTTTACGAGCGTTTGCCACGGATGGATTCCTTTCGATGAACGATGCAGGACGCGTCAGAGCACTTCGACGTTGCCGCAGACGGAGATCGCCTGCCCTGTGATGCCATGCCCGCCCGGCGAGCACAGGAACAGCGCGGTCGCGGCGATCTCGGCCGGATCGGTCATGCGCCGCAGCGAGATCTTCTCGAGATAGCGCTTCTCCATGTCGTCGTAGCCGATGCCGAGCTGCTGCGCGCGCGCCTCGATCACGCGGCGCATCCGCGGGCCGCGCACGATGCCGGGCTGGATCGCGTTCACGCGGATGCCGAGCGGCCCGAGTTCGATCGCGAGGCTCTTCACGAGGCCGACCACCGCCCATTTGGTGGCCGCATACGGCGTGCGGAACGCATAGCCCAGCCGGCCGGCGACCGACGACAGTGCAATGATCGCGCCGCCGTGTTTCGACTCGCGCAGCAGCGGCACCGCGCGGCGCGCGAACTGGAATTGCGCGTTCAGGTTGATCGCGACGGTTTGTTCCCACTGCACGGGGTCGATTTCGTCGATGCCGCCGGTCGGGCCGGCGATACCCGCGTTGTTGACCAGCACGTCGAGGCCGCCGAGCCCGGTCGACACGTCGGCGAACACGCGCTCGACGGCGGCCGGGTCGGATACATCGGCCAGCGTCGCGCTGATCGCGCCGGCCGCCGCGCGCGGCGGCCGGTCGGCGAGCGCCGCGATCGCGGCTTGCGAGGCGTCGCACACGTGCACGCGCGCGCCGCATTCGGCGAACGCGTCGGCGATTTCGAGACCGATGCCCGACGCGCCGCCCGTCACGAGGACGCGCAGGCCGTCATAGGGTTTCAGCAGGTCGGAAGCTGTCATGCCGGGTTGTCTCCATCGTTGGTGTAGTCGGATTGCGGCCGCTCGCGATTCGGAGGGTCGAGGCGGGCGGCGGCTACGGTTTCGCGTTCACGGTCCGCGGCGTCTGTTCGGCCCGCAGCGTCTCGGCGAGATCGTGCGCGGCGCCGCCGATGTCGAGCGCGATGCCGGCCCGCACGCCCGCGCCGTCGCGTCGCTCGAGTGCATCGACGATGGCACGGTGCGCATCCATCGAGCGCCGCATGTGCGGAATGTCGAGCGCGACCATGTTGAGGAACGGGCCGACACGCATCCACAGGTTCTCGACGATCGCGAGCGTGTTTTCGCTGGCGCCGTGCGCGTAGATCGCGCTGTGGAACGCGAAATTGCTTTGCAGGTAGGCGCGCGAGCGGCCGGCCTCGACGTGTGCCTGCATCGTCTCGCAGGTCTTGCGCACGACCGCGATCTGCGCGTCGTTCATCCGGGCGCACGCGCGCTCGGCGATGCAGCCTTCGAGGGCGATCCGCACGTCGCGCAGTTCGTCGAGCATGTCGAGCGTCATCGGCGGAACGACGAGCGCCCGGTTCGGGCCGTCGACCAGCGCGCGCTCGGCGCGCAACCGCGTGAGCGCGGCACGCACCGGCATCGTCGACGAGCCGACTGCCTCGGCGACGCTGCGCAGGCTCAGCGCCTGGCCGGGCGCGAAACGGCCGCTCATCAGCGCTTCGCGCAGTTGCTGGTAGACCTTGTCGGCCATCGTTTCCTGTTCGATGGCTTTCAGTGCGGGCGGGACGATACGAGGCGCCAAGGCGGGGTTCTCCTGGGATTGATCTGCGATCTGTGATCACACTTGCGATGTGCGAAGTGTTGACGATCGGAGGAACCGAGTCAAGGCGAACGGGATCGGGGAAAACGAGGGGGTGAAGCAGAAGAAGGATCGGCGTCCGGCAAACTGGAATTATTACAAAAAACTTTCAAATCGCTCATCATAACGCCCTGATTCGATGGATTCGAAGGTTCTCGGAGCACATGAGCCGTAGCGAGTCTTCGATGCGTTTGCCCTCGAGTCGAATTCATTTCAACAACAAGGAGCCAAAGTGAAACGACCATCATTTGCCGTTGCATGGGCGGCATCTCAGCGAATCTACGACCCGGCAAATTCCGGTGAGCGCGTTGCGAAAGTGATAGGTGGATATGTCGAGAGGAACGTCAACAATCCGAATCCGACAGAGCGATGGAGCAATACTTGCGCGGTGAGGATGAGTTATATCCTGGGTGAAGCCGGTATGGTGATACCGAGAATCCCCGAGCAAACGGTATCGGGCAGAGACAATCGGCAATACTTTTTTCGTGTCCGGGACTTGATTCGTTTTCTCGAGCAACGCTGGGGGAAGGCTGAGGGCGTCAAATACCCGCCGTCGAACGGAGGGCCGCTTGCGGGTCGGCAGGGCGTCATCCTGTTCGAGGTGTCGGGGTGGAGCGATGCACAGGGCCACGCCACGCTGTTCAATGGGCGGACGTGTTACGACCATTGTTACTTCAACGAACCGGGCGCGCGGTATCGTACCGATCGCGCAAATTTTTGGAGCCTGTCATGAGGGGAGTCCGGATCGCTGCCGCGTTAGTGTGCATCGCGTTTCAACCGGCGATGGTCGTGGCGAAGGACGCCGCACAAGCGGCGCCTGAGGCAGGCTCACGAACTTATCTCCAGAACTTCAAGGACATGGTGCTCGCGGAATGTCTGGCTACCGCATACAAGCAGGCGCCCGGCGCGAGCAAGGACATCGGCAGCAGCACCAGCGCGTTGCGTGACTGGACCTACTACGACATGGAACGTGCGCCGGACGTGATCCACGCGCTGGTCGCGAAGTATCTGGCCCGTGACTATCGAAATCCGGTTGTCGAATCTGAGGTCAGGGATGTGAAGTTCGACTTCCTGAAATGCATCGATCTGTATCACGGCAAGGAACTGGACGTTGCAGCGAAGCAACTCGTATCGCGCCCGAACCGTACCTATCGGACCGAGCATTCGCCCAAGCCACAGTAGCGATCGAACGCCGTTGCGCAATGCAACGGCACGCCGTGTGCCATTTCGCCGACGCTATTCAAGCGTCCGGATCGAATTGCTGATCCCGCGCGCGCAGTCGATTACCGCCGGCGCGAGCTTGCGGCGCGCGTCGTCGAACGTCCAGCGGCTCGTCGGCGCGACCACGTGCACGGCCGCGACCGGCTGCCCCTGGCTGCCGAGTACGGGCGCGGCAATCGACATGTCGCCGATGAACAGTTCTTCCTGGTTGGTCGCATAGCCTTCGCGCCGCGCGTTGTCGAGCAATGCGACGAGATCGTCGAGCGCCGTGACGGTGCGCGGCGTATGCGGCGTGCGCACCATGTCGTCGAGCCGCGCGCGTGCTTCTTCCGGCGCCAACGCGCTCAGGAACGCGCGGCCGCTGCCGGTGCAGTACATCGGGATGCGGCTGCCGATCGGCATGTGAATCGGCACGAACTTGGTCGACACGAAACGCGCGACGTACACCATTTCGTCCTCGTCCGGCTCGGTGAGGTTGGTGGTTTCGCCGGTCAGGTTCGTGAGCTCGGACAGGAACGGATTCGCGACGTCGATCAACGTGTCGGCGGCGAGATAGTTGAAGCCGATCCGCATCACGTGCGGCGTGAGCTGGTAACGCCGCGTGACCGGATGCTTGCGGATGTAGCCGAGCTTCTCGAGCGTATAGACCATCCGCTGCGCGGAGCTTTTCGTCATCCCCGCCGCGTCGGCCACTTCCGCCAGCGTCATCGTGCGCCGTTTCGCGCTGAACGCGCGCAGCACGTTCAGCCCTTTTTCCAGCGACTGGTTGAACAGCAGATCGTTTGCTTGGTCGGGCGACGTTTCCATGGCGAGGAGCGGAATCGATTCGATATCGCATTATAGCGTATCGAATATCGATACGAAAAAATCTATTTGCGATGTTTTTGATTCGTTTTAAGATCGGGCCATCGTCGCAGTGTCGATCAGCGACCGGCCGGCGCCCGGATTATTCGAGAAGGAGTCACCATGGTTCCGTTCATCAAGCGGTTCGGCGCACTGGCCGCCGGTTTCGCCACCTGTATTGCCCTCTCCACGGCGTCGGCGGGTGCCGTTGCGGCCGAGCCGACGCTGAAGGTCGGCGCGACGGCCACCGGCGTGCCGTTCACGTTTCTCGACGTCAAGAGCAATTCGATCCAGGGGATGATGGTCGATGCGATCACGGCAGCCGGGAAGTCGGCCGGGTTTCGCGTCGACGTGCAGCAGACCGTGTTCTCGGCGCTGATCCCGTCGCTCACCACGCAGAAGATCGACATCATCTCGGCCGCGATGCTGAAGACGCCGGCGCGCCAGCAGGTCGTCGATTTCTCCGACACCGTCTACTCATTCGGCGAAGGCCTGATCGTGAAGGCCGACGACCCGGGCCGCTATACGTCGATGGACGATTTCAAGGACCAGGTGGTCGGCGCGCAGGTCGGCACGGCGTTCGTCGATGCGCTCAACAAGAAGGGCATCTTCAAGGAAGTCCGGACCTACGATTCGATCGCCGACATCATGCGCGACGTCGCGCTCGGGCGCATCAAGGCCGGCTTCGCCGACCAGCCGATCGTCGCGTACCAGATCGAACACGGCGTCAATCGCCAGGTGCGGCTCGTGCCGGAATACCAGAGCGTCGTGAAGGGGCAGGTGTGCTTCATCGTGCGCAAGGGTGACACTGCGACGCTCGAACAGCTCAACGGCGCGATCCGCAAGATGAAGAGCGACGGCACGCTGCAGCAGATCCTGCAGAAGTGGCACATGAGCTGAGCGTCGGCATTCGATTCCCGGCCGGCATCGCCCGCGCGTCGCGGGCATTCCCGGCGGCGGCCCGTCCGGCCGTCGCATAGGAGGCCTCATGTTTTTTCAGAATGCGATCGATTTCCTGCCGATCCTGCTGAAGGGCGCGGTGGTCACGATCGAGATCACCGCATGCGCGTTCGTGCTCAGCTCGGTGCTCGGGCTGATCCTTGCGCTGCTGAAGGTGTCGCGCAATCGTGCCGTCTCGACGGCCGGCAGCACGATCGTCAACGTGATCCGCGGGCTGCCGATCATCGTGCAGCTGTTTTACATGTACTTCGTGCTGCCTGATCTCGGCGTGCAACTGTCGGCATTCCAGGCTGGCGTGCTCGGTCTCGGCATCGCGTATTCGGCGTATCAGGCCGAGAACTTCCGCGCGGGCATCGAGGCGATCGACCGCGGCCAGATCGAGGCCGCGCACGCGATCGGCATGCGCGGGCCGATGATCATGCGGCGCGTGGTGCTGCCGCAGGCGTTCCGCATCGCGCTGCCGCCGTACGGCAACACGCTGGTGATGTTGCTGAAGGATTCGTCGGTCGCGTCGACGATCACGGTCGCCGAGATCACGCGCGCCGGCCAGTTGATTGCATCGTCGACGTTCCAGAACATGAGCGTCTATACGCTCGTCGCGCTGCTGTATCTCGCGCTCGGCCTGCCGCTGATGTTCGGCGTGAACCGGCTCGGCAAGCGGCTCGCACTGAGGAGGGGCGCATGATCCGGATCGATGCCATCCATAAACGGTTTCATCAGCACGCGGTGCTGAAGGGCGTGAGCCTCGACGTGCAGGCGGGTGAAGTCGTGTGCCTGATCGGGCCGTCCGGTTCCGGCAAGTCGACCGTGCTGCGCTGTATCAACGGCTTCGAGACCTACGACGAAGGGTCGATCACGATCGACGGCGTGAAGGTCGACGCGCATTCGAAGCGGATCCACGAACTGCGGATGCGCGTCGGCATGGTGTTCCAGCGCTTCAACCTGTTTGCGCACCGCACGGCGCTCGAGAACGTGATGGAAGGGCCCGTGCACGTGCGGCGCATGCCGGCCGCGCAGGCACGCGAGCAGGCGCGTGCGCTGCTCGACAAGGTCGGGCTTTCACACCGGATGAACGCGTATCCGTCGGAACTGTCGGGCGGCCAGCAGCAGCGCGTCGCGATCGCACGCGCGCTCGCGATGGCGCCGCAGGCGATCCTGTTCGACGAGCCGACGTCGGCGCTCGACCCCGAGCTCGTCGGCGAAGTGCTCGGCGTGATGCGCGGGCTCGCCCGCGACGGGATGACCATGGTGGTCGTCACGCACGAAATGGCATTCGCACGCGAGGTGGCCGATCGCGTGTGCTTCCTGCACGACGGCACGATCTGCGAAAGCGGACCGGCGCGCGACGTGCTCACGCAGCCGACCCATCCCCGCACGCAGGAATTCCTGCGCCGCCTGCTGGCGTCGGACGGCGCCGACCACCCGGATCGAACATGAGCGCAACGAACGCGGCACCCGGACGGCCCGACGCGCAGTGGCCGGATTCGCTGTGGGCGGCAACCGCCGCGCCGGCGCCCGATACGCCCGCGCTCGACGCGTCCGTGTCGTGCGACGTGGCGATCGTCGGCGCGGGCTTCACGGGCCTGTCGACCGCACTTCATCTGGCCGAACGCGGTGTCGACGTCCGCGTGATCGACGGCGCGCAGCCGGGCTGGGGCGCATCGGGCCGCAACGGCGGGCAGGTGATTCCCGGGCTGAAATACGACCCCGACGAACTGGTACGCCGGTTCGGCGACGAGGCCGGCGAACAGCTTGCCGGCATCGTCGGCGGCGCGGCCGACACGGTGTTCGACCTGATCGCGCGGTACGGAATCGACTGCGATGCGCGTCGCGCCGGCTGGATCCAGCCGGCGCCGACCGCCGCGATGCTCGATACGGTCGCACTTCGGGCGCAGCAATGGGCCGCGCGCGGCGCGCCGGTCGACGTGCTTGGCCGCGACGACGTCGCGCGTCGGCTCGGCACGCCGGCGTATGCGGGCGGCTGGATCGATCGCCGCGCCGGCAGCGTGCAGCCGCTCGGTTATACGCGCGGCCTCGTGCGCGCCGCGCAGGCGAGCGGGGCGGTCGTGCATGGGTCGACCCGCGCCGTCGGGCTGACGCGCGCCGACGGCCGCTGGCGGATCGCGACGTCCGGCGGCGCGACGCTGTCGGCCGAACGCGTCGTGATCGCGACCAACGGCTATACCGACGGGTTGTGGCCCGGCTTGCGTCAGTCGGTGATCGCCGCGAACAGCTTCATCGTCGCGACGGAACCGCTCGCGCCGGAACTCGGTCGCGACATCCTCGCTGGCGGTGAGGTCGCATCGGACGCACGGCGTCTGCTGCTGTACTTCCGCCGTGACGCGGCCGGGCGCCTGCTGATGGGCGGCCGCGGCCCGTTCGCCGACCCGCGTGCGCCGAGCGACTGGCGCCACCTCGAACGCGCGACGACGCTGCTGTATCCGCAACTGAAGGGCGTCCGGTTCGAATACCGCTGGGCGGGGCGCGTCGCGATCACCGCGGATTTTCTGCCGCACGTGCACGAGCCCGCGCCGGGCGTGACTATCGCGCTCGGCTACAACGGCCGGGGCATCGCGATGGCGACGACGCTCGGCAAGCACCTGGCCGCGCATCTGTCGGGCGATGCGCAACTGCCGCTGCCGTTCCGGGTCACGCCGATCCGCCCGATCCCGTTGCACGGGTTGCAGCGCTTCTATATCGCGGCCGGGGTCGCGTGGTATCGGTTGCTCGACAGCCTGTCCTGACGCCGACGCGAGGGCAGGTCGCCAGCCGCCGTCGGATCGGGCAGAATCGGCCTGCCCAGTCTCCACCGACGGATGCCGCATGACCGACCCGAACGAACCGTCCGCCCGCCGCGTTTACGCGAGCTTCGCGCAACGCTACGCGGACATCGCGCCGACCAAGGCACACAACGCGCTTTACGAGCGGCCGGCTACGATGGCGCTGCTCGGCGACGTCGACGGCCTGACGGTGCTCGACGCCGGCTGCGGGCCCGGCATCTGCAGCGAGCACCTCGCGCGCCACGGTGCGACCGTCCACGCGTTCGACATCACGCCCGAGATGGTCGCGCTCGCGAAGGCGCGTTGCGCGGGGCTCGCGGTCGACGTCGCGGAAGGCGATCTCGCGGCGCCGCTCGACTGGCTGCCCGATCATGCTTTCGACAAGATCCTGTGCTCGCTCGCGTTCGACTACGTGCGCGATCTGACGCCGACGCTGCGCGAATTCAGACGCGTCGCGCGGCCGGGCGCGACGCTGGTGTTCTCGATGGCGCATCCGATGCGCGACTGGATGGACGAGCGCACGCGCGGGGATGGCACGTACTTCGATACGAGCCGTTTCGGCTTCCATTGGTCGGGCTTCGGCGAACCGAAACCCTATGTCGAGGCCTGGCGCCGGCCGCTCGCCGACATCCTGAATGCGCTCGCCGACGCCGGCTGGCGTCTCGACCGTTTCGTCGAACCGACACCGCTACCCGAGATGAAGGCCGTATCGGAGCGGCTCCACGCGGAGCTGTCGCTGGCGCCGGCCTTCCTGTGCATCCGTGCGCGCCGCTGACGAACACGGCGCGCACGGCAACCGACCGCCGGCCTGTCAGCGCGCCGGCTCGTCGTTCAACGTTCCCAGAAACGCTTCGATATCCCTGATGTCCTGCGCCGTCATCGCAGGCTTGTCGCCCGGCTTGCGATCGAACGGCGCATCGGTCACGTCGACGTTCGCGCGGTATTTCGGCGGAATGTCGTCGTACTCGTCGACCTTGCCGTCCGCGCCGCGCGAATAGAACTTCTGCGGCGAGATGCTGCGCTCGTTGTAGAACGCCATCACCTGGTCGAGCGTGTGGAACACGCCGTTGTGGAAGAACACATGGCGCGTCGCCGAGTTGCGCAGCGTCGGCGTGAGGAACATCCCGCAATACTGCGTCTGGTCCTTCAGGTCGTCGCGGAACGGCCCGCACACGCCGAGATCGTGAAACGCCGGGTTGCGGTTCTGCGCGAGCTGCTGGTTGCGCGGCACACCGAGCGCCTCGTACTGGTAGTCGGTAAACATCGGCGGCAATCCGTCCTTGCCGGGCTTCGACAGGTGGCAGCCCGCGCAATTCGCCTTGTCCGGGTCGTTGAACAGGCGCAGCCCGCGCAGTTCCGCCTGCGAGAGACGCGCGCGGCCTTCGAGCCAGCGATCGTACTTGCTGTTGTACGGGTGGAACGACGGATCCTCCACCTGATAGCGCGCGATCGCGAACATCGCTTCCGATACCGCGAGCTGCGGGCTGTCGAACACGCGTGCGCCGAACAGTTGCTCGAGCTGGGCGCGGTGCGACGACTGCGCGAGCTTGCGCGCGACGTCGTCGATGCTCGCGTTCGCCATCTCGACCGGATTCAGCAGCGGGCCGAATGCCTGCTGCTGCAGCGTATCGGCGCGGCCATCCCAGAACATCCCGCCCTGCGGCACGAGTTGCGGCGCGGCCGACGTGCCGGCCACCTTCTGCGCCTTCACCACGCCGGCGGCCGAAGCGGCCTGCTGCGCGACGCTCGGTGCGGCGTCGTTTTCACCGGCGTCGGGGCCGATGCTGAAGTTCGGCTGGCGGTACAGGTACATCAATGACGGCGGCGGGCGATAACCCTGCTGCGTCATCGCGAGGCCGCCCGGCTGCACGTCGAGCGCGTTCGGCGGGCCGTACGCGTGATCGGGGCTGTGGCACGACGCGCACGACTGCTTGCCCGACGCGGACAGCGACGGGTCGGCGAACAGCGCGCGCCCGAGCTGCGCGACTGTCGACAGCGGCTGCGCGGCGGGCCGCTGCAGCACGACCGGATGCGGGTTCGCCCCCGTCCAGTCGGCGACGACGGTGCCGATCGCCGCCGGTACCTGCGCGGGAAACGCGATCGCGAACGCGCCGTAGCCGAGCACGGCGGCGCCGATCGCGAATGCCGCGCGGCGCAGAAGGCGGGAAGGGGCGCGCGGCGCGGCGGTGCCGGAGGCGTCGGGAGACGGGAACGCGGGGCGAGCTGTCATGCTGTCGGTCGGGAATCGGGCGCCGCACGAAGCGGCGCGTTGAACGGAACAAACGGAAACGGCCGGCGCGTGAAGCGCCGGCCATGCGGTCATGCAATACCGGTCAGATCGTCGGTGCCGCGCTCAATGCGGTGCCGAGCGTCGGGTCGAGGTACAGCGGCGTCGTGTTCGGCTTCGACGTGAAGTCGAACAGCGCGCGCAGGTCGCCCGCCGTCGCATCGAACGAACCGCCGCCGATGCGCTGGCCGCCCAGCCAGTTGTCCTCGATGAAGCGCACGACGGACGACTGGTCGAGCATCGTGTGGTCGACGTAGTTCTGCTTTGCGTACGGCGAGATCACGATCAGCGGAATGCGCACGCCCGGGCCGCAGCGGCCGTTCACGGTCGCGCCGTTCACGCCGGTGGTGCCGCCCGTGCCGCACTTGCCGTTGCCGTTGACCTGGTCGACCGGATCGGACGACGCGCGCGTCGGTGCCGTGTACACGTGGTCGTACCAGCCGTCCGAGTCGTCATAGGTGACGATCACGGCCGTGTTCTGCCAGTCCGGCTGCTGCTGCAGGAAGTTGACGACCTTCGTCACGAACGCCTGCTCGTCGAGCGGATCCGAATAGCCGGCGTGCGCATCCTGTGCGGCGGGGGCCTTCAGGTAGCTGACCGACGGGAAGTTGCCGGCCTTCACGGCGGCGAAGAAGTCGTCCGTGTCGTACTGGTGGTTCGCGGGTTCGGCGGTCTTGCCGTCGGCCTGGAAGCTCGAGCCGATCGCCGCGACCGAGCTCGGGCGCGTGTGCTGCGGGTTCGCGGTCGACGCGTAGTACTGGAACCAGTTGTGGTGCGGGATGTAGTCGGCCGTCGCGGCGTTCACGGCGGTCGCGACCGTGCTGCGCGCGCAGCCCGTCGTGCCGTTGCCGTTCGTCGTCGACAGGTTGAAGCCGCCCATGAAGCCGCCCCACGTGATCTTCGCGCCGTTCAGCAGGTCGCCGATGTTCTTGCCCGTCATCATCGCCTGGTCGGTCGTGCTCGAGCACACGTCGAAGCCCGGGTCGACGTCGTTGATCATCGTGAGGCCGCCCTGGCCGTCATTGATGTAGTACGAGCTGGACGCGAGCGTCGACGGCTGCTTCGACGTCTTGACGATCTGCATCCCGTTGGTCTGGCCGGACACCACGTTCAGCGCGCCCGGCGTCGACGGCCCATAGACCGTCGTGTACGTGTTGTCGCTCATCGCGAAGCGCTGGGCGTAATTCCACAGCGCGGTCACGGTGTTGCCGTCGAAGTAGCCCATCACCTGGCCCTTCGTGCCGAACGCGCCGGCGCCGCCGGACGAGCCCTTGCCGGTGTATTTCGGGAACAGGTCGGCGAGGCCGTTGTCCTCGGCCTGCTGTTCGGCCGTGTACGCATGGTTCTGGTCGGCGGTCGCGGCTTGCGTGCGGTCGAGGCGGAACGGGTTCGCCGCGTCGGCGCCGTTGGCCGTGTTCGTGAAGTTCGGGTTCGCGGTGAGCAGCGTGCCCGTCAGGCCGTTCGGCGTCGGCGTGCCGGCCTTCGCGGTGAACGCCGGTTCACCCGACGGGTTCGTCGCGTTCGGGTAGGTGCCGAAGTAGTGGTCGAACGAGATGTTTTCGCCATAGATCACGACGACGTGCTTGATCGGCGTGGCGGTCTGCAGCGCATCCTGCGACGACACGGCAGGCGTCGACGTGGGATCGTCGCTGCCGCCGCAGGCGAACAGCGCCAGCGCCGCGGCTGCGCAGGCGGTGACGAGCAAGGCTTGACGGAACATCGGGAAACTCCAGGTAAGGTCTTCGATGGTGGAGAGCGGCCCCGTCGCCGTGTCGGTTCGGCGCGGAGCTCGTGAGAGAGCACGCGCATTGGAACAGTCCCGTATGAAGATATGGGGACGGAGTGGTTTCGCGCCGATTGCGCTACGGTATCGATTTCATTACGCCGGGGCGCGAACCGAAAGAGAACGGAAAGGGGCGGACCGGCTGCCACCTTTGCGTCACATTCCGCGGCGGGCGGGACGATTGCCGCGGATGCCGCACGGGGCGGGCGGGACAGGCGAAACGGCGTGGCGGCGCGGGGGCACAGGACGCTGCGCAGCGCAGGTTTTTTGACAACCGGATGACGTATTCATACGATGAACGCCCTGCGGCGACGATTTCGCGTGGCCGACCGTCAGCGAGTACGCATCGTGCCGATCCCCGTTCTGTTTGCCGTTCTGTGTGCCGCGTTCCTGCATGCGTCATGGAATGCGCTCGTCCGCAGCAGCGGCGACCGGCTGCGGTCGGCCACCGTGCTGCAGATCGCCATCGGGCTGTTCGCGCTGCTGTTCCTGCCGGCCGCCGCGCCGATCACGCCCGCGAGCTGGCTCTGTGTCGTCGCATCGGCCGTGCTCCACGTCGTCTATACGCTGCTGCTGGTGCGCGCGTACGAGCACGGCGACCTGACCGTCGCATACCCGGTCGCGCGCGGCACCGCGCCGCTGCTCGTCACGCTCGGCGCGGCGGTGTTTGCGGGCGAGCACCTGAATGCCGGCGCGCAATGCGGGCTCGTGCTGATCTGCGCGGGCATCCTGGCGATCGGCTTGGAGCGCGGGCGCGACGCGAAGCACCGGATGATGCAGGTCCTGCCGACCGCGTTCGCGACCGGCGTGTCGATCGCGGCCTACAGCGTGGTCGACGGAATCGGCGTGCGGGAAAGCGGCAACACGGTCGGCTATACCGCGTGGATGTTCGTGCTGACGGGCGCGATGATGGCCGCGTACTACCGGCTGCGGGCGGGGCCGTTACGGCTGACGCAGGATGTCGGCGAAACGGCGAAGGCTGCGTGCGGCGGCGTGTTCGCGGCGCTCGCGTACGGCATCGTGATCTGGGCGATGGATCGCGCGCCGATGGGGCCGGTGTCGGCGCTGCGGGAAACGAGCGTGGTGTTCGCGGCGCTGATCGCTCGCGTATATCTTGGCGAGCGGCTGACGCCGCGCCGGGCGGCCGGTTGCCTGGTGATCGCGGCGGGGGCGTTGCTGATCAGTGCGTTCGAGGCAGTGAGGTAAGCGGGCCGGTGCTTCAGCCTTCCACCGGCATCGCGCTCGTGCACTTGATCTCGTCGAGGCACACGCTCGAATGCACGCCGCTCACGCCGGGAATGCGCATCAGCGTTTCGAGCAGGAACGTGGACAGCCCCTTCAGGTCACGCGCGACGACTTTCAGCACGTAGTCGATATCGCCCGTCACTGAAAAACACTCCTGGATCTGCGCGAGATCCGACACGAGTTTCTGGAACTTCGACAGGTCGCGGATATGCCCGCGCTCCATCGTCACGTGCACGAAGGCGGTGACGCCAAAGCCGAGCGTGTCGGGGCACAGCCGGGTTTCGTAGCGGCGGATCGCGCCGATTTCCTCCAGCCGCCGGTGGCGGCGCAGTGTCTGCGCGGGCGACAGGCCGACCGCCTTCGCCAGATCGAGGTTCGACGCGCGGCCGTTCTCCTGCAGGATCGCGAGCAAGTGGCGATCGAGGCGATCCAGAACCGGTTCATGCATTTTTATTTCCTCATCCGTCTCCTGGGTGCAATCTTATCTCATAATGTAGGGTTTGCATGAACGGGTTACGAAACCCGATTTCGCCGTCGCGACGCTAAACTGACGCCGGATTTTCGTGTGCGATCGCAGCAAGGCGGGCGCGGCGACGGTCGGCGGCCGGTCTGGCGGGGACGCCGACGCGAATCGGGCGCCGCCACGCGAAGATTGCAGTCCCCAACCCGGCGGCTCCACGAACGGCCCCGGCACAGCAAAACAGCGCCCGGCACACCGAGGCGCGCCGCACCCCGCTTCAGGCGGAGGCGGACAGAGTGGAGAAGACATGGTTTCTGGAAACGAGAGCGACGGCCTGAAGCGCGGGCTGAAGAACCGGCACATCCAGCTGATTGCGCTCGGCGGCGCGCTCGGCACGGGGCTGTTCCTCGGCATCGCGCAGACGATCAAGATGGCGGGCCCGTCCGTGCTGCTCGGTTACGCGGTGGCCGGCATCGTCGCGTTCTTCATCATGCGCCAGCTCGGCGAGATGGTCGTCGACGAGCCCGTCGCCGGCTCGTTCAGCTACTTCGCCAACAAGTACGTCGGCCACTTCACCGGCTTCCTGTCGGGCTGGAACTACTGGGTGCTGTACATCCTCGTCAGCATGGCCGAGCTGTCGGCCGTCGGGATCTACGTGCAGTACTGGTGGCCCGGCGTGCCGACCTGGGTGTCGGCGCTGGTGTTCTTCGTCGCGATCAACCTGCTCAACCTGGCGAGCGTGAAGTCGTACGGCGAGACGGAATTCTGGTTCTCGATCATCAAGGTCGCCGCGATCGTCGGCATGATCGGCTTCGGCGGCTGGCTGCTCGCGAGCGGCCATGCAGGCCCGGAGGCGAGCGTCCGGAACCTGTGGCAGCACGGCGGCTTCTTCCCGAACGGCGTGTCGGGGCTCGTGATGTCGATGGCCGCCATCATGTTCTCGTTCGGCGGGCTGGAGTTGATCGGCATCACCGCGGCCGAGGCCGACGATCCGAAGCGCAGCATTCCGCGCGCGACCAACCAGGTGATCTACCGGATCCTGATTTTCTACATCGGCGCGCTCGCCGTGCAGCTGTCGCTGTATCCGTGGGAAAAGGTCGTCACCGGCGGTAGCCCGTTCGTGCTGATCTTCCACGCGCTGAGCAGCAACCTGGTGGCCAACGTGCTGAACGTGGTCGTGCTGACGGCCGCGCTGTCGGTCTACAACAGCGGCGTGTACAGCAACAGCCGGATGCTGTTCGGCCTCGCGCAGCAGGGCAATGCGCCGAAGGTGCTGTGCTCGGTGAACAAGCGCGGCATTCCGCTCGCCGCGCTCGGCGCGTCGGCGCTCGCGACCGGCGTGTGCGTGCTGGTCAACTACTTCATGCCGGGCAAGGCGTTCGAGGTGCTGATGGGCCTCGTCGTGTCGGCACTGATCATCAACTGGGCGATGATCACGCTGATCCACCTGAAGTTCCGCCAGGCGAAGCGTGCGGCCCGGGAGGAGACTTCCTTCCGCAGTCTGGGCTATCCTTTCACGAATTACCTGTGCCTGGCATTCATGGCCGGCATTCTCGTCGTGATGTACCTGACGCCGGATCTCCGCCTGTCGGTGTACCTGATCCCGGTATGGCTCGCGGTGCTCGCGGTCGGGTATCGCTTCCGTCAGAAGAATGCAGGCTATGCGGTGCACGACGGCGCATCCGCACGCTGACGCAGGCCGGCCCGATCATTCTTCCAAACGAGACAGACTCAAGCCATGTTCGAACACATCGACGCGTACCCGGGCGACCCGATCCTGACGCTCAACGAGAACTTCCAGAAAGATCCGCGCGACCAGAAGGTCAACCTGAGCATCGGCATCTACTTCGACGCCGAAGGCCGGATTCCGGTGATGGGCGCCGTGCGCGAAGCCGAAACCGCGCTGCAGCGCGACCTCGGCGCGAAGCCGTACCTGCCGATGGTCGGCCTCGCCGCGTATCGCGACGCCGTGCAGGCGCTCGTGTTCGGCGCCGATCACCCGGCCCGCGCGGCCGGCCGCATCGCGACGCTGCAGACGCTCGGCGGCTCCGGCGCACTGAAGGTGGGCGCCGATTTCCTGAAGCGCTATTTCCCGGATTCGCAGGTGTGGCTCAGCGATCCGAGCTGGGAAAACCACCGCTTCATCTTCGAACGCGCCGGCTTCACGGTGAACACGTATCCGTACTACGACGAGGCGACGGGCGGCCTGAAGTTCGACGCGATGCTCGCGGCGATCGACGCGCTGCCGGCGCGCAGCATCGTGCTGCTGCACGCGTGCTGCCATAACCCGACCGGCGTCGACCTCGACGAAGGCCAGTGGGAGAAGCTGATCGACGTGATCGAGGCGCGCGGGCTGCTGCCGTTCGTCGACATGGCCTACCAGGGCTTCGGCGCGGGCCTCGACGCGGACGCGTTCGCGGTGCGCGAACTGGCCCGCCGCGGCGTGCCGGCGCTGGTCGCGAACTCGTTCTCGAAGAACTTCTCGCTGTACGGCGAACGCGTGGGCGGCCTGAGCGTCGTCTGCGAGGATGCCGCCGCGGCCGACCGCGTGCTCGGCCAGCTGGCCGGTGCCGTGCGCTCGAACTACAGCAACCCGCAGACCTACGGCGCGAAGGTCGTGGCCACCGTGCTCGGCACGCCGGCGCTGCGCAAGCAGTGGGAAGAGGAACTGGCGGCGATGTGCCGCCGCATCGCGCGGATGCGCCAGTCGATCCATGACGGCCTGCGCGACCACGTCAGCGGCGAGGCACTGACGCGCTACGTGAAGCAGCGCGGCATGTTCACGTACACGGGCCTGACCGAATCGCAGGTCGACGCGCTGCGCGAAGTGCACGGTGTGTACATCCTGCGTTCGGGCCGGATGTGCGTCGCGGGCCTGAACGACTCGAACGTCGCCATCGTCGCCGATGCGATCGGCAAGGTGCTGAAGAGCGGCGTCTGATCGCGGCGCGCCCCGGCGCGCAACGCGGCTGGCCGAACCGGCTGTCTCCCGCAAGGGGGCAGCCGGTTTTTCTTTGTGCGGCCGCAATGTCCGCCACCCGGCTGACGGGGGCGCAGGCGCGGCGGTACGATCACGCAATCGGACGCAACACGAAAAGGAGCGACATGGGCATCCGGATCATCCAGCTCGGCACGCCGCGCGCGGCCGGCGAGGGCCTGCGGATCGGCACGGTGCGGCGGCCGCCGCGCGGCGTGCCGAAGGCGGAATTCGCGTCGCGCAACTACTATGATGTATGGCTGCCGACGTTGTCTCCGAGCCCGGAACTCGTCGCGCAGGCGCAGGCCGCCGAAACGGACGCCGAATGGAACGCGTTCCGGCGTCACTTCCGCGCGGAGATGGCGCATGGCGACGCGCCGAAGGTGCTCGACCTGCTGGCGGCGCTGTCGGCGACCACCGCGTTCTCGATCGGCTGCTATTGCGGCGACGAACGCCATTGCCACCGCAGCGTGCTGCGCGAACTGCTCGCGGAACGCGGTGCGACGATCGAGCCCGACGCGGGTTGAACGTGGGTTGAAGCGGGTTGAAAGCGAGCGAGGGGGCGTCGCGCAGTCGCGGCCGGCACGCTGCCGCGCCGACCATCGTGCAGCGCAGCGAACCCGTTGACGTGGGTCAAGCGTGGAGGCGCGCGCGCCACTATGCTCTTGTCATGGAGCCATCACGACGATGACAGGCGGACAGATGCAGATTGCCTTCCCGCCGGAACCGCCCGAATATTGCGCACGCGACCTGGTCGTGGCGTTTTCGGCGCTGGTCGACGGACGTTGCGTGCAGTGCGCGGTCACGGCCGAGGCGCTGGAGGATCATTTCGGCGCGCCGTCGCTGCTCGAACGCGACCTGCTGGCCGCATTCGAAGCGCACCGGTCGGCGATCGAGGCGATGGCGCGACGCATGCTCGAGGAAATCGGCGGCCGGCCGGTGCTGTTGCACAGCGGCCACTTCCGGCTCTGAAACGGATACAGCAGGAGGGTGCATGACACTGCAGGGCAACATTCACGAACGCGACTGGTCCGTCGAAGTCGAGACGCGCCCGTGCGAATCGGGCGAATTCCGCTGCCGCGTGTCGGTCGAGCATGGCGCCGGCGCCGCGCGCTTTCACCATACGTTCGAGCACAGCCATGCGTATCCGACCGAGCGTGAGGCGATGATCGAAGGGCTGCGGGCAGGCATGACATGGATCGAGATGAAGGCGTCGCAGACCTTCAACGTATGAACGATCCCGCGCCGACGAAGGCGCGGGCAGACTATCGGCCGGGCAGCGATCGAAGAAATCGCGCCGTGCCACGGGCAACACGTGCCGCCGCATGTCGATGCGGGCGGCATATGCAAGGCGGTCGACGAGCGGGCGGCCCCGTCAGGAGACACGACATGGGCGTGGGCATGCAGATCGCCTGCCATGGATTCGCGGGTACCGCCGCGATCGAAGCCGAAGCCGGCGCGCTGCTGGTGCGGCTCGAGCGCTTCCGCGCGCTGATCGGCGGCTGCCACCTCGCCATCGAATCGCGTGCCGCCGCCGATGGCGCGCGCCGGTACGACGTGCGGCTCGACCTCGTGATGCGCGACACGTCGCTCTGGCTGCTGCCGGCGTGTGTCGGTGACGACATGGACGACACGCTGCGCCGCGCGTTCATGCAGGCCGAACAGGCGCTGATCGCGTGCCAGGCGGGCGGTGCAAGGGTGGGGCTGCGCGATGCGGCGGCAGGCAGCGCGGCGCAATGAGGCATCGCACGCGATGCCGCGCCGGCGCGCCCGGTCAGACCCGGGCGAGCGCTTGCGAGTCGATGATGCGCACGCGCTTGCCGCGCGTCTCGACGAGTGCTTCGCGATGGAACCGCGAGAACATCCGGCTGACGGTTTCGAGCTTCATCCCGAGATAGCAGCCGATTTCCTCGCGCGTCATCCGCAGGTTGAATTCCGTCGCCGAATAGCCGCGCGCCTCGAAGCGCGACGACAGGTTCAGCAGGAATTGCGCGACGCGCTGTTCGGCCGACATCGTGCCGAGCAGCAGCATCTGGCTCGATTCGCGGACGATCTCGCTGCTCAGCATCTGGTAGAGGAAGTGCTGCATCGGCTTGATCTCGCGGCACGCCGCTTCGAGCGCGCCGAACGGGATGATGCATACGACGCTGTCTTCGAGCGCGATCGCGTCGCAGCAGTGCTGGCCGCTGCCGATGCCGTCCATCCCGAGCGTTTCACCGGCAATCTGGAAGCCCGTCACGTGCTCGCGGCCGTCGCGATGCATCATCACCGTCTTGAACGACCCCGCGCGCACCGCGTAGATGCTCTGGAACGGATCGTCGGTGCGGAACAGCGCGTCGCCCTGGCGTACCTGCCGGGTCGTGCAGATGATCGCGTCGAGGCGGCCGTATTCGGCGGCCGTCAGTTGCGGCGGCAGGCACATCGAGCGCATCGCGCACGCCGAGCAGCGCGCGGCGGGATGCTTGGCGGCGTCGGCACGCGTGACCGCGCGAAGCGAAATCGTCGGCCGGGGCGTGATGGATACGTCGGCGGCGCAGGCGGTGGCTGTGGACATGAGTCACTCCGGCTCGTCAGGGGCGGTGCACGCGAGCGTGCACCAGGGATTCGATGACGCGGCATGCGGCGTCGAATTCGACGGTCTTGTCGAAGAAGTAGTCGGCTCCGGCCGACGCGCATGCCTCTCTGAATGCCGGCGCCGAGTGATTCGTCAGCACGATCGTGACGATGCGCGGCGCGGCCTTCGACAGCGTCCCGATCAGGTCGAGGCCGCTGCCGTCCGCCAGCCGCAGGTCGACGATCACGACATCCGCCTGGCTGCTGCGGATGTGCGTCCACGCGTCCTGGCCGTCTTCCGCCTCGCCCACGACGGCGACACCGCGGATCGCGCCGACGAGCAGCGCGATCCGCTGTCGGACGGCGACGGCGTGATCGACGAGAAACACCCGGAGCGCGGCGGGCAACTGGCTGGCATTCATGCCGGCAGTATCGTGTTGCGCCGCCGAAAATGAAATCGGCCGAATTGGAAGTTGATGTAGGCCGCGGCGACGCGTTGTAGGGCGATTCCTACAACGCGTACGGGAAACCGCCGGAGCGGCCCCGGTGTGACGTGCCGCCTGTGGGGCAGGCGGGTCGTGCTGCCGGATCAGCCGGCCCGGCGCGCGTCGAGCGCATCGCGCGCGGTTCGGCACGCGGCCAGATCCCACGCCGCACAGCCGACGCTCTTGAACAGCAGCGGCCCGGTGCGGTCGAATGCGCCGCCCAGCACGTCGGCGAGCGACGCGACCTGCTGCCAGTCGACCTGCGCGACGATCAGGTCGCCGGCTTCGTGGCGGGCGCCTGCCGGATCGTCGACGACCAGCCGGCTGGCACGCACGGTATTCGCGTCGATTTCCGCGGCATCCGCGGTGAACGCGCCGACGCCGACCACGAGCCGGCCTTCGCGCGCGGCTTCGCGGTAGACGGGCGTGCGGCTCGTCGTCAGCGTCACGACGACGTCGATCGCATCGGGAACCGTGTCGCCGTCGAGCGGGGCGAGATGCGGCGCATGCGCGCGGTGCGCGGCGCAGAATGCCGCCGCGCTGTCGGCGCGATTGCCGCGCACGTGCAGGCGCGCGTCGGGAAAGATCGCCGCGAGCGCTTCCGCGTGATTGGCCGCCTGCTTGCCGGTGCCGATCAACAGGATGTCGCGCGGCGCGGCGCCGTGCAGCGCCTGGATGCCGAGCGCGGTGATGGCCGCCGTGCGGCGTCCGGTGACCGTCGGGCCGTCGAGCGCGAAGCGCATCTCGCCGGTGGTCGCGTCGTACGCGGTCACATGGCCGAGGATCGTCGGCAGCCCGCGCGCGCCGTTGCCCGGGCACACGTTCACGAGCTTGTGGGTCGCGAGGTCACGCGCGCTCGACGGCATCGACAGCATCACGCCGCCGGCCTGCAGCGGCACGACCAGACGCTCGGGACTGACGATCTCGCCCGCCGCATAGTCGGCGACGGCCTGCCTGAGCGTGGCGAGCAGCGCCGGGTAGTCGAGCAGCGCGGCCGTGTCGGCCGCATCGAAAACGGGAATCGGGGAAAGCGCGGTCATCGTGTACGTCGCATGCGTCGGTGAGCGTGGACGACGGGCGCGTGCCGCGCCCGCCACAAATCTGCCGGGTACCGTGACACAGGGCAGTGTGGATCGAATCTATACCACTTGCTGGCCCGTCTGCAACCCAAAAAATAAAGCGCCTTGCCGGTTTTGGTTCTAATATCTGTCCAGAAGGGCCGCCATGGCCTCGATGCCGGCGCGCTCCGGTATAGTGCGAACCCATTCCAGATTCACGCCCTCGACCGGGCAGGAGCTACACGATGATGTCCGCGCGTCCCGACTCACTCGAAGGCGGTTTCAAGCCGCTGCAGATCTACGAGCAGGTGGCCGAGAAGATCCGCGACGAGATCCGCGCGGGGCGCTACGCCGCCGAGTCGCGGCTGCCGTCCGAGCGCGAGCTCGCGGGGCTGTTCCAGGTCGGCCGGCCGGCCGTACGCGAAGCGCTCGGCGCGCTGCAGAACGAAGGGCTCGTGTTCACGAAGCGCAATTCGGGCACCTACGTCGTCGCGGCGCCGCTCGACGTGCTCGCGCAGCGCGGCGACACGCACGAGGCGTCCGAAGCCGATTTCAGCCCGACGTCGACGCTCGACGTGCGCTTGATCCTCGAGCCGGCGATCGCGCGCCTCGCGGCCGCGCACGGCCGGGCCGACCCCGGCGCCGAACGCTATCTGGCGCAGATGGAAACCATTACCGACGTCGACGATCCGCATCAGCGGGCCCTGTGGAACGAGAGCGACCGGTTGTTCCACCGGCAACTCGCGTTGATGACGGGCGACGCGCTGATCGTGAAGATCGCGGACGAAGTCGCGAAGACGATGGATCAGCCGCTGTGGAAGCGGCTGAAGGACGACGGCATCTACGACGCGGGCCGGATCCGGCTCTACGTGTCCGAGCATCGGCTGATCTACGAGGCGATCGTGTCGGGCGACGCCGATGCGGCGGCGTTCTATGTCGAACAGCACATCCGCCGCGTGCGGCGCGACATCGCGCCGAAGTGACCGCGCCGAAATCGTTCTGGTCTGAAAAATGACCAGAATCGAACACTTTATTTTGAAATTGCTTGCGCGGTGACCACACGTGTCCTACATTGGTTTCACACAAAACCAATCAGGAGACATCATGCGACATCTCGTTACCGCGCTTTCGGTGGCCATCGCCGCCGGCGCGCTGACTTCCGCGCACGCGCAGGAAGTCGTGATGATCGGCCATTCGGCGCCGCTGACCGGCCCGCAGGCCGCGAACGGCAAGGACAATGAAAACGGCGCGCGCCTGGCCGTCGACGAACTCAACAAGGCCGGCATCAAGGTCGCCGGCAAGACCGTCACGTTCAAACTGGTTTCCGACGACGACCAGGCCGACCCGAAAGCGGGCGTGCAGGTGGCGCAGAACCTCGTCGACAAGGGCGTCGTCGCGGTGCTCGGCCCGTACAACTCGGGCGTCGCGATTCCCGCATCGCGCGTGTACTCGAATGCCGGCGTGCCGATGCTGCCGGTCGCATCGAACCCGGCGCTGACCAAACAGGGCTTCAAGAACATCTTCCGGATCGGCGCGAGCGACGAGCAGCTCGGCGGCACGATGGCCACGTTCGCCGCGAAGACGCTGAACGCGAAAACCGCCGCCGTGATCGACGATCGCACCGCGTACGGGCAGGGCGTCGCCGAACAGTTCATGAACGTCGCGAAGGCGAACGGGATCAGGATCGTCGACCAGGAATTCACGAACTCGTCGGCCACCGATTTCCTCGGCATCCTCACCAAGATCAAGGCCGGCAACCCCGACGTGATCTTCCTCGGCGGCTATGCGGCGCAGGGTGCGCCGATGGCCAAGCAGATGAAGCAGCGCGGCCTGCGCGCGAAGCTGCTCGGCGGCGACGGCATCTGCTCGGCCGACATGGGCAAGGTCGCGGGCGACGCGGCATCGATCGTCTACTGCGCGCAGGGCGGCGTCGCGCTCGAGAAGACGGCGGCCGGCCGCGAATTCCTGAAGAAGTACCACGACACGTATCACACCGATACGCAGGTCTACGGCGTGAACTACTACGACGGGATGAAGCTGCTCGCCGACGCGATGGTCAAGGCCGGTACGACCACCGACAAGGCGAAGCTGATCGCGCAACTCGCGAAGTCGAACTACGCGGGCGTCGCGGGCACCTATTCGTTCGACGCGAACGGCGACCTGAAGGGCGCGCCGACGACCGTCTACGTGATCCGCAACGGCCTGCCGGAGCCGTACGCGAAATAAGCGACGCACCAAGCCTGTCACCGGACGGCGGCGCGACCGCCGTCCTTCGTTTCCACGCATCCGATCGACCATGAAAATTTCCCGATCCCTTTCCACCGTCGAAGTGCATACGGGCGGCGAAGCGTTCCGCATCGTCACGAGCGGGCTGCCGAGACTGCCGGGCGACACGATCGTCCAGCGCCGCGCGTGGCTCAAGGAGAACGCCGACGAGATCCGCCGCGCGCTGATGTTCGAACCGCGCGGCCACGCCGACATGTACGGCGGCTACCTCACCGAGCCGGTGTCGCCGACTGCCGATTTCGGCGTGATCTTCGTGCACAACGAAGGCTACAGCGACCATTGCGGACACGGCGTGATCGCGCTGTCGACCGCCGCCGTCGAGCTCGGCTGGGTGCAGCGCACGGTGCCGGAAACGCGGGTCGGCATCGACGCGCCGTGCGGCTTCATCGAGGCTTTCGTGAAGTGGGACGGCGAGCATGCGGGGCCGGTGCGCTTCGTCAACGTGCCGTCGTTCATCTGGCAACGCGACGTGTCGGTCGAGACGCCGTCGTTCGGCACCGTGACCGGCGACATCGCGTACGGCGGCGCGTTCTATTTCTACGTCGACGGCGCGCCGTTCGACCTGCCGGTGCGCGAAGCGGCGGTGGAAAGGCTGATCCGCTTCGGCGCTGAAGTGAAGGCCGCCGCGAACGCGAAATACCCGGTCGTGCATCCGGAGATTCCGGAAATCAACCACATCTACGGCACGATCATCGCGAACGCGCCGCGCCATCCGGGCTCGACGCAGGCGAACTGCTGCGTGTTCGCGGATCGCGAGGTCGACCGCTCGCCGACGGGCTCCGGCACCGGCGGCCGGGTCGCGCAGCTCTACCAGCGCGGGTTGCTCGCGGCCGGCGACACGCTCGTCAACGAATCGATCGTCGGCACGGTCTTCAAGGGGCGCGTGCTGCGCGAAACGACGGTCGGCGGGATGCCGGCCGTGATTCCGGAAGTGGAAGGCAGCGCGCATATCTGCGGGTTCGCGAACTGGATCGTCGACGAGCGCGATCCGCTGACCTACGGTTTTCTCGTGCGCTGAGTCGCCGCGCCGATCGGCCGCGCGTTGCGCGGCTTCCCGTTTGTCGTACCAGGCTTGGCGCGTCGTTCCCGTGAGGGAGCGCGCGCCTTTTTTGCGTGTGAACCGGCGCCCGGCCGCCCGTGCAGGCGGGCGCGACGCCGTCGCGGTTCGGCGGGCCGCGCGAGTTTGGTACGATGCACCCTTTTCAGCCGAGCTCCACCCGCGTGAATCGCCGAAACGTGTCGTCAGTGCGTGACTTCTGTGCCAGATGGGTCGCGCGCGCCCAACCCGTCGCGGCTGCCGCCGTCGCGCGGGTCAAGCCTCTCGCCGCCGTTGCGTGGCACCACCTGCGTCATCCGACGCGCCGCGGCGTGCTGCTCGCGGGCGCCGCCGTGCCGGCGCTGTTCGTGGTGTACGTGGTCGTGCTCATCCCGTTTACGCCGGGCATCGGCGACATCCGCAAGGCGCGTGTCGACCAGCCCGCGCAGGTGCTGTCCGCCGACGGCAAGCTGCTGGCCGAATTCAAGCCGTCGAACCGGGAATGGGTGCCGCTCAAGCAGATTTCGCCGCACATGGTCGACGCACTGATCGCGACCGAGGATCACCGCTTCTACGAGCACCACGGCCTCGACTGGAAGCGCACGGCATCGGCCGCGCTCCATACGTTCTCGGGCAGCCGCCAGGGCGGCTCGACGATCACGCAGCAGCTCGCGCGCAACCTGTATCCGGACGAAATCGGCCGCGCGCCGACGCTCACGCGCAAGGTGAAGGAGGCGATCACCGCGCTGAAGATCGAGGCCGTCTACAGCAAGGACCAGATCCTCGAGACCTACCTGAACACGGTGCCGTTCCTGTACAACGCGTACGGCGTCGAGATGGCCGCGCGCACCTATTTCGACAAGTCCGCCGACGAGCTCGACGTGCTCGACAGCGCGACGCTCGTCGGGATGCTGAAGGGCAACAGCTACTACAACCCGGTGCTGAACCCCGAGCGCGCGCTGCAGCGGCGCAATACGGTGCTCGGCCAGATGGTGAAGTACGGCAAGCTGTCGCCCGCGCAGTTCGCGCAATTGCAGCGCCGGCCGTTGCGGATCGATTTCGAGCGCCAGAAGGAGCCGCCCGGGCCGGCGCCGCATTTCGCGCAGCAACTCCGCAAATGGCTGATCGCGTGGGCCGACCGCAACGACTACAACATCTACGCGGACGGGCTGATCGTGCGCACGACGATCGACTCGCGGCTGCAGCAGATGGCGACGCAGGCGCTCACGCTGCAGGGCAACCAGTTGCAGGGCATCGCGAACAACGCGTGGAGCGGCCGCGACGGCTGCGGCACCGACAACGAGGTATTCCGCACCTTCATGCGCGAGTCGCCCGAGTACAAGGCCGCGCAGGACGCCGGCAAGGACGACGCGGCCGCGATGAAGCTGCTCGCGGCCGACCGCGGTTTCATGCGTGCGCTGTGCAAGACCAAGACCGACGTGCAGGCCGGTTTCCTCGCGATCGACCCGCGCAACGGGCAGATCCGCGCGTGGGTCGGCAGCCGCGACTTCACCAGCGAGCCGTTCGACCACGTCGCGCAGGCGCGGCGCCAGCCGGGCTCGACGTTCAAGCCGTTCGTCTATGGCGTCGCGTTCGCGAACGGGATGAAACCGGACGACACGTTCATCGACCAGCCGGTCGAGATCCCGTTGAAGGGCGGCGAGATCTGGCGGCCAAACGACGACGTGCCGCCGACGGGCAAGCCGATGACGTTGCGCGACGCGGTCGCGCTGTCGCGCAACCGGATCACCGCGCAGGTGATGGAGAAGGTCGGGCCGGCCTCCGTCGCCAGGCTCGCGCGCGACATGGGCGTGCGGGAAAGCCCGCTCGAACGCGTGCCGTCGCTCGCGCTCGGCACGAGCCCGGTCACGCTGAAGGAGATGGTCGCGTCGTACGCGACGGTCGCGAACGGCGGGCTGTATGTCGAACCGCAGATGGTGACGCGCATCGAGAACCGCCAGGGCGACGTGCTCGCCGAATACGCGCCGGCGCCACCCGAGCGCGCGCTCGACGCCGAGACCGACAAGACGCTGCTCAGTGTGATGCGCGACGTCGTGACGCGGGGCACGGGCGGCAGCATCCGCACGCGCTTTGGGATTCGCGGCGACGTGGCCGGCAAGACGGGCACGACGCAGGACAACGCGGACGGCTGGTTCATCCTGATGCAGCCCGGCCTCGTTGCCGGCGCGTGGGTCGGTTTCGACGACGGCCGCGTGACGTTGCGCAGCGATTACTGGGGGCAGGGCGCGCACAGCGCGCTGCCGATCGTCGGCGATTTCTTCCAGCGTGCGCAGCGCGCCCGGATCGTCGACACGAAGGCGAAATTCGATACCGAGCCGTCGCCGGGCTGGTTCGCGTCGCTGCGCGAGCGCGTGACGGACCTGTTCGACACATGGTTCCCGCCCAAGCCTGAGAAGGCGCCCGCGCCGGTCAGGACGCAGCGGGTGGAGCGCGCGCCCGAGGCTGACACCGGCGCGGAATCGACCGCCTCGGCCGCCTCCGCGCCGGAGGCGGCATCGGGTGGCATCGTCGAGGAATGGGTACCGGCGTCCGAAGTGGCCGCGTCGGCTGCCGCGCTGTCGGCCGGCGCTTCGCAACCGCAGCCTGCTCAGCCGCCAGCGGGTGCGAGCATGCCAGGCGGGGGCAGTTCGGGCCTCGGTGCTGCGCCGGCCGCCGCCCCTTCGGCTGCACCGGCCCAGCCGCCCGTGCCGGCCGCTCCCGACGCGAGCGGCGCGTCGCAGTAACGGAGCCGTTCAGATTTCGCGCGCGGCTGCCGTAATCATGGTGTCACGACAGCTCGCGCGGTCGCTCCGCGCCTCTCCGATGAGGCTATCTTCCGACTACGTCGCGCTCGCGCGCGACGATCTCGCCGCCGGTGTTCCGCTCGCCTTCGATCTCTACGATGCCGACGGCGCCGCGCTGCTGCCGGCGGGCACGACGCTGCGCGATGCCGCGCAGCATGCATTCCTGTTCGACCATTTCCGGCCGGTACGCCGGCGCGACGACACCGAAGCCGTAGCCGAAACCGAAACCGCGCCGCGCGTGCCCGACGCGGTGCCGCATGCCACGCGAATGGGGTTGTCGGCGGGCGCCGCGATCGGCATCCGCCGCCGGGTCGGCACGACTCGCGGGTTGCAGCGCTACCGGCTGATCGGCATTGCCGCCTCGGGTGCGCTGTTCGTCGAGCCGCAGCCGGCGGCCGCGTTCGACTTCGCGAGTGGCGACGACATCGAGGCGGTGGCCATCGGCCGCGCCGCAGTGTCGCGTTTCGGTGCGACGGTGGAATCGGTGCACGAGGCCGGCGGCGCGCGGTTTCTGGTCCTGTCGCCGCCGGGTTTCGTCGACCGCCTGCGCACACGCGCGGAGCCGCGCGTGCCGGTGCGGATCGCCGCCTGCTGCGCAGGCGGAGCGGAGGGCGCGGAAGGCATCGGGATGGTGCACGACATCAGCGTGAGCGGGCTGTCGATTGCCGTCGACCGGCCGATTGCCGCCATCGGCGAGCCCTTGCGCGTGCTGCTGCCGTACGCGACGGGCGGCCGGGTCGAGCTGCTGGCGCTCGACGGCACGGTGCGGGCCGTCCATGCCGACCCGGCGGCGCCCGCGCTGACGCTGCATCACGCGGCGTTCGGCGAGACCGGCGCCGACGACCTGATTCGCCTCAAGGCGCTGCTGTTCGACCGGCTGATGGCGTCGTCGGGGCGCTGATGCCCGGCGGGGCACGCCGGGTACCGTATCGCGGCATTCTGTGCGCGAACGCCGATAATCGTCTGACGATTCAATGAATTCCGCGACGATTGTATGTTTTCCGTCAACAGTGAATTCGTGATTTAAGTATTTACCCTGATAGGGCCGCCTCCTAGACTTCTACTCATGCGCAACGACCCCGAGTCCGAAGCGCCTGACAAAACAATCCTGGAGGTAACGCATCATGAAATCGCTGATCAAGGCAGTTGCACTGGCCGCCCTGGTGGCCGCACCGGTCGTTTCGTTCGCCCAGAGCCAGCAGCCGCTGACGCGCGCGCAAGTGCGCGCCGAGCTGGTCCAGCTCGAAAAGGCCGGTTACAACCCGAACGACTGGATCAATTACCCGGAAAACATCCAGGCCGCGCAGGCAAAGATCGCCGCCGCACAGAACACCGGCGCGCAAGCCGATGCAACGGGCTACGGCTCGAACCCCGTCGGGACGTCGCAGTCGGGTCAGCGCGTGCTCGTGCCGACCGCCGCCGACCGTTCGTCGGTGTACTTCGGCCACTAAGCCTGGCAGCGCCCGCAAGGGCGCCCGGCGCTTGCCGTCTCTTCCGAAACCCGCGCACGGTGTCCGTGTGCGGGTTTTGCATTTTGGCTGCCTGATTCGTCGGGTCGGGCGCGAGCGCGTTGCGCCCGATGCGCATCAGCGGCGGCTGCCCGCCTGGCGCGCCCGGGTCGCGAGCACGGTCGCGACACCGCCGAGGATCGCGGCCGATGCGAGCGCGAGCCGCCAGGTCGGCTGTTCCGACAGGAACAGCACGGCGCCGCATGCAGCGATGGGGGGAACGGAGAGCTGGACCGCCGCGGCGCGCATCGCCGTGAGGTGCCGCAGCGCGGCGTACCAGAGCACATAGCCGAGGCCCGAGGTCAGCGCGCCGGAAAGCACGGCGAGTACGGCGCCGGCCGGCGTGACGTGAAAGCGGGCGGCGAGTGCGACGCTCAGCGCGAGCGCCAGCGGCGCGGCGCGCAGGAAATTGCCTGCGGTTGCCGCGACCGGATCGACGGGCCGACGGCCGCGTACCGAATAGATTCCCCATGCGATGCCCGCGGCCGTCATCAGCGCGGCGCCGCGCGGCGTCGGCGCGGCGAGCCCGGGCGACACGAGATACACCAGTCCGCCGAGCGCCGCGCCGAACCCGGCCCAGCCGGTCGCGGCAAACCGTTCGCCGGCGTGCCATCCCGCCGCAAACATCGTCAGTTGCACCGCGCCGAACAGGATCAGCGCGCCGGTGGCCGCGCTGACGGTCAGATACGCAAACGAGAAGCACGCGACGTACACGAACAGCATCGCCGCGGCGGGCCAGTCCGCAGGCGGGGCGGGCCGCCGCGCCCCCGCGCGCGCGACGATCGCGAGCATCAGCGCGCCGGATACGAGACGCAGGCTGCCGAAGCTGGCCGCGTCGATTCGTCCGGCCTGCAGCGCGAGCCGGCACAGCAGCGAATTCGACGCGAACGCGAGCATCGCGATCGACGTCAGCGCGGCGACGCGCATGCCCGGCCTGACATGCAGCGCGAACGTGGAGGCAAGCGGTCGCATCGCGGCCTCACGCGTGGCTGGCAACGATCAGCACGGCCGCACCGAACAACGCGGCGCCAAGCGGCGCGGTGAGTGCCTGGCCCCAGGCCGCATTCTTCTCGAGTGCCATCAACGCGGCGAGCGCCAGCATCCAGCCGAGACTGCCGGCGCCGACGACGAACATCAGCAGCATCAGCGCCCAGCAGCAGCCGACGCAAAAGAGCCCGTGGCTGACGCCGAGCGCAAACGCGTGACGCATCGGCGTGCGGCCACGCCAGCGGCTGATCACGAAACTGAACGGCGTGCGGCAACGATCGAGACAGTGCGTCTTCAGTCCGCTGAACTGGAACGCGCCCGCGAGCGCGAAGACGGCCGCGCCGATCAGCCAGCCGTGCCACGCGAGCGCCGGCACGCGCGCGACACCTGCCAGCACCAGCCCGTGCAGGCCGTGCGCGACGAGGCCGAAACCGCTCCACGTGGCGACGTAGCCGATGCCGACGAGCGCGAGCAGGCGCGTCTGGTCGGGGCGGCTCGCGACGACGCGGGCGAACGCATCGAACAGCGACAACGTCGTCGGCAGCATCATCGCGAGGATCATCAGCGTCCAGCCGGCCGCGTCGAACGCGGCCGGCAACCACAGCGTGCCGCCCGGCAGCGCGCGGCACAGCGCGCTGAACGGTGCGGACAATGCGCTGTCGCCGTGGTCGAGGTAGCGCCCGTACGGGCTGCGCGTCCATGCCCACAGCGTGAGCCACGCGAACGCGACGAGACTCGCGAGCACGAGCGGAAACAGGCGCCGATGCAGCGAAGCAGCCATGACCGTGGGCGTGCGATCGCGCTTCACGCGTCGAACAGGAACGTGCTCTGCAGCGCGTTGTGATTCTTCAGATCGACGTCGATGCCGATCGCCGCGTTCTTCGACCGGTAGACCGGCGCCTTGCCGACGAACACCGGTGCGCCGGGTACCGTCGAGAATACGGTGTCGGTCAGCGTCGTCTGCGCGCCGCTCGGGCCGAGATACGGCTCGAGTTCCGCGTGGTAGTCGGTGCCGATCGACAGTGTGCCGCGTGCCCCTTCGACGTTGAAGGCGATGGGGGCGCGTTCGATCGACACGACCGTGCCGATCAGTTTCGCGAGTTCGGCGATCGGGCCGCCGGCCTGGCCGGTGTAGACCTTCAGCAGCGCCTGCTCCTGCGCGTCGGATGCCGTGTCGCTGACGTAGATCGCGGCCGTCCAGTTGCCTTGCAGGATGTTGCCCGGCACGCGGCACACGGCGGCGATCGTGTTGCCGCTCACGTCGACGCCGTCGACGGTGCCCTTGTCGACATGCCATGCGACGATCGTGTCGCAGACGCCGAAATCCGGGTCCTCGCCGATCCAGCACGGGCAGAGTACGCGACAGTTGCAGACCTCGAGCAGACGGCCTTCCAGGTGATAGCTCATGATTCCCTCCAGGGAGCGACGGCGAAAGCACGTTGGGCCGGGTGGAGGAACCTGACTGACGAGTCGTCACCCCGCTCGGCGATGCGAACGCGAAATGCGCTGAGGAATGCGCGGAAGCGGAGACGGGATGGATGCGATAGCGCGGGCCTGAAGCGGCGTATCGATTTTCCAGTGTAGGTGCGCGGGGCCGATATGCAAGCCGTCGCGGGCGCTGCGATGCCGGCTGACAAGCCGGCGCGCGTGCGCTAGCATCGCGATCGGTATCGCCGCCGCACGGCGGCCGATGCGCGACAGCGCGACAGGCCCGGCACCGGGTTCCACGACTTCAACGAACAACAAGGAGCATCCATGCGTGTCTTGACCGGTTTGCTGTGCGCACTGGCGCTGGCGGCGAACGTCGCCCATGCGCAGGCGAATTGTGCCGACGCGACGGACCAGGCGGCGATGACGGCGTGCGCCGATCGCGCGTACAGGAAATCCGACGGGGAACTGAACCGGATCTACCAGGCCGTCACCGCGCGCCTGCGCGATGCGCGGCCGCTCGCCGACAAGCTCGTGAACGCGCAGCGTGCGTGGATCGCGTACCGCGATGCCGAATGCAGCTTCTCCAGCGCGAACGCCGAGGGCGGCAGCGCGTATCCGATGGTCGTGTCGACCTGCCTCGACGATCTGACGAAAGCGCGCACCGAAACGCTGAAGGGCTATCTGTCGTGCGAGGAAGGCGATCTCGCGTGCCCGGTGCCCGCGAAGTAGGCGTGGTGAGCCGCCCGCGGCCGGGCGCACGGCGCGCGGCCGGCGCACGCCATCCGCTGCCAGACGTCGCTAGACGTCGTCCGTTTCGTCGAGCAGCTTGTGCCGCATCGCGTAGCGCACCAGCGCCGCTTCGTGCGGCATCTGCATCTTTTCCAGGATCCGTGTCTTGTACGTGCTGACCGTCTTCGCGCTCACGCACAGCGCGTTGGCGATCTCGGTCAGCGTCTGGCCCGCCGCGATCCGCCGGAACACGTCGAATTCGCGATCGGACAGCCGCTGGTGCGGCAACGTCTCGGCCGGCTCGTTCAGGCTCTGCGCGAACTGCTCGGCCATCGCGAGGCTCACGTAGACGCCGCCCGACGCCACCTTCGTGACCGCGCCGACCAGCTCGGCGCTCGCGCTTTCCTTCGTCAGATACCCCGACGCGCCGGCACGGAACGCGCGCACCGCGTACTGCTGCTCCGCGTGCATGGTCAGCACGAGCACGCGCAGCGCGGGCTTCTCGTCCTTGATCTGCTTGATCAGTTCGACGCCGTTGCGGCCCGGCATCGACAGGTCGAGCACGAGCACCTGGGCGGGCGTGGCGCGCACGAGCGCGATCGTTGACGGGCCGTCGCAGGCTTCGCCCGCCACTTCGAACCCGGTGGCGTTCTGGAGGATGTGCCGCAGACCGTCGCGTACGAGCGTATGGTCGTCGGCGATGAGCACCTTGATCATGTGATGAGCGTTTCCTGTTGTACGGTGCTGAGCGGGAGTGCGACGGTGATCGAGAAACCGCGCGCGAGCGCGGTGTCGATCGTCACGGTGCCGCCCAGCATGTGGGCGCGTTCGCGAATGCCGATCAGGCCGAACGATTTGTCTTCGTGGGCCGGGCCGCCGGGTGCCGAGCCGCGGCCGTTGTCCGCGACGCGCAACACGCAGAAGCCTTCCTCCACGTCCAGCCGCAGCGCGACGCGCGTCGCATCCGCATGGCGCGCGACGTTCGTCAGCGCTTCCTGGACGATCCGGAACAACGTGGTCGCGCCCGCGCTGGTGAACGTGAGGCCACCCGTTTCGATGTGCCGCTCGACGTCGATCCCGTAGCGGTTCGTGAAATCGTTCGCGAGCCATTCGATCGCCGGCACGAGGCCGAGATCGTCGAGCATCACGGGCCGCAGGTCGGCCGCGATGCGCCGCACCGATGCGACCGTCGCATCGATCAGCCGCCGCATGCCCTGCAGGTGCGACAGCACGCCCGCGTCGGGCAGCGCGCGGCCGGGCATGCGCAGTTGCTGTTCGACCACCGACAGATCCATCTTCAGCGCGGTGAGCTGCTGGCCGAGGTCGTCATGCAGTTCGCGCGCGATGCGGGTCTTTTCCTCTTCGCGCACGTTCTGCAGGTTCGCCGACAGTTCGCGCAATTCCTCGCGCGACAGCTTCAGCGCATTCTCCGCGCGCAGCCGCTCGGTGATGTCGCGCAGCATGACCGTGTAGAGCTTGCCCGACGCGTCGCGGATCTGCGAGATCGATGCCTCGATCGGGAACTCCTCGCCGTTGGCGCGCAGCCCGAACAGCACCCGCTGGCGGCCCATCTGACGTTCGGACACGCCCGTCACGCCGAACTGGTCGACGTGCTTCGCGTGCGCGGCGCGGAACCGTTCGGGGATGAAGCGCGACAGCGGCGCGCCGATCGCTTCCATCGCGGACACGCCGAACACCTGCTCGGCCATCGGATTGAAGATCACGACCGTCTGCTTCTCGTCGATCGTGATGATCGCTTCCATCGACGAACGGATGATGCCCATCATCCGCGCCTCGTTGAGGATGCCGCGGCTGCTCGCACCGGAATCGGCGGCACCGGTGCGGCGCAGCAGTGCGTGGACGAGCATCGCGAACGCGATCGACGCGATCAGCCCGGCGGCGAGCACGGTGCCGGCCGCGCGTTGCGCGCCGGTTGCGCTCGGGCGGCCGTCCGCGGAATAGGCGAGCGCCAGCACGGTGCCGCCGAAGTTCAGCTCGTCGGTGCGCCGCATCAGGTCGGGCGATGCCGACGCCTCGTCGGTCGTCGTTTCGACGCTGACGATCGCACGCCGGTCGCCGCCGGCGGTCATCGACACGTCGATTCCGCGTTCCGCGTCGAGCGCGCGCTCGATCAGGCGACGCGGGCTCAACGCCGCGAACAGCACCCCGTCGGCGGAGGCTTCGCGCGTGCCGGACGGCGGGGCGGCCGCATGCGGCGACGCGGCGACCGGCACGAACAGCGTGAAGGTGCGGGCGTCGCGGGATGTGTCGTCGTCGGCCGGGTGGACGCCGAGCGCGATGTCGCCGGTCTGCAGCGCGCGCGCGAGCGGTGCCGCGTCGGAGGCGCCGAAGCGCACGACGGGCGAATTCGACGCCGGCGCGCTGAGCACCGCGGTCGCGAGCGTGCCGGCCGGCATCGGGTTCGTGCCGGCGAGTGCGGTGCGGGTCGCGGGCGGCAGCGGCGCATAGCCGATCTGGCGAACCGGCGAGCGGCCGCTGTCGAGGTCGAGCGTGTCCACGTACCGGCGCCACTGCTCGGGCGTCATGTCCGGGACGAGGCTGAACGCGCCGCGCGCGCCTGCGAGCACGGCAACGCCGGACTGCAGCTCGTGGCGGAGCATGGCCGTCACGTGCGACGTGCGGCGTTCGAAACGCGTATGGACGGCGCCTTGCCACTGCTCGCGCACGAGCAGCGCGACGCCGAGCGACAGCGCCGCGCCGGCGCACAGCGCAACGACGCCGGCCGCGAGCGGCTGGCGTAACATGATCTGGAGGCGCTTGGGCCCTCGGGCGTCACGCGTCGGGGTTCCACTGGCGGTCATTCGATGGCCATTCTGTTGTCGGGGGCCGCCCCGTGGCACGGGGGCAGCGCAGCAAAACCGGGCAAAACTCGCACCGGCTGCACGCAACGTCTAATTTCAAGATGAAATTGTGCGCGATTTACACGTTTTTTGTAATGGGGTCACTAGAAATTGCGGCAAACGGCGTGAAGCAGCGGGTGCGCCGGCCGCACTTGACGCGCATCAACGGGCGCGTCGGCACGTGGGGCAGACTGTTCGGCAGGCCAGCCGGCACCGGGCCGGGTGGCGATAACGGGCCGCCGTCGCGCGACGCGCGAGGCGTGCCCGGTCGGAGGGACGGACCATGTACAAGCGGATTTTCGTCGGGCTCGACGGCAGCCCGAGCGCGCGTCTCGCGCTGAACGAGGCGATCCGGATCGCGGCGGCGTCGGGCGGTGAAGTCACCTGCGCGTATGTCGTCGAGCACCGGCCGCAGCTCGTCGACGTCGATGCGGGTTTCGCGGCCGAGCGCGATGGCGATGCGGCCGCGACCGATGCCGCGACACCGGTGCTCGACGCTGCGAAAGCGGTGCTCGCCCAGGAGCACGTGCCGGGCACCGTGCGCGCGCTCGACGCCTACGGCGAGGATGTCGCCACCGTGCTGATGCGCACGGCGGCCGAAACCGATGCCGACCTGATCGTGATGGGCACGAGCGGGCGGCACGGCCTGCGCAGGCTGCTGCTCGGCAGCGTCGCCGAATCGCTGCTGCGCGCGGCCGACCGGCCCGTGCTGCTGGTGCGGCACAGCGAGCCGGGCGCGCCGTCGGCTGCGTGACGTACGCGGGCGCGGCGCCGACGCATGGGCGGCCGCGGGCGGCGGCTGTCGCGCGGATTCGCCGGATGACGGCCTGACGAAACGGAAACGCACGACGCGCCGTCCGACGCTCGGCGTGTGAACGCGACGGCCGTTACCGTCGCACCGGCCGGGCGAGGGCGGTACACCCGATGCGCCCCATGGGCGCAATCGCGTGCCCATGGTTGCATCCCGATGCGCAGTTCTGGCAGCATCGGCCGGTGTCCGCTTGTTCGCCGCGCGCATGGCCGCGGCGTTCGACCCAGCGGCATCCGGCGGCATGCGGTCGCGTTCGCGACGGGCGAAGCGATCCGGTGCGCCGGGTGTCCGGTTCCTTACCTTACCGACGTCATCCGCCATGCCGATTTCCGCTACCGACCTGATTCGCCAGTTCGACCTGCAGCCGCACCCCGAGGGCGGCTATTTCCGCGAAACCTACCGTGCGACCGATTCGGTCGTGCGTCCCGCCGACGGCGCGCCGCGCGCCGCGTCGACGGCGATCTATTACCTGTTGTGCGACGGCGCTTACTCGTCGTGGCATCGAATCCGTTCCGACGAAGTCTGGCATTTCTATGCGGGCGATCCGATCGAGGTATGGGTGCTCGACGAGCGCGACGGGTTGACGATCCACCGGCTGGGCAACCCGCTCACGCATCCGGGCACCGTGTTCCAGGCGGTCGTGCGGGCCGGGAGCTGGTTCGGCGCGCGCTGCGCGGCGCCGGAGCACGTCGCGCTCGTCGGCTGCACGGTGGCGCCGGGTTTCGAGTTCGCGGAATTCGAACTGGCCGACGCAGTCGCGCTGGCCGCCGCGTTTCCCGACTACGCGGAACACGTCGCGCGGCTTGCGCAGCGCCCGGACGCATGAGCGCGACGGCGGTGCCGGCAGCCTCCTGAAGCCCGCGCCGAAGGCGCGGGTTCCGCGCGATCGCGGCCAAACCCGTTTAGAATGCCCGTCATGCACTGGTTGGCTGCGGACGTGCCGCGGCGGCCGCTGCCCAGCCGGTCCGACGGCCCTCGTCGCGCGGCCGCATGTCTTCCAGGAGCGCCGCCGTGTGGCACTTTCCCATCGCTATTCCATCGTCGCTCGGCCCGTGGGCCGTGTTCGCGAGCGTGTTGATCACGCAGCTCGGCGTGCCGGTGCCGGCCGTGCCGATGCTGATTCTCGGCGGCACGATGGCGGCAATGGGGCAGGCATCCTGGGTCAGCATGTTCGCGGCGGCGATCGGCGCGACGATGCTGGCCGATTCGCTGTGGTTCTTCATGGGCCGCACGCGCGGCCGGCGCCTGCTGAACGGCCTCGTGCGCTTCTCGCTGTCGCTCGACACCACGCTGCGTTTCGCGCGTAACGTATTCGAAAGGTACGGCGCGCCGCTGCTCGTGCTGTCCAAGTTCCTGCCGGGGCTCGGCCTCGTGTCGGCGCCGCTGCTCGGCACGACCGCGATCGGTGTCGGCGTGTTCCTGTTCTGGGATCTGGCCGGCGCGTCGCTGTGGGCCGCGTTCTGGCTGGTCGGCGGTGCGGCCATTCACGACCAGATCGTCCAGTTCGTGCTGTGGGTGCGCGCGAGCGGCGGCACGATCCTCGACGCGTTCCTCGCGATCTTCCTCACGTTCCTGCTGTACCGCTGGGTGCGTCGCGTGCAGTTCCGCCGTTATCTCGCGCAGGTGCGCATTTCGCCACCGCAGCTCGTCGAGATGATGACGTCGGACGAACCGCCGCTGATTTTCGACGCGCGGCCGAAGGCGATTCGCGAGCGCGAACCGTACCGGATCGCCGGCGCGGTGCCGGTCGATCTCGATTCGCCGGACCTGCTCGACCCCGAATTGCTGAAACGGCCGATCGTCGTCTATTGCGTGTGCCCGAACGAGGCCACGGCCAAGCGCCTGATCGCGAAGATGCAGCGCAAGAAGATGATCCACAACATCCGCGCGCTGAAGGGCGGCCTCGATGCGTGGGAAAAGCACGGCTACCCGGTCGAGCCGATGCCGGCCGATCTCGACGCGTCGCGTTATTTCGTGCGGCCGGAACACGGGGCGCTCGAAGGCGAATATACGGTGCGCGCGACGCTGTCGAAGTAACGCCCGGAGAGGCAGTGCGTGACGAAAACTCCCAATAGCACACCCAATTTCGGGTAGGTAGTCGTCTGCCCCGGGGCGCTCAGAGGCCTCAATCCGAAAACCAAACTCATCTCGTTACGGGATTTGTCGGCGTATAACATTCGCGTTCAGTCAGTTGCATGGGCGCCATTTCAAGAAGATCTTGGTTTCGCCGCCGGTCTGGATCGGAATTTTATCCGTCAGATTGGCGGGCGCGGAAACGTATCGGGCGACAATGTCGAACGAATCGCGGTAGCGCTGGATATCGATCCGGCTCAATAGTGTTCGCGCCCCTGAGCGGGGGAGTCCCCACCTTCTTCGGCACACTTGGTAACAATCGGCGATGACCCCGGCCGGTCGCGCGACGCATGCGGTGCGCGCGCCGCTTTCGGCGGCTCTGCGGAAACGTTTGTCGAGTCGGTAAATATTCCTCAGACTTTAGCTACAATCGCGCGAGAGCGACCTTTCGTCGCCGCCGGCTGACCGTCTGTGTGTTGCTTCTCTGACGGTAGCTCGAACCTGAGAGAAGGACGACAAGAATGGCACTCAGACCACCCGTAATCGGGGACCTGAAGAATCGCGACCTGTACGAGGCCGTTCATCGCGGTTTGTTGCAGCGCGACCGGCTGTTGATGCTGGATACACCACTCGGCAAGAACGCGTTGACCCCGTTGCGGGCGCGCGGATCGTCCGGGATTGGCGGTGACTATCACTGGACTGTAGATGTCGCGTCGCTGCGCGACGATACGGCGCTGCTGTCGCTGATGCATCAGCCCGTCACCCTGTGGATTCAACAGCGTACGGCGCTATACGCAGATTCGGTTTATCGACCCGTGCACGGTTTCGTGCATCAGGTTGGATATTTGGGTGGTGACGGTAGCGTATCAACGTACCAACTTGAATTTTCATCCGCGCTGATTTTTCTGAGCAAGACCCGCAACGATGAAGGGTGGCTCGAAAAGGACGCGCGCGAAATCATTTCCGACGTGTTCAACCGCTATCCGCAGCTGCAGGGGCGGTTCCGGTTCGATCTGACGCGCGAACCTGCGGTGCGCTCATGGTGCCGGCAGAGCGAATCCGATCTTCATTTCGTGTACCGCCTTCTCGAAGATGAAGGCATGTATTTCCGTTGGGTCCACGAACCGACGAAAGAGGGTGAGCCGCCGAAAACGACGCTCGTTATCGTGGACCGCGTATCGTCGCTGCCGGAAGCGAAACTGGCCGAATATTATCGCGGCAATACTGATCACGAGGCGGACGGGTTCACGCAGTGGGCGGTCATGCAGACCATGCAGAGCCTGCGTTATATGTCGCGTGCGTTCGACTATAAGCACCCGACATCCCATTTCCAGACGGAAAGCGCCCTGCAATCCACGACCTACGAAATGGACGGCGGGCGGCAGTCGGAATCACGCAGCATCCCCGTTGCACCGATGACGATCTATCAGCCGACGGCGTACGGCTACCCCGATTCGAACAGCGGCGAGGGGCGTGCGCGGCGTCGTGTTGAAGAGTGGGATTCGCGTGCGCGTCGCTATTTCGGTGTTGGTGGTCTGCGATGGCTCGATGCCGGATCGCGATTCACGTTGGACAATCATCCGCGTCATCCCGATAGCGATCCCAAGAAGCGGGAATTTCTCGTCGTTGAGGCGCGATGGTTCATCGAAAATAACGTGTCGATTGGTCAACTGGCGACGGAATATCCGCGCAGTCTGCGCGCGACGCTGGCCGAGCAGCAGGCAGCACACGGGGCGCGATTCAAGACGCCGGAGCACCCGCAAGACGGAACAGCGGGATTTTTCGTCATCGAGGTTGAGGCGCAAGAGGCGAGCGTCGAATATCGCAGCCCGCTCGCGCATTCCAAGCCGAACATGACCATCGAGCATGCGATCGTCGTGACGCAGCAAGGATCGGAAGCGTGGACGAACGAGCGGAACCAGGTACGTGTGCATTTCGCATGGGACCGCAAGAACCCGGACGGCACGTTCGCATCGTCGCCGCTGCTATCGACCATGCAGGCGGATACGGGCAACGGCTACGGCTCGGTGCACGTGCCACGGGCCGGTGAATGGGTTTTAATCGCCTACTGGGCAAACGATTGCGACAAGCCGTTCATTTTGGGGCGCGTCAACGGCGGCACGACGCCTTCGCAATGGCATTCGAATGTGCTGCTGTCGGGATTCCAGTCGCAGGGGTTCGGTGGCACGGGCGCGTTCAATTCGTTCGTCCACGATGACGCCACAAATCAAAGCGGTACGCGGCTCGTCAGCTATACGGGCAGCAGCTACGCATCGATCGCGCAGGGATACCTGATTCAGCAGAGCGGCAATACGCGCGGGCGATATCTCGGTTCGGGATTGCTGTTGCACGCCGACCATTACGCATCTGTGCGCGGCAGCCGGGGCGTGTCGATCAGCGCCCATCCCGTGTCGCGTGACAGTGATCAACTCGATGTTGACGAAGCGCGTGAACAGCTTACACGCTCAAAAGACCTGCTCGGCAGTATTTCGGACGCAAGTGAACAGCATCAGGCCGAGAGCCTGAAACTCGGTGTCGATGCGCTGACGACGTTCACCGACGCAACGAAGCAGTCGGCATCCGGCGAAGCAACTGGCGGACGTACAGCGGGCGGTGGCACAGGTAACGCCAACGCGTTCGCTGCACCGCTGTTGCTGCTCGGCAGTCCGGCCGGTATCGGTCTGTCTACGCATCAGTCGCTTCACGCGAGCGCCGACCAACAGGCGAACTGGATCAGCGGCCAGGATTCATATTTCGCGGCGGGCGGATCGATGCACGCGGCCGCGATTGATCACCTGAGCCTGTTTGCGCGTAATCAAGGCATCAAAGCCGTAGCTGGCAAGGGCAAGGTCGAAATACAGGCGCAGGACGGCGATCTTGAAATGATCGCGCAGCAGCTTGTGAAACTGTTGTCGGTGGCCGGCCGGATGGAAATCGCAGCCGATCAGGAGCTAGTCCTGTACTGCGGCGGTGCGACGATCCGCATCAAAGGCGGCAACGTCTCGATACACGCACCGGGCAATGTTGACTTCAAGGGCGCGTCATTCAGCTTCGCGGGGCCGGCCAGCCAGTCATACGCGATGCCGCAGTTCAAACCGTCGTATCAGGCGCAATACGTCCTCAAAAGCGAGAACGACGGCACGCCGATGATTCGACACGCCTACGAAATGAAACTGCCATCGGGACGAACCGTGCTCGGCCATACGAACGATCTAGGCGAGACAGTGCCGGTTTTTACGCCGAGTGCACAGAGTGTGAGCCTCAAGGCGTTCGAGCAAGAAAAGCAGGATGTCGAGCCGTGGAAGTATGCAGGTGGTGGAGAGCCTGATATTTGGGCCGATTACCTGAAGGTTGACCCTGACGAGCGCACGTGAGTGCCGACGATACTTGGAGAACAAAATGGGCGGATCACTTCAACCGGCAGGCGCGTGCGAGACGATCAAAGAGCGCGTACCTGAGTACGCATATTTGCCGCCGGGAACCAAGGGATATTTGCAGGAAAAGGTCGAGAAAGCACTGAAAACGGCGGAATACGTTCCCGTCAAGTTGCGCGATGGATCGATCGTTCACCGGTTGCTCATGCAGTCCGCGATGAGTGTGCCGATGATCATCGAGGAAGAGTTCAAGTGGAAGTGGATATTTAAGTACAAGGCCGAAGTCAGCTTCGATATGACACCGGCAGATGCAATGATCGGTGGTATTCCTATTCCGTTCCTAAGTAACGAGAACCCCTACGGGGCGGAACGTCGCCGCAGTTTGAATCCATTTCCACCGGGGGCAACTGTCGGCCTGCTACGACGTCCTGATGTAATCATTGTTGATAAGGAAGCGATTCTTTGGCCGGGGCGTGGGACGATTGATCGCGAGGGCGGCCGCCATGTTCCGAATTTGTTGCGGCTTGTCGAAGTAAAGTTTCCGGGGGACTCTTTGGGTGAGGCTCAGCAAGAAGCCTATAAGCTGATCGCTGGTGACTACAAGAATCGCATGACCGTGATCGACGTGACCGATTGCAACGGTGAACTACAAAAGATCCCCAAGCCCGCGCCCGTTCCCGCACCGAAAACCAACGATGAGAAGGAGCGGCAGACTGTACCCATCCGCAGTGTTCCCGCTGTCCCGCACCATGTCTGGTATGAGGACTGGTGGCAAAAGGCGCACGAGTTCGGCGAAGAGGTCGAACATGCGGTCGCCCCTGTCTGGGATGCTGTTCATCGTGGATATTCATACGTGTCTGCTGAAACCAGTGCGTTCCTGCATCAGCATGCGGCGTGGATGTTTACGGCGGGTCAGTGGGTCGCTGACAAGGCACATAGCGCTTGGGTATGGGTTGACGAGAAAGGGCACGAAATATTCCGCTACACGGCTGCGCAACTCAAGGCCGGATGGGAGGCAATTGTGCAAATGACCGATATGACGTGGGATGTGCTCACGCATATCGATTGGGCGCAGGTCGGCGTGACGATGCTGAAGGGGGCCGCGATAGCGGTAGCCATTGTGGTCGGCGTTGCGATCGTGATCCTGTTGTTGCCTGAGTTGATTGCGATATTTGCTGCTCTGTGTGCGATTATCGCGGCTGGCGCGGAAGCTGCCGCGGGCCTGGCTGCGGCGCTTGGCGTAGTGCTTGGCGGTGGGAGTGCAGTAGCAGCGCTGGCTGCGAACTGACTGAATTTATGCCCGACTGATCAATAGACGACCCGATTATGACTTTGAGTGATCCGAAACCTGTCTTGACGCCGTTGCAGGCGCTTTCCCGCTATCAAGAAGATTTGAGCGTGCGCCTTGCCGACAACTCGATGGGTGTGTTGCCGGGTGTCATCGGTACGGTGTTCTTCGAGCGTGGTTCGCAGCCTGAGGTGCGACAGGCGATCCTCGACTGCTTCGACCGCTTCGCCGAAATGTTCGGTGAGCATCTGAAGGGAGGCAAGGACACTGACCTCGGTAAGTTTACGAAGCGGAACGACAAGGGTATCGAAAAAATTCGCCGTGCGATCATCGATTCGCCGCCGCATTTGAAAGTGAGTGTTGTTTTGTCTAGTGCGACGGATCAAGACACTGCGGCTGAATATAGCATCAAGACGCTCACGGGGTCGGCACTGGCACAGGACTATGTTCATCCCAACGGGTTGCTGCGCGTGGCGAAAGGGAGGGAATCTGGATTGTCGTATCTGAAGTTCAATGTGCCAATGAACTTGATGGCGACCAGTGAAGGAATTGCGCAGTACGAGGATTTTTTGAGATATATCTGCGGGAAACTCGTTGTGCGTGCTGGTTACGGTGGATTAGCGCCGATACTTGCATTTAATTATAATCGGTACATGCCGCAGGAATGGGCGCTTGCGGAACGTTTCAGTGGATTGGATATTGATAGCACTGCTCACCTGCAGAAATCAGATTACGAGGCAAACTCGTATGAGGGCGATTCTCTCGAAGAAATGACGGCTCAGTATGATTACCTGCGTCCTGGCGCTAAGGTTGCTCGATGGGGTTTCATCAAAGGAGTGAGTTGGTACACGATCCTGGGCGAATTGTTCATCGAGCGCTTGGGCGGCGAAGCGGTGATTCGAGAAAAACTGGATCGCCCTGATATTCACATCGAGCGCGCGAATGCATGCTTGATGATCCGTGCGGGTGACTTCCCGCGCCTTGGCGCTCCTGAAGAGGGTTTGCCTGAGCCGTACGTGTTCGTGAATAGCGTCCTGCGGACACTGCGCGATCCCAAGCCTGATGCACTGCATACCTACATTCCCGACCTTCCGAGCGCGGATGTGAAGAACGCGCGCAAGTGGGTAGCACGCTTCGATTTGCCCGATGCGCCGCCGATCCCTGAGCCGCCGACTATCGTTCCGCCGCCCGTGAATCGCGAACCGGCCCGCCAAAGTGTGCGGGGCGGCAGTGCATGCCCGGAAGCGGGGTGGTGGCATACACCAGCTAAGGCCGGAAGCCGTCGCTATTTCGAAGCGGGCGAAACCATGCCGGTGATCGAAGGCAGTTCTTGGGGTAGGACAAACTGGCACTGGTCGCCAAGTGAGAAACAGAACGGGTAGCGTTGCATATTCGACGTTGGGGGAAGAATGACTGGTGAAATTGAAGCGATCGTCAGGAAAAATATTTCAGGTGTTTGCGATTCGTTTGTCTTGAGTACAGTGTGTGTCGCGCTTCAGGACAATGGCTTTATCGAGGCTGCGGGACAGAACTTGTCCAGCGTTCGAGCAATTCATCGGGCAAGTGAGAAAATTTGCCCTGAAATAATAAAAAAAGACTTGCGATTTCAAGATTTTATAGTTGATCGCATTATGGTTGCGAGTGTAAGGCCGCAGCGACACTGGCTCATCGAGGCGCTTGGAAACCTAGACTCGTGTGTTGACCGGGGGAACATTTTCAAGCATGCGATTACACCTCAAACGTCTTTGCTGACGTTAGCTTGGGGGATTCCGATGCTCCTTGCAGATGTTGCTTTCGGGATTAAATCTAGCTATTTTCGGAAATTTACTGCTCATGGGAAGTTTGATCGGTTGGTGGAAGGGCACGTAAATGCTGAGACAATTGACGCACGCGTGATACTTGAAGAGCTATTGACCGGTAATGATGGAGCGCCTGCGAAATACCGTCAAGGACTCGAAGAGGCTTTGAAGAGGTATTGACGTGAGTAGAGTTTCGGTCTGGAGGTTGGTTATTGGCCCGTCCTCGCGGTAAGCAGGAAGTCAGTGCCAGTTCGAGAGAGGCATGAGCTCCGCCTGTCCTTGAACAGAGCCAGTTGGGTACGACACCTGACGAGAAATACAACACGGCTAACGATCATGACGAGATACATGATTTTCGACGGCGATCACACGACCGTGGCCGGGACGGTCCAAGCCAAGGCTACGCCGTTCGCGCTCGACGGCAGGCACATCGCGCATGAGGATGACGATGTGTTCTGCCCGGTATGCAAGACGATCGGCAAGATCAAATGCATCGGCCCGCGAGTTCCGATGACCGGGCCAGATGGTCGCCGCGTAGCGCTGAGTGATGATCTGTGCGTTTGCAAGTGTCCGGCGCCGCCGTTACTCATCCCGTCGCAGCACGTCATGTCGGTGGACGTGTGAGGTGCATCGGACGCAGTTGACGGTCGATGTTGTGACGTTCAATTGCGTGCTAACGTCAACTCACGTGTCGTCGTATTCCCGATGCAAGAAACGTTCGCCGACTCGATCATGTATCGCACCGAATCGAAAATAGTGCCGCTATCCCGTCAGTTTCTTGAGTCATCAATCGAGTTGATTGACGCAGCGTTCTTGCGTGATCCAACGCTTGCATGGTGCCTGTCTGCTCAAACCCCGGGATTTGATGCCCGCCGGGCGAATTACCTCAGAAGCTACCTGCAATATCATCACGACGCTTCCCTTCCTGTTCTCGGTGTATGGGTGCGGGATGCACTGGTTGCCGCCAGCTATTTTACGCCGGGTTCAACTACGGAAAATACATCCAGTCTTGCAGAACTAGGGCATCAGATCGCATCTGGTTGTGGCAAGCGATCTTTGCACAGAATTGACTTGCTCCGGAGGGTCGTAGAGTCAAAACTCTCGTGTCACGACTGCAGTCGGATTGAATTCATCGGCGTTTCTCCGTTGATGCAGGGTCACGGAATTGGCGCATCGCTCCTACGGGCTACGCTGGCATATCTCCACGATATCGAGCCAGACAAGAATGTATTCCTTGAGACTGGCGAGGTACGAAATCTTCCGCTCTATTTACGACACGGATTCTCCGTTCGGCAGCGGATTGGTTTTCCCGGACTAGATCAGTATCTCCTGCAGAAGGATGCGGTGTGCGGTGGTCTGGCAACGTCATATGAGTGAAGTCCGCAACGGTTCCTTAAGAGCCTGCGTTTGCCACGAACTGATCCAGACGGACATGAGCCGTCGCGATCACGCGAGTCGGAGCCCGCTACGATTTCCACGAAAATCGACTGGCGCGAAAACGCTGATCCTCCATATAATCCCGCCTGCATATTGCGTGCGCATGATCGCGCACATTCGACGCGTGTTCGTTCGCGCCGAAAGCGATTGATCCCGGTGCCGTCCGTTACGCGCTCAGCTGCGTCACACGGGCCGCACGGGCGTATTCCGTGAAAGGCCCGATCCGTTTTCCGGATTGTTCCGGAAGATACGGATAATCCGCGGCGATTCCCATCGGATTGACGCAGTATCCGTTTCATTTCTTATTCGGAAAATGACAGCGGAGATTATTTCGTTTTCGGCATGCCGGGTTCGGCATGAACGGTCGCGCATTGATATCGACAATGACGGCGGCCCGTTCACGGCTGCCAGGAGACGGACTTGAAACAACCAGAAGACCAGTTGCACCGCGGGCTGGAAGAGCGGCACATCAACCTGATGGCGCTCGGCGCGACGATCGGCGTCGGCCTGTTCCTCGGCTCGGCCAGCGCGATCCGCGTCGCCGGCCCGGCCATCCTGCTGACCTACCTGCTGGGCGGCATCGCAATTTTCCTGATCATGCGCGCACTCGGCGAGATGGCGATCGCCAATCCCGTCGCCGGCGCATTCAGCCGCTACGCGCGCGACTACCTCGGGCCGCTGGCCGGCTACCTGACCGGCTGGACCTACTGGTTCGTGTGGATCGTCACCTGCATGGCGGAAATCACCGCGGTCGGCGTCTACATGCACATGTGGTTCCCCTCCGTGCCGAACTGGATCTGGGCGCTCGCGGCGCTCATGGCGATGGGCTCGGTGAACTTCATCGCGGTCAAGCTGTACGGTGAATTCGAGTTCTGGTTCGCGCTGATCAAGATCGTCACGATCGTGCTGATGATCATCGGCGGCGGGTTGATGATCGCGTTCGGCATCGGCAACGGCAGTGTCGCGATCGGCCTGTCGAACCTGTGGGCGCACGGCGGTTTCATGCCGAACGGCATCAACGGCGTGATCGCCGCGCTGCCGATCGTGATGTTCGCGTATCTCGGCGTCGAGATGCTCGGTCTCACGGCAGGCGAGGCGCGCAACCCGGAGAAGTCGCTGACGAAGGCCGTGAACTCGGTGTTCTGGCGCGTGCTGATTTTCTACATCGGCGCGCTGTTCGTGATCATGTCGCTCTATCCGTGGGATCAGATCGGCACGCAGGGCAGCCCGTTCGTGATGACGTTCTCGCGGCTTGGCATCCCGGCTGCCGCCGGCATCATCAACTTCGTCGTGCTGACCGCGGCGCTGTCGTCGTGCAACAGCGGCCTGTTCAGCACCGCGCGGATGCTCTACAACCTCGCGCAGCAGGGCCAGGCGCCGGGCAAGCTTGGCAAGGTCAACCGCAACGGCGTGCCGGTGTACGGCGTGATCGTCTCGGTCGCGCTGCTGCTGATCGGCGTGCTGCTCAACTATCTCGCGCCGCAGCACGTGTTCACGTGGCTCACGTCGGTGTCGACGTTCGGCGCGATCTGGACGTGGTGCGTGATCCTGATCGCACAGATGCGCTTTCGCCGCACGCTGTCGGCCGACAAGATCGCGCGCCTGCCGATCCGCGTGCCGTTCTATCCGCTCGGTTCGTTCGTCGCCCTCGGTTTTCTCGTGCTGGTCGTCGTGCTGATGGCGTTCACGCCCGACACGCGCGTCGCCCTCGTGATCGGGCCAGTGTGGATCGTGCTGCTCGGCATCGCGTATGCACTGTTCTACGCGAACCGCCCGGCGGCATCGGTGCCGACGAAGTCGTAAGCGGCGCGGGCAGGGGCCCGCGCGACCCTTGATCGCGATCATGCACGCGCGGGCCGGACGTCCTATGCTGAACGCATCGATTGTCCGCGCTTCGCGTAACACCCCGCCGATCCCCGCGACCGCGGCGGCCGTCCGGCCGCCGCGCGCCGCTTCCGCGCGAAGCTCCCGTCGTCGTTCCGCGACGACGCGCACGCACGGAGGCCTTCGCCATGCAGCTTGCCCAGTCCATCCCGACGCTTGCGCGGATCGCGCTGGCCGTCGATCCGACGCCCGAATCGCTGTCCGCCGCACGCTACGCACGCACGCTGCTGCGTCCCGGCATGCGATTGCGCATCGTCTGCGCAATCGACAACCCCCGCCTCGTATTGCCCGACATCCCGCGCATCGACGCGCTGCTGACGTCCGCGCGCGAGGACATGATGCGCGAAGCGCAAGCCACCAACGAGCGGATCGCCGCGCTGTTCGCCGATAGCGGGATCGAGGTCGAGCAGGCCATCGTCGATACGTCGGTGACGGGTGGCTCGGTGGCCGATGCACTGGTGAACGATACGTCGGAATGGCGTGCGGACGTGCTGATAGTTGGCGCGAATCCGCATCACGGGCTGCTGCGGCTCGTCGAAGGCGCGATGTCGGACACGCTGACGACACGCGCGCGCTGCGCGCTGCTGATCGTGCCGGCCGCCTATGCGCTGCCGTCGAATGGCGGCCTGCAGCGGCTGATGTTCGCGGTCGACGGCAGCGAGCCGTCGCTGCACGCGGTGCGCGTCGGGCTCGGCTTCGCGACGCCGACAACGTTGCTGTACGCGGCATACGTGATCGATCGCGCGGTTCGTCTGACGGATATCGTGCCGGTGCGCGCGCTCGAGGATGCCTATCGCGCGGAGGGCGAGGATGCACTCGCGAAGATCGGCCCGCTGTTCCATGCGACCGGGAACCCGACCAAGCGCGGTATCGTCGAAACCCGCCCGACCAGCGACGACGTCGCCCATGCACTGATGCGCGACGCCGTGCACTGGCGTGCCGAACTGCTGGTGGTCGGCACGCACGGCCGGCGCGGCATTGCCGCCTGGCTGATCGGCAGCGTCGCGCGTCGCGTGGCGCATCTCGCCCAGGTGCCCGTGCTGCTCGTGCGCGGTACCGAGTAAATCGCGCGGTGTCGAGATCGAAACCGGCCTGGTTTGATCTGCATCAGAAATGGCGCAAGTATCGCGTGAGACATTGACGGAACAACCGGCCGCGCGGCCGGTCTGTCGTGCATGCACCGCGCAGCCGCGCGAGCGTCGAAGGCCGTGATCGACGGTGCATTCACCGGCATCACATCATTTTCCGGAGCCGCGACGTGCGATGCACGGCGCGTCATCCGGCCGAGAACTCTCTGGCACGAGGGTAGGCAGCCGTCGGCTGCCTTGGAGGACGGGCGGGGTGCAAGTCACCCCGTCCGCTTTCCGCGTTGGTGTTGTCGTTGGCCCCGTCTGAAGTGCATTCCCCGCAGGAATCGTTGTCATTGCGACCGTGTGGAACGGCGCGTGGTGATGCGTGATGGCGCGCGGTTGCGCCGATGCGAAGCGGTGAAGGTCGCGGCAGGCTCACCGTTGCCGCGCCGTCGTCCTACAGGCTCGGCGTGCGGCAGGCGCTGCCGACGTTGCGCGGTGAGCAGCCATTGCACGGCCCCGTGCCGTGCCGGCCGCTTGCCCGCTCAGCCGGTGCGAAGCATCGACCGCAAGTCGTGTCGCCGGCCAGCGCCGCGGCGTACCCGCGGGCGCTGGCGCGCGACGTGCAGCGGCGCGCATAGGCCGCATGTACGGTTGCGCAGGCGGTTTGCATGCGGCCAGCCGGGGCGCGCCTTGCGGCGTGCCTCGACCGCGGCCGGCGCGTCGGGTGCGGCCCGTGCGCATAGTGCCGCGGCAAACCGTTGCAGCGCGAGAACCGAGCCCGCGACGCTCTGGTACTTCTCGCGGCCGATCTGCCCGTCGAGCGTGACGAGCAACCCGGCTTCGCGAGCGAGCGCAAGCAAGGTGTCGATATCGTCCGACGGACGGTTGCCGGCCGGCACGGCCTGGGCGGGCAGGGCGCGCGTGTTGCCCGACGCGCGCCGTTGGCCGTCCCGGCCCGGTAAGTTGCGATGTGCCATGGTTGGTCTCCTGCGCCAGGCCCCGCATGCCGGCTCGACGGCCGGCTGAGCGATGACCTGTATGAACGTTTCGTCCATGTCACCAGTATCGTGGGGCGCCAGTACCCTGCCAAGCAGCGTGCGCTGAAGTCGCTGTCAGGGATTGCGCGGCGCGTATCGGAATCCGCTGACACGCGGGGCGCCCGATCGGCCGTCCGGGCGACGATCCGGCCCGTTCGTTCCGACGAATGGCCGGCGCGTGGCGGAGCGCGCTTGACGCATGATTTCGGCCGGTCTAAGTTCGCGGATGCATCGGCGTCGCGCAGCGTCCCATCGTTCGCCCGCCAGCCGGTGCCGCGCCCCGGGGTGGCGTGGCAGGTTTCCAGTCTCGTTCGCGGGCCGTTTGCGCCGCGAATCTTGCGCGGCCGGTTCGGGGACGGATCGGCACGGCGGCACGCAACGTGCCGTTGATCGCGCGCAAACACGCGCCGGCGCATCGCACGCCGCGCGGCCGTTCAGTCTTTAAGCTTCCAGTACCTTCTTCTTTTCGTTCCTCGACCGTCAGGAGTCTGTCGATGTCCAAGGACAGTTTGCTCGATTCACTCAAGGAAGCCGCCAGGCAGCGCGCGATCGGCGCGGATCAGTTGCGTGCGATGCTCGACGACGAAGTGCGCGTATTGTCGTCCGACGCGCGGGTGCACGATTACATCCACGTGTTCGCGATCCGGCACCTGCGCGAACGGATGCGCCGGCAGGACGAACTCGACAACGACACGCGGGCCGACGGGCCGCCCGCGGAAGCCGATCCGCGTCCGGGCCATCGCCTGTGACGGGCGCGCGCCGCAACTGATGACGCGGGCGCGGCGCGATCCGTCGCCGCGCCACTGCCGGGTTCCAATCGACACGCATGCATCCGTCGACCGAGAACCGGCCTGTCTCGACCTCCTTTTCGACGCCTCCTGCCCACGCTCGCAGGTACCGTCGTCGCGTCCCGGCGGCGTGAGCGCGCGTCGCAGGACCGCGCAGTCATCCTGACGATTCGCCGACGATCCGCTGACGATCGGCATTGCGTTTTGTCAGACGTTTCACTGAATTGTCACAGTGGCCTCAAGTAAGCGGCGCGATTGCCGTTTACCCGGTGAATTCGTCCACCGGGCGTTCGCGCTCCCTTACCGAGTCGTTGCCATGTTCTCGTCCATCCGCGCCCGCATTCTCGCCGCGTGCGTCGCCATCGTCGTATTCGCGCTCGTCGCCACCACGCTCATCAACTACTTCATCGCGCGCTCGTACAACGACGACGCGATCGACCGCAACCTGACCTCCGTCGCGAGCGGACACGTGGTCGGGATCGCCGACTGGGTCGCCACCCGGAGCCGGATGATCGCGTCGCTGCAGGATGCCGCGCTGACGCCCGATCCGCTGCCGGTGTTCAAGCAGATGGCCACGGCCGGCGGCTTCACGAACGTCTACGCGGGCTACGCAGACAAGGCGTTCCACTTCTCCGACCCGACCGGCATCCCGCCCGACTACGATCCGACCGGCCGCCCGTGGTACAAGCAGGCCGCGCAGGCCGGCAAGCCGGTCGTCACGCCGCCTTACGTCGATGCCGGCACGGGCAACCTCGTCGTCACGTTCGCGGTGCCGATCCTGCGCGACGGTACGCTGAAGGGCGTCGTCGCCGCCGACGTCGCGATGGACACCGTGATCGCGAACGTGAAGTCGATCCACCCGACGCCCGCAAGCTTCGGGATGTTGATCGACAGCAGCGGCCATGTGGTCGCGCACCCGGATCCGAAGCTCACGCTGAAGCCGGTCGCTGACGTGTCGCCCGAACTCGGCGCGACGAACGGCGCGACGATCGCGGCCGCGACCGCGCCGGTCGAGGTGAGCGTCGGCGGCGACGCGAAGCTGGTGCGCGCGCGCCCCGTGCCGGGCACCGACTGGTACGCGCTGGTGCTGCTCGACAAATACGAGGCGACGGCCGGGATGCGCTCGCTGCTGACCGCTTCGCTGATCACGCTGCTCGTGATCGTCGGCGTCGCGTCGCTGATCATCGGCGCGATCACCGCGACCGCGTTCCGCCGCCTGTCGCAAGTGCGCCAGGCCATGGCCGCGATCGGCTCGGGCGCCGGCGACCTGACGCAGCGCCTGCCGGCCGACGGCCGTGACGAAGTGGCCGACATCGCACGCTCGTTCAACAGCTTTGTCGACAAGCTGAACGACGTGATGCGCGAGATCCGCGATGCGAGCGAATCGGTGCGCACGGCCGCGAACGAGATCGCGGCGGGCAACCAGGACCTGTCGTCGCGCACGGAATCGGCGGCGGCGAGCCTCGAGGAAACGGCCGCATCGATGGAAGAGATCACCGCGACCGTCGGCCAGTCGGCGGCGGCCGCCGGCCAGGCCGACGAACGCGCGGCAGCCGCGTCGCGGATCGCGTCACACGGCGGCGTGGTCGTGTCGGACGTCGTCGCGACGATGGAGAAGATCGAGGAAGCGTCGGGCCGGATCGGCGACATCATCGGCGTGATCGACGGGATCGCGTTCCAGACCAACATCCTCGCGCTGAACGCGGCCGTCGAAGCGGCGCGCGCGGGCGAGCAGGGCCGCGGCTTCGCGGTGGTCGCCCAGGAAGTGCGCAGCCTCGCGCAGCGCAGCGCGCAGGCCGCGCGCGAAGTGAAGGTACTGGTCGAATCGACGGTCGCGAGCGTGTCGGCCGGGTCCGGGCAGGTGCGTCAGGCCGGCGATACGATGCGCGAGATCGTCTCCAACGTGTCGAACGTGACGACGATCATCTCCGAGATCACGCACGCGGCGAACGAGCAGACGCGCGGCATCCAGGAAGTGAATCGCGCCGTGACGCAGCTCGACGAAATGGTGCAGCAGAACGCGGCGCTCGTCGAACAGTCGACCGCCGCCGCGACCGCACTGCAGTCGCAGGCGAACGCGCTCGCGACCACGGTCGGGCGGTTCAAGGTCGCGTAATTCATGTTGCGCACCGCGCAACCGCGGCATGCGGTGCGCGGGCGACACGGCCGCGCCGCTCAGGAGCGGCCGTTGTCGCGCATCAGCGCGAGCCGGTTGTAGAGCGTTTTCAGGCTGATGCCGAGCGCTTTCGCGGCGCGCGGCTTGTTGCCGTCGAAGTGGCGCAGCGTCGCCGCGATGAAGCGCTGCTGCGCATGGTGCAACGTCGCGCCGAGCGGCAGCGCCATCGTGTCCTCCGACAGACGCTCGGGCGGCACCGCGGGCTTCGGCAGCGTGACGTCGATGCCTTCGTCCGACAGGATGTACGCGCGCTCGATCGTGTTGTGCAGCTCGCGGACGTTGCCGGGCCACGAATACGCGCGCAGTGCCGCGATCGCCGCGTCGGTCAGCCGCTTGTGCGCGCGGTGCCGCGCGTTGAGCGCGTCGACGAACTCCAGCGCGATCGTCTCGATGTCGCTGTCGCGCTGGCGCAGCGGCGGCACGTACAGCGCGAACGCGGCGAGGCGATAGAACAGGTCCTCGCGCAGCCGGCCGTCGCGCACGGCTTCGGCCGGGTTGTGGCGCGTGGCCGACACGATGCGCACGTCGAGCGGAATCGGCTCGGTGCCACCCACCCGGACGATCGCATTCGATTCGAGCGCCCGCAGCAGCTTCACCTGCAGCGACGCGGGCATTTCCGCGATCTCGTCGAGCAGCAGCGTGCCGCCGCGCGCGGCTTCGAAGAAACCTTCCCGCTGCGCGATCGCGCCGGTAAAGCTGCCCTTCTCGTGCCCGAACAATTGCGATTCCGCGATATCGGGCGGAATCGCGCCGCAGTTCACGGGCACGAACGGGCCGTCCCGCCGGGCACTGAGATCGTGCAGCCGGCGCGCGACGATATCCTTGCCGACCCCGCTTTCGCCGGCAATCATCACGCTGGCGCGGGTCGGTGCAATTTTTTCGATGCGGCCGAGCAGCGTGCGCATCGCGGACGAGCGGCCCGACAAACGGCGGGCGTCTGCACGCTGCTTCGAACGGTTTGCGGTATCTCCCATCGGCATTAGCGGGTCGTTTTGAAAATCGGCATCACCCGTTCCGTTGATTGCAATATTTATCATCGACAGCGAAACGGCCACGAAGGTGCCGCGGAATAGAAATTTCCAATGTGCGTGGCGGGGACGGAAGAAACAGGCCATCGATTCACGGCACGAATCGCGGCACTTCCGAGGTCCAGGCGCACATCGGTGCTTTTTTACAGCGCGCCGATGAAAAAGACGGTCGCGACGCCTTGCGTCGATGCGTACCCCGATACCGGCCGGCGCCCAGCCGGCCGCGGCCTTCGGAGCAGCCCGGCAGGCTGGCACCGGCCTGCCGCCTGAAGCACGCAGCGGGCATGTCGCTTGCGGGTGCCATCAGGCTCGCCCGACACGCTCGACGGCAGGCTGGTCGACAAGCGGCATGACGCCGTGCGACGGGAGCCGGCGCGAGGCAAGGATGCAATGAGGACCCTGACCCGTGAGCTGTTACGGCAGGGTGCATGGGTCGTGCTGGCCGTCGGGCTGGCGTCCGCGCTGCAGGCGTGGACGGTTCGCGTCGTCGGCGGGCACGCGCCATTTGCGCCGCTGCCTTTCTATGCAGGCGTTGCGGCCGTCGCATGGCTGGCGTCGTTCGGCGGCGGCCTGGTCGCGGCCGCCGCGAGTGTGGCCGTGATCTGCGCGCTCTGGTGGCGCAATGCGCCGCTCGCCACGCTGCTCGAGCAGGCCGGCGCGTTCGTCGCGATCAGCTTCGTCGAGTGTGTGCTCGTGATGGCCGTGAAGCCGCTGCTCGCGAGCGATCGTCTCCGCGAATTCCATGACGATGGCGACGCCGGTGCCCGCGAGCCGCATGGCGAGCCTTCGCCGGCCGCGCGCGTGCCCGTACCCGACGACGGCCTGCTGCGTCGGGTGGTCGATGCGTCGCCCGACGCGATCGTCGGCGTCGATACCGCACACCGGATCACGAGCTGGAACCCGGCCGCGCGACGGATCTTCGGCATCGATGCGGCGCAGGCCGCCGGGCTCGACGTCGCCGAGCTGATCGCGCCGCGCTGGTTGCGGCGGCATCCGTTGTCCGGGTCGTTCGCGACGCTACGTGCGCCGGTCGGTCCGTTCGACGTGCTCTGCGTGCGACGCGACGGCGGCCGCTTTCGTGCGACTTTCGCCGCGTCGCCGATCGTCGATGCGCGGGGCGACTGCACGGGGCTGTCGATGACGCTGCGCGACGCGCACGAACGGCGCCACGGCGAACGGCGCAACATGCGCTCGCTGCGCGGCGCGCGCGACGCACGCGCACAGGCGGACGCGTCGAACCGGCTGAAGGACGAACTGCTGGCCACGGTGTCGCACGAACTGCGCACGCCGCTCAACGTGATCTACGGCTGGGTCGAGGTACTGCGCAACGTCGACGGCGACGGGCTCGCGCAACAGGCGGTCGACGCGATCGACCGCAGCGCGCGGTCGCTGTCGCACATGGTGGCCGACCTGCTCGACGCGTCGTCGCTCGCGACGGGCCGATTGCGCCTCGAGCGCGTGCCGGTCGATCTCGTGCGGATCGTGCGCGATGCCATGCGGGAACTCGACGCGACGGCGCAGGCGAACGGGCTCGATCTCTCGACGAAATACGAAATGGCGACCTGCGTGATTCCGGCGGATCGCGAGCGCGTGCGCCAGATCCTGTCGAACCTGCTGTCGAACGCGATCAAGTTCACGCCGTCCGGCGGCCGCGTCGTCGTGTCGCTGACCCGGGCGGGCGAGCGTGTGCGGCTGTCGGTCGCCGACACGGGGCAGGGTATTGCGCCGGAATACCTGCCGCACCTGTTCGAGACATTCAGCCGGCCCGAACGCGCGTTCGCATCGCCGAGGCGAGGCCTCGGGCTCGGCCTGTCGATCGTGCGCAACATCGCGCAACTGCACGGCGGCGAGGTCGTCGCGACGAGTGCGGGCACCGGGCGCGGGACGACCGTCACGGTCACGCTGCCGACCCGGTGGGATGTCGACGATCCTGCCGAGGACCTGCTGCACGCGGCGGGCACGCCGGATACGGTGGCGCTCGACGGCCGGCGCGTGCTCGTCGTCGACGACGACGCGACCTCGCGCGCGAGCCTCGCCGCGGCACTCGAAACGATGGGCGCGCAGGTGTCGACCGCGCAATCGGGGCACGACGCACTCGAAGTGGTGGAACAGGATGCGCCGAACGTCGTGCTGTCGGATCTCGCGATGGCCGACGGCGACGGTTTCTGGCTGCTCGACCGCATTCGTCATTTACCGGGCGGCAGCGGACATCTGCCCGTCGTCGCGGTCACGGCGCACGCCGGCAACGCCGACCGGCACCGCGTGATGGCCGCCGGCTTCGACGCGTATCTGTGCAAGCCGGTGGACATGCCGACGCTGGCGAGCGTGATCGCCGATGTCGCGCCGGATGCCGGGCACGATCGGAACCCGCATGACCGGTAGCGGCGGGTAGCCGGGGCATCCAGCGATATCGACGTGCAGGTTCGCCATCGCGTGGCCGAACTGTCGGGCAGCGTACCCGACGAGCGGCAGCGCACGACGTCGACGGCGTGAGCGGCGTGCTAGACAGGCGGCAGATCCGCCGGAAGCAACGTGAGGCACCGGCAAGCACCGGGCCGGTCGAGCGCCGCGTGCGCGCGGCCCGGTCCGGTACTTTACCGGGCAGGAGGGACCGACATGGACACCATCATTGCCGGCCGTTTTTCGACGCTCGAGCAGGCGCAACACTGCGCGGAGCAACTGCGCGGCCACCTCGTGCATCGGGACGACGTGAAAGTCTTCTTTCTCAATCCGCCCGGGCAGCACGCGCTGTTCTGGCTCGGCGGCGACGCGTATGCGGATTCCGCCGCGCGGCCGGGCGGGAAGGGCGCGCTGGCGGGTGTGGCGATCGGGGCGATTGCCGGGCTGGCCGGAGCCGCGCTGCTCCACGTGGGTGGATTCCATTCGCCGCATGCATGGGTCGGCGTGCCGCTGGTCGGCGGTTACGTCGGCGCGTTGTGCGGCGCGCTCGGCAAGATGCGCGGCGATGCGCCGGAGGGTCGCGGCGCGCTGCAGCAGTGCGAGAACGGTGTTGTGCTCGCCGCGCATGTGACGCGACGCACGAGGGTGTTAGCCGAGCGGACGATGCTCGCCGCCGGCGCGCTGTCGGTGGAGCGAACCGAGGGGGCGTGGCGGCACGGCGCGTGGACCGATTTCTTCACGTCGTCCCGGCGCCCGGCGTGACGGGAGCCCGCGCGGACCGGCGCGTGCCGTCGCGACACACGGAGGTCGGAATGAAAGCGAACCGAACCCGCCGGCCGGCGGCGACCGTGCTGGTCGCGACCGTCGGCCTGCTGGCCGCCGCGTTCCCGCCGGCCCAGGCGTCGCCCGCTTCGTCGACGCGGGTCGGGCCCGGTGTGATCCGCCCCGGCACGACGGCCGACGAGGCCGGCATGACGCAGCGGCCGACCGGTATCGATGCCGAGTTCGTCGACAAGGCCGGCATGATCGGCAAGGTGGAGCGGCAGGCCAGCCAGCTCGCGCTCGACCGCTCGTCGAACCCGGACGTGAAGGCGTTCGCGCGCCGGATGGTCGACGATCACCGACGGATCGCCGGCGAATTGCAGCAACTCGGGGCGGCCAAGGGCCTGCCGGTGCAGTCGCGGATGCTCGTCGATCCGGCCGTCACGGCATTGAGAACCAGGGAAGGGCGCGCGTTCGACACGGCCTATGTCGCGCTGGCGGGCCCGCGCGCGCATGAAGCGGCGATCCGGCTCTACGAAGCAGAGGCACGGAACGGCCGCGATCCGCAGCTTCGCGCGTTCGCGGCCAACACGCTGCCGATGCTCAACGCGCATCTGGCAGCCGCCCGGCAACTCGAACGGACGGTGGCGGCCGCGCACTGACCGGCGTGACCGACGATCGCGTTACCGCTTGCCGCCTTCCGGACCTTCCGGCGACGCCTCGTACGGCGGCGAGTCGAGCGCCGTTTCGCCTTCCTCGATGAGCCAGTACGGCGAACTGCCGTAGTACGCATGCAGCGCCTCGGCCCAGTCCGGATCGGCCATTGCCGGCCAGCGATTCCTGTCGAAGCCGGGGGCTTCGCGCACCCGTTCGGTGGCCACGGGCAGCACGAAGCATTGGCGCTCGACGTCGAGCACGAGTACGTTCCACGGCACCGCGAGCAGCTTGTCGCCGATCCCCGGCCGGCCGCGTGACGAAACGACCGCATACGCGATGCGGCCGGAACGCACGTCGAGCATGATGTCGTCGACCTGGCCGATGTCGTCGCCGTCCATCGTCAGCACGCGATCGCCTTCGAGCGTGCGGGCGGCCATCACGTCGGGCCCCGGCCCGCCGCCGGCCGTGCGGCGGTCGTCGCCGACGATGCGCGTGGCGTCGCGCGACGGTCTGTCGGTTGTCATCGAACACCTCCTGGTCGAAGCGGCACCCGGGCGGGTCGCCGATATGAACGGCGCCGGTCAGCGCCGGCGCGGCAGCGACACGTCCTCGAGCGTATTGGCCAGTTCGTCGCGCTCGGGGCCGCCCGCGCGCGTCGCGATGTCGCCGAGCGATACCATGCCGACCAGCCGCCGGTGACGGTCGAGTACCGGCAATCGATGCAGTTGCACGTCGGCCATCCGCTGCTGGACGTCGCCGACACCGTCGTCCTCGACGCACCGTTGCACGGGCCTCGACGCAACCGCCTGCACCGGCGTATCGAACGAATGGCCGTGCGACAGCCCGCGCACTGCAAGGTCGCGGTCGGTCACGATCGCGACGAGTTCGTCGCCGTCGCAAACGGGCAGTACGCCGATATCGAAGCGCCGCATCAGCTCGGCCGCGTGGCGAATCGTGTCGGTCGGCGCGACGCACACCACGTCGCGCGACATGATCTCGGTGACGCGATACATGAAGCCTCCTTCGTGAGCGGGACGATGTGCAAGCAGACGGCGTGCCGCGCGCGTGACACACACGCCGGGGCACACGCCGGGCCTCGACGGCCATGCGACGGAGAAATTTGCCAGCCCGCTTGTACATCTTCCACGGCGCAAGCCGCGAACGGGCCGGACAGGGTGTCAGTGGCCGATGCCCGTCATCGCGACGATCGCGAGCACCACTGCGCTTTCGATTGCCGCCAGCGCGGCGACGCCGGCGGCGCCGCTGATTTCATGCCATCTGCGTTCAAGGCGTTTCATCAGATCAACTCCGGATTGCCCCGGCGCACCGCTGCACCGCCGCGCAGCGCGAGCCGGGTGCCGCCGTCAGCCGTGATCGCGGGGCGGGGAAGGAACGTGCGGCGCGCGGCGTTCGTGCTCGCCGGACGGCCTGGCAGGGTCGATACGGGTCGCGCCGCCAACGGCGGGCGGGTCGCTGGCCGGAAACGTCTCCTCGAGTCCCTCGTCGATGCGCTCCTCCGTCTTGTCTTTCGACGGCGGGCGCGACGTGGCGAGCCAGAGCAGTCCGGCAGCCGGTGGCACGGCGTGGTGGCGGCCGGGGGCGTGAACGGTCATGGTCGAACCTCCTTGATGGCGATTGAAGGCGCAAGCGCCGTGCCCGTCATGCTTCGGCGGCACGGCGCTTGCGCGCCGGGGGCGGCGGACGGGGTACGGCCACGAGGCACGCGCCGTCGGCGGGAACGAGAGGACAACGTGATGGATGCATCCAGGGAAAGGATACGTTACGACGCGAACGTGTGCGGCGGCGATTTCGGTCACGTGCGCGAGCGCTTCGACACGTGGAAACGCGAATCGCTGGTCTACCGGCCCGAGCGGCGCATGTTCGACGGCAAGGACGAGGTACGCGAACTGAACCGCACCGTCTACGACGGCCCGGAGCGCGCGCAGCGGGCGCTCGTCGAACAATGCGCGCCGTCCGACCCGTACGCGCTCGCGGTGCAGCTGACCGCGGAAGGACGCACGATGTGGCTGGTGATGGCGGCCTACGCCGACTGAGCGAAGCCGCCGACGTTCACGGCGCGACAGCAGGCATGCTGCTTGCGCGCTCGCCGCGCCATCGAAATGCGCACGCCGCCGCGCAGGAGCGACATGAATATGCCATCCATGCTGCACCGCCCCGAGCCGACGACTCCCGACGTCGACCCGGACCCGCCGCCGCCCGGACACGACGATCCGGTCGACCCGCCGGTGCCTGACGGGCTGCCGCAGGGCGACCCGCCGTCGAACCCGCCGCCGATGCGGATGCCGGGCGGAAGCGGTGCGCCGCGACCGGCCGCGCGAACCTTGAAAAGGAGGACCGTCATGGACATTCACGTGCAATCGCCAGACAAGCGCGCGATCGCTCAGGTGCTGGGCCGCTATTTCGAATCGCGTTCGCTGCGCTATCACATCGAGGAACTGCCGGGCGGCGTGCTGCAGATCGGCTATCGCGCCAGCGGCCGCCCGGCTGCCGTCACCGTGTCGTTCGACGATGCCGCGTACGACACCTATACGCACTGGGATGCGAGCCAGAAGCAGCTGGCGCTCGGTCGGCTCGCCGACGGCTTCTCGCGGATGATGTCGTCACGCAGCCCGGCCGCGCTGGCCGGCGACTATCACGTCGAACGATTCTGATTCGTCCCTGCTACGCCGCTCGATCCCCACGCAGGGCAAAGTGCCCGCGCGCAGCGGGCGCTTTGCGTCTGCGTGCGCGTCGCGTAGGATGTCCGTTAATTCAGCACACGCTACGTTCGTGCCGCAGCCTGGCCGCTGCGGCCGAAGAGGCGCGATGCGCTTTCCCTCAGGTTCGTTTCGCGCAACCGACGGAGACCACCTTGGCCACAGTTGCTCGCCTGTTGCTGTCACCCGGCGCACGCCGGTTCGTTTCCGGCCTGTCGGCGTGCGCGGCGCTTGCCGCGGCCGGCGCCCGCGATGCGTCGGCCCAGACGCCTTCGCCGCTCGGCGAGTGGCAATACTCGGCGGGGGTGCCGCTCGAAAAACTGTTCGACCCGAACATTTCCACGTGGAATATCAGCGTGGGCGCCGCGATGACGCTGCAGCCGCGCTATGCGGGCTCCGACCGCTATCGCGTGATGGGCGGCCCGAACCTCGACATCCGCTATCGCGACCTGTTCTTCCTGTCGACGGGCGAGGGGCTCGGCGCGAACGTGCTGCGCGGGCCGAACTGGCGCGTGAGCCTGTCCGTCGGTTACGACCTCGGGCGCCGTTCGGCCGACGATATCCAGCACCTGAACGGCCTCGACAACATCAACGCGGCGCCGGTGATGAAACTGGCGGCCGATTACGTGATCTCGAAGGAGTTTCCGCTCGTGCTGCGCGCGGATATCCGGCGCAGCATCGGCGGCTCGAACGGCTGGGTCGGCGATTTCTCCGCGTACATGCCGCTGCCGGGCAGCAACGAGCATTTCTTCTGGTTCGCGGGGCCGACCGTGTCGTTCGCCGATTCGCGCTACATGAACAGCTGGTTCGGCGTGAACCAGGGGGCCGCCGCGCGTTCGGGGCTGCCGGCGTATTCGTCGGGGGGCGGGATCAAGTCGTACGGTGCGGGCGTGACCATGGCCTGGTTCGTGAACAAGCACTGGTTCATCACGATCGACGGCGCGATCGAACAGCTCGTCGGCCGCGCCGCGCGCAGCCCGATCACGCAGCAGTCGACCAACGGCGTGTTCGACATGTCGGTGAATTACCAGTTCTGAGCAAGGCCGGGCAGCAGGGAGGCGATCGGGGCAGCGGCATTTCCCGTCACATTTGATATGATTCCGACCTGTACAAATGTACAGTGATCAATCCCCGTGACGCCTGCTTCGCCGACGCCCCCGGCGTTTTACTACCTGACCAATTTCGAACGCGCGCTGGCCTGGCTCGGCGCGCGTTACGACGACCTGTTCGATGCGCACGAGCACGCGTTCGTCCGGCAGTTCGCCGCGCTGCCGCAGGCGTCGCGCGCGCTGCTCGTCCGGATGCTGATGCGCAACGGGTCCGATTTCCGCGCGAGCAAGCTCGTGTACGACGAAATCGGCTGCGCGCTCGACGCGGCCGCGCCGCTCGTCGAACTCGGCTGGGTCGATCCGGCCCCCGCGCTGACGCTCGACGAACTGTTCGCGCTGTCGACCAAGGCCGATCTGCTGCGTATCTTCCCGGCACTCGCCGCGCATGCGGGCGAGCGCAAGCCCGAGTGGCTCGAACGGCTGCGGCCCGCGCACGACATCGCGCAACCGCTCGACGCGTGGTGCGCGCAGGCCGGCGACCGCGTGCTGCGTGTGACGGTCGGCGCGCTGTGCGACCGGCTGCGCCTGATGTTCTTCGGCAATCTCCACCAGGACTGGAGCGAATTCGTGCTCGCCGATCTCGGCGTGTTCCAGTACGAAAGCGTGCCGATCGCGCCGTCGTCGCGCGCGTTCCAGCAGCGCGGCGACGTCGACGCGTATCTCGCGCTGCAGACGTGCCGCGATGCGCTCGACGCATGGCCCGACGATCTGCCGTTCGACGACCTGGTGCGCGCGATCGACGCGGTCGGCTGCGCGCAGCCCTGGCTCGCGACGCGTCGCGCGAAGCTGCTGTTCGCACTCGGGCAGACGTGCGAGCGCCGGGCCGACTGGGCCGGCGCGCTCGACGCGTATGTGCGCAGCGCCTGGCCCGGCAGCCGCCATCGGCGCATCCGCGTGCTCGAACGCTGCGGGCGTGACGACGATGCGCTCGCGCTGGCGCTCGAGGCGCGCGGCGGTTTCGAGAGCGACGAGGAGCGCCAGCGTGTCGAGCGCATGCTGCCGCGCCTGCAGCGCCGGCTCGGCCGGCGCGTCGAACGCGCGGCCCCGGCGGCGGACGTGCCGCGCGAAACGCTCGTGCTCGCGCGCCCCGATGCGTTCGTCAGTGTCGAATTCGCGGTGCGCGACCATCTCGCGCAACCGGCTGCGCCGGTCCATTACGTCGAAAACACGCTGATCAATTCGCTGTTCGGGCTGCTGTGCTGGGAACCCGTGTTCGCCGCGGTACCCGGCGCGTTCTTCCATCCGTTCCAGCGCGGCCCGGCCGACCTGCACGCGCCCGATTTCGCCGAGCGCCGTGCGGACGCATTCGCCGCGTGCTTTGCGCAACTCGATTCGGGCGCTTATCGCGAGACGATTCGCCGGCATTTCGCGACGAAGGCGGGGCTGCAATCCCCGTTCGTGTTCTGGGGCGTGCTGAGTGACGCACTGCTCGACGAGGCGCTTGCGTGCCTGCCGCCGGAGCATCTGCGGCTGTGGTTCACGCGCCTGCTCGCGGATATCCGCAGCAACCGTTCGGGGCTGCCCGATCTCGTCCGCTTCTGGCCCGGCGAGCGCCGCTACGAACTCGTCGAGGTGAAAGGCCCCGGCGACCGCCTGCAGGACAACCAGACGCGCTGGCTCGCATACTGCGTCGCGCACGGCATTCCGGTGCGCGTGATCGATGTCGAATGGGCCGGCGCGGACGTCATGCCCGTCGAAGCGGCGGGCCTGTCCGCATGAGCTACGTCGTCGCGGTGCGGGCGATGTGCGAGTTCACCGCGCGGCGCGGCGATCTCGACCTGCGCTTCACGCCCGCGCCCACCGCGCTCGAAGGCATCGCCGGCCACGGCGCGGTCACGTCGAACCGCGGTGCTCGCTACGAAACCGAGATCGCGCTGACGGGAACGTGGGACACGCTCACCGTGCGCGGCCGCGCGGACGGCTACGATCCGGTGGCGAACCGCCTCGAGGAAATCAAGACCTTCCGCGGCAGCCTCGACGCGATGCCGGCCAACCACCGCGCACTGCACTGGGCGCAGGCGAAGGTCTACGCGCACCTGATGTGCGACGCGCGCGGCCTCCCGGAAATCGACGTCGCGCTCGTCTATTTCGACATCGTGTCCGAGCGCGAGACGGTGCTGACGCAAACGCTGGGGGCGGCAGAGCTCGCGGCGTTCTTCGCCGAGCAGTGCGCGTGCTTCGTCGGCTGGGCCGAACGCGAGACGGCGCACCGCGCGGCGCGTGACGCGGCGCTGCGCGCGCTCGCGTTTCCGCACGGGCAGTTCCGCAGCGGCCAGCGCGAGCTGGCAGTGGCCGTCTATCGCGCGGCCCGCGACGATCGTTGCCTGATGGCGCAGGCGCCGACCGGCATCGGCAAGACACTCGGCACCGTGTTTCCGCTGCTGAAGGCCTGCGGCGAGGGCGAGCTCGACCACGTGTACTTCCTGACCGCGAAAACGCCCGGCCGCGCGCTCGCGCTCGAAGCGGCGGCGACGCTCGGCGCCGGCACGCCCGCGCTGCCGCTGCGCGTGCTGGAACTCGTTGCGCGCGACAAGGCGTGCGAGCATCCCGACAGTGCGTGCCACGGCGAGTCGTGCCCGCTCGCGAAGGGTTTCTACGACCGGCTGCCGGCCGCGCGCGACGCGGCGATCGAGGCCGGGCTGCTCGACCGCGACACCGTGCGCGCGGCCGCGCTCGCGCACGACGTCTGCCCGTATTACCTGTCGCAGGAGCTCGCACGCTGGTCCGACATGGTGATCGGCGACTACAACTACTACTACGACGGCAGCGCGATGCTGCACACGCTCGCGCAGCAGAACCAGTGGCGCGTCGGCGTGCTCGTCGACGAAGCGCACAACCTGCTCGATCGTGCGCGCAAGATGTACAGCGCATCGCTCGATCCGTTCGCATTCGCGGCCGCGCGCGAGGCCGCACCCGCCGCGCTGCGCAAGGCCTTCGACCGGCTCGCCCGCGCGTGGGGCACGGTCAACCGCGCGCAGGCCGAGCGTTATGCCGCGTATCCGGAGATACCGGGCCCGATCGTGTCGGCGTTGCAGAACCTCGTCGCGGCGGTCGGCGAGCACCTGGCCGACGCGCCGCGCGCGAACGGCGATGCGCTGCTGCGGTTTCATTTCGAGGCGATCCAGTTCGGCGTGCTCGCCGAAGCGTTCGACAGTGCGTCGATCTTCGACGCGACGCTGCACGGCGAACCGATGCCGCGCCAGCCGGCGCTCGACGGCGTTGCGTCGGCCGGCCGCCGGCGCCGCGTCCAGTCGACGCTCTGCGTGCGCAACGTGATTCCGGCCGGCTTTCTCGCGCCGCGCTACGAAGCCGCGTGCGCGACCGTGCTCTTCTCGGGCACGCTGAGTCCGTTTCATTTCTACCGCGACACGCTCGGGTTGCCCGGCGACACGGGCTGGCTCGACGTCGACGGGCCGTTCCGCGCCGAGCAGCTGACGGTGCGCGTCGCGAGCCACGTGTCGACCCGCTGGCGCGACCGCGACCGGTCGCTCGAACCGATCGTGGACCTGATCGCCGCGCAATACGCGACGCGGCCCGGCAACTACCTCGGGTTCCTGAGCAGCTTCGACTATCTGGGGCGCGTGGTCGCGCTGTTGCAGGCACGGCACCCGGACGTGCCCGTCTGGGCGCAGGCGCCCGGCATGACCGAAGGCGAGCGCGACGCGTTTCTCGCGCGCTTCGACGCGGGCGGGCGCGGCGTCGGCTTCGCGGTGCTGGGCGGAGCGTTCTCGGAAGGCGTGGACCTGGTCGGCGAGCGGCTGATCGGCGCGTTCATCGCGACGCTCGGGCTGCCGCAGGTCAACGACGTCAACGAGCAGATGCGGCGTGCGATGGACGCACGCTTCGGCAACGGCTACGACTACATGTACCTGTATCCGGGCTTGCAGAAGGTCGTGCAGGCGGCCGGGCGCGTGATCCGCACCGAGCACGACGAAGGCGTCGTGCATCTGATCGACGACCGCTACCGGCGGCGTGAAGTGCGCGATCTGCTGCCGCGGTGGTGGCGAATCAAGTGACGAGGCGCGACGTTGCGCGCTCCGGCACGTCGCTACAGCACGTTGAGCATCGCGAGCGCGGCTTCCTGCAGATGCGGCAGCACGCGCCGCACGGCCGCGTCGGTCGTCTCCGCACCGATCGGCATGTTCGTGCTCAGCGCGGCGACCACTTCGCCGTGACGGTTCTTCAGCGGCACCGCGATGCCGCGCACGCCGACCTGCAGTTGCTGTTCGATCGCCGCGAAACCGGCGTCGCGTGCCTGGTCGACCTGTTCGAGCAGGCGCGCCTTGTTGGTGACCGTGTGCGGCGTGAACGGCGGCAGTTCGGTGTCGTCGAGCCACGCGCGCACGGCTTCGCGATCGGGATGATGGGCGAGCAGCACGACGCCCGGCGACGTGAGCGGCGCCGGCACGCGCGCGCCGAGCACGAAGCCGGTCGTCATCACGCGCGACACGCCGTTGCGCGCGATGAACACGAGCTCCCAGCCGTCGAGCACGCTCACGTACGCCGATTCGTTCAGCGACGCGCTCAGTTGCTGCAGATAGGGCTGGACCGTGCGCGGCAGGCGTGCCGAATCGAAGTACGACCAGCCGACCCGCAGCACGCGCGGCGTGAGGCCGTACAGCTTGCCGTCGGTGTACACGTAGCCGAGCGATTCGAGCGTCAGCAGGTAGCGCCGCGCGGCCGTGCGCGTGAGGCCGGTGCGCGCGGCGGCCTGGGTGGGCGTCATGCGCGCGTGCTGGCTGTCGAATGCCTCAAGGATCGCCAGGCCTTTTTCGAGGCCGGCAATCCAGTCGCGTCGGTCGAGTTCGGGCTTTTTCATCGTCGGAAGGTGGCGTCCCGGTGCGCGGCAATCGCGCATGAGTGGGCGATTATCGCGCAAATCGGATCTGCCGCGATGTATCGCCGGGCTTGCATGCGCCGGCGCTGGGTGCGTGCCCCGAGCCCGGAACATGTCCGTCGTTTAGAATCGGCGCCTCAACTGGACCACAACAATGAAAATTCGCGAATCCGTGTTGGCTGTGCTCGTCGCGGCCGTGCCGCTGCTTGCCGCGGCGAATCCTTCGTCCGGTACGTCGCTCCCGAAGCCGGCCGTCGACGTGCGTGCCTGGCCGCGCATGACGTCGCCGAAGTTCGGCTGCTACGTCGAATCGACCTTCGGCTACCGTGACAAGCGCTTCAATTGCGCATTGAAGAAGTACCGGAATACCGGCGATGCGTGCGGGAACACGAAGGCCTACTACGAAGGCCCGGTGTTCCCCGACCGGCTCGCGGCCAGCGTGCATCCGCTCGCGACGAAGGTCGAACTGGACTGGGAGCACGGCGACCTGCAGATGGTCACCGTCACGCTCAAGGGAACCTGGAACGAAGCGGACGTGCGCAAGGCGTTCGGGCTGCCGCGCGCGGAAGCGCGCAAGCTGACCGACGCGGAGTTGCGCTCGGCGCCGGGCAACCTGATGGACACGAGTGTCCAGTATCCGTCGTCCCCGCTCGACGAAAGCCTGGCGAAACGCCCGAGCAACCCGGCGCGCGGGACGACCGCCGTGATGCTCTACGGGTTCGACCACATGGGCGCCGGCGATGCCGATTGCGGGGGCGGCGAGTAACGGGGGGAGGGACGGGAGGGGGCGGCTGACACAGCCGCCGACCGGGTGCGGGTGGCGGTACGGCGCTCGTGTGCCGTGCGCCGTACCTTCAGGGTCTTACTCGCTGCTCGTCCATTCGACGTTCGCGCCGACCGAGCGCAGGTTCTCGACGAAATGCGGATGCGCGCGGCGGATCGGCAGCGCGTTCATGATTTCCGAGCGGCCTTCGATGCTCGCGGCCACCATCAGCAGCGCGATCGCGACGCGGATGATGTACGGGCTCTCGACGCGGGCCGGCGTCAGTTGCAGCCCGCCGAACGTGATCAGCCGGTGCGGATCGGACAGCAGCACGTGCGCGCCGAACTTCGACAGTTCGCCGGACCAGCCGAGCGCACCGTCGTAGACCTTGTTCCAGAACATCGCGCTGCCTTCCGCGCGCACGCCGAGCGCGATGAAGATCGGCAGCAGGTCGACCGGCAGGTACGGCCACGGCGCGGCTTCGACCTTGGTGAGGATGTTCTGCGTGAACGGCCTGCGCACGCGCAGCGGGCCGTCGCGTTCCGCGCGCGACCAGCCGTCGCGGTGCGTGACGTTGACGCCGAACTTCGCGAACGTGCGGTCGATCAGCGGGAAGTGTTCGGGCGACGAGTTGCGTACCGTGATGTCGCCGCCCGTGATCGCGCCGAGCGCGAGGAACGTCGCGATTTCGTGGAAATCCTCGGCGAAGCGGAACTCGCCGCCGCCGAGCTTGCGGCCGCCCGTCACGCAGAGCCGCGACGTGCCGATCCCCTCGATCGCGACGCCGATCATCGCGAGGAACTGGCAGAACTCCTGCACGTGCGGCTCGGACGCGGCATTCATCAGCGTCGACGTGCCGTTCGCGGTCGTCGCGCACAGCGCGAAGTTTTCGGTGGTCGTCACCGACGCGTAGTCGAGCCAGTGATCGTTGGCCGTCAGCGGGCCGTCGGTGCGGACGATCAGCGAATCGGGCGTGCGCTCGATGTGCGCGCCGAAGCGCTCGAACACCTCGACGTGCGGATCGATCTCGCGCACGCCGAGCGTGCAGCCCTTCACGTCGTTCTCGAGGCGCGCGACGCCGAAGCGCGCGAGCAGCGGCGGGATCAGCATGATCGACGAGCGCATCGCTTCCGGCAGCCGATGGACGGCCGGATCGAATTTCGTGTCGCGATGGTGGAGTTCGAGCAGGCCCGTCGTGAAGTCGACCGACACGTCGCTGCCGAGCGTGCGGAAGATGTCGAGGATCTTGCGCACGTCGGTGATGTCCGGCACGCCGATGAGGCGCAACGGCTGGTCGGTCAACAGGGTGGCGCACAGGATCGGCAGGACGGCGTTCTTGTTCGCGGACGGCTTGATGTCCCCGCGCAGCGGAGTGCCGCCGTGGACGATGAGATTCGACATGATATGGGGGCGTATCGGTGACTGACGTAGGCCCATATGATGCCATTGGTCGGCGGGCGGCGTGGAATGTTCAGAGGGGAAAAGGGGGAATCGGCGCGTATAACTGACAGTGTTTGACGTCGCGCGCGACGCACCGAGGCCGTTGGCAGTCGCCGTCGAGCGATGCGTGATGGCCGGCCACGGTTGGGGCCGGCCATCGGGTCGTTACTGCGCCGCCCGCATCCGCGCGGCGACGATCAGCGAGATCAGGCAGCCCACCGCGAGATAACCGGCGACGAGGTGCCACGAGCCGCCTGCCACGCTGACGAGGCCGACCGCGATGAACGGCGTGAACCCGCCGCCGACCACGCTCGCGAACTGGTAGCCGACGCCTGCGCCGCTATAGCGGTATTCGGCGCCGAACAGCTCGGTGAACAACGGCTGCTGGACGCTCACGACCATGTCGTGCGCGGCGTTCGCGAGCAGGATCGAGAAGATCACGATCCACGCGATCGACCGTGCCTCCAGCGCGAGGAAGAACGGCACCGCGGACGCGACGCCGATCAGCGCGCCGATCAGGTAGATGCGGCGCAGGCCGTAGCGGTCGGCCAGCCACGCGAAACACGGGATCGTCACGCAGCTCACCGCCCCCACCAGCAGGCCGATGTTCAGGAACAGGTCGCGCGACATGCCGAGGTTCGTCGTCGAATAGCTGAGCGCGAACGCGGTGACGATGTACATCGTGAACAGCTCGGCGAGCCGCAGCGCAATGATCAGCAGGAACGCCTTCGGATGGCGCGTCAGTGCCTCCAGCACCGGCAGGCGCAGCTTGCGGTTGCCGTGTTCGACCTTCTCGACGAACTCCTGCGATTCGTCCATGTTCTTGCGCACCCACAGCCCGATCAGCACGAGCACGATGCTGAACACGAACGGCAGGCGCCAGCCCCACGACTTGAACGCGGCCTCGCCGAGCGTGTGGCTCAGGATCGACACGATGCCCGTGGCCAGCACGAGGCCGACGCCGTAGCCGACCTGCACGCCGCTGCTGTAGAACGCCTTCTTTTGCTTCGGTGCGCTTTCGACGGCCATCAGCGCCGCGCCGCCCCATTCGCCGCCGACCGCGAAACCCTGGATCGCGCGCATCAGCACCAGCAGCACGGGTGCCCACCAGCCGATCGTCGAGAATGCCGGCAGCAGGCCGATCGCGACCGTCGACAGCCCCATCAGCATCACCGTCAGGACCAGCATCCGCTTGCGGCCGAGCCGGTCGCCGTAGTGGCCGAACACGATGCCGCCGAGCGGCCGGAACAGGAAACCGACACCGAAGGTCGCGAACGCCGCGAGCGTGCCCATCGTCGGGCTGACTTTCGGGAAGAACTCGGAGTTGAATACCAGCGCGGCGACGATCCCGTACAGCAGGAAGTCGTACCAGTCGACAACGGCGCCGACGAAGCTGCCGATCGCGGCCTTGCGGGCCTGGCTGCGTACGCGGGCACTGGCGGCGGCGTCGAGGGTGTCGAAGGTTGGGGTCATGGCGGTGTCTCCTGGCACGGCGCATCGTGGAATCGTGGCGGCGCCGCGTCCGATGCTGCATTGAAGTCGATGAGTGAACGGAGAATAGGGCGCGCGCCGTACGGCGGCAATCGGCCAATCGGGCAGAGTGCGCGATTATCGTACAAGTCCGTGCGATTATCGAACGCTTTTCGGGTTTGCACTAGGCGGCGCGACGATATCCCGTTTGGCCAGGGTGTGCCGCCGTGAACGATCTGGTTAAAATCTGCAGCATTGAGAACTTGCCCGTTCGGGGCGGATGCGGTCGCCACGCTGGCCGCGTTTGCCGCCAGCGACGGGCGCCATCCCCATCGAACGCATGCCCCCGGAGACTGGAATGCCCGGCAATTCCCACCCCCTGTCCAGCGATACGCCGCCCGTTGCCGATCCGGCCGCCAATCCGCTCGGGATGGCCGGCCTCGAATTCGTCGAATTCGCGGCGCCGGTGCCCGAGGCGCTCGCGCAGCGCTTCGAGCAGCTCGGGTTCAAGGCGATCGCGCGGCATGTCAGCAAGAACGTCACGCTCTACCGGCAAGGTCAGATGCATTTCCTGATCAACGCCGAGCCCGATTCGTTCGCCGCGCGCTACGCGGAGGAATACGGGATGGGTGTCTGCGCGATCGGGCTGCGCGTGGCCAGCGCCCGGCGCGCGTTCGAGCGGGCGATCGAGCTCGGTGCGTGGGCGTTCGAAGGCGAGAAGGTCGGCGTCGGCGAGCTGAAGATCCCCGCGATCCAGGGCATCGGCGATTCGCACCTCTATTTCGTCGACCGCTGGCGCGGGCGCGACGGCCAGCGGGGCGGCGTCGGCGACATCTCGATCTTCGACATCGATTTCCGGCCGATCGACATCGCGACCGCGCATACCGATCTCGACTGCGTGGGCGTCGGGCTGCAGCAGGTCGATCATTTCACGCAGACCGTCGGCGCGGGGCGCATGCGGGAGTGGCTGGATTTCTACCACGACCTGCTGCATTTTCGCGAGATCCACGAAATCGACGCGCACTGGCACGTGTCGGAGGAATCGCGTGTGATGGTGTCGCCGTGCGGCGCGGTGCGGATTCCGGTCTACGAGGAAGGCACGCGGCGCACCGAGCTGATGCACGCGTATCTGCCCGACCATCCGGGCGAGGGCGTGCAGCACGTCGCGCTGGCTACCGACGACATCCTGTCCTGCGTCGATGCGCTGCGGGCGAACGGCGTCGAATTCATCGAGCCGCCGGCCCGCTATTACGATGACGTCGACGCGCGGCTGCCCGGGCATGGTGTCGATCTCGACGCGCTGCGCCGTCGCGCGGTGCTGGTCGACGGCGAGATCGGCGGCGACGGCGTGCCGAGGCTGTTCTTCCAGACTTTCGTCAAGCGCCGGCCGGGCGAGATCTTCTTCGAAATCGTGCAGCGCAAGGGACACCACGGGTTCGGCGAAGGCAATCTCGCGGCGCTCGCCCGCGCGCGCGACGCCGGCTGAGCGACGCCGTCGCCCGCGTCGCACCTCACGCGCCGGCGGCCGGCACCCGGTTCGGCGCGGGGTCGTTCGGCTCGTGCAGGACGCACGCGGTGCCGCCCGGCGTGTACATCGACACGACACAACGGTTGCACGACGTGCAGCCCGACTGCGCGAGCCGGTCGTCGCGCAGTCCGTTGACGAAATCCGGCTCGAACACGAGCGCGCGGGCGAGCGCGACCGCATCGAACCCTTCGCGCATCGCCAGCTCGACGTTCCCGCGCGAACGCACGCCGCCGAGGTAAGCGAGCGGCATCCGGACGGACGCGCGCACCTTCCTCGAGTGCTCGAGGAAATACATCTCGCGAAACGCGCCCATCTTCGGCTCGGTGAGTTTCTGCAGCGCCATCGCCGCGCGCACGATCGCGTTGTCGGCGTTCGCGCGCGCGTCGCCGGGCAACGGGCTGCCGAACAGCTGCCACACCGATTCGACGTTCATCCCGCCGCTGAGCACGAGCAGGTGCGCGCCTTCGGCTTCGAGCCGCCGCGCGATCTCGCATGCGTCGTCGGCGGTTCCGCCGCCGCGCACGCCTTCGGTCACGCCGATCTTGCAGACGACGGCGAGATCGCGGCCCACCGCGTCGAGCACGCGGCGCAGCACCTCGGCCGGGAAAGCGGCGCGCCGTGCCGCGTCGCCGCCGTACGCATCGCGGCGGCGGTTGTACAGCGGCGACAGGAACTGGCTGAGCAGATAGCCATGCCCCATGTGGATCTCGACCGCATCGAAGCCGGCGTCGCGCGCATGGCGTGCGGCCTGCGCGAATTCGTCGGCGACCGCGGACATCTGGTCGCGCGTCATCGCCTGCTTCAAAAAGCGGCCGCTCATCACGCCGACCTTGTTGAAACCGCCCGATGCGCTCAACGGCCGTCGGGTCGACAGCGACGGCAGGAACGTGAAGCAGCCGCCGTGCGTGATCTGCGCGGAGGCGGCGGCGCCGTGGCGATGGACGGCGTCGGTCAGCGCGCGGAACTGGCGGACCGTCGGCACGTCGAGCCGTGCCTGGTCGACGAACGTGCGTCCGTCGTCGCTGATCGCGCAGTACGCGACGGTCGTCAGCGCGGCGCCGCCTTCGGCGATGCGTTCGTGAAAACGGACGAGCGCGCGCGACGGCACGCCGTTCGGCGTCATGCCCTCGTTGGTGGCTGACTTGATCAGGCGGTTGCGCAGCGTCAGCGGGCCGATCTGCAGCGGGCTGAACGCGGTCGTGAGGTCGGCGGATTCCATGAGGGGCGGGGGGCGGGATTGGGCACGGCGACCATTGTGCGGCGGTGGCGCAGGCGCGCATCGTCCGGGTGGACGAGCCCGGCACAACCCGTTCCGGGCGGGCGCCCGGTTCAGTACATCGAAGCCTGCCAACGGACGCCAAAGCCCGCCCCGAACCCGACCGCCCGCCGTCGATCCGTCACGCGAGATCGCCTGCCCGGAGCTTGCGGACCTGCCGCCGCATCCCGTCGAAGATCGCATCCGCCACGTCCACCGGAAATTCCGCCGGGATCTGCGCCGCGGCTTCCGCGATCGCAGGCTCCGTGCGAGCGACGACGGCCGCCATCGCGGCGTGCACGTCGTCTTCGGTCAGGCCGACGCGCCGGCCCTGCGCGACCCAGTGGCGCGGCTGGATCTCGCCGATCACGTAGTGCCGGTTCTTCCCGCACACGGCCATCGCGAGCCGCGCGCGGCGCGGCGGAAGCTGGTTGCGGCGCGTGCCGATGATCGGATGCGCGGACAGCACGTCGTACAGCGGCGTGCTGCGGTACGTGTTGCCGGGCAGGTGCGCGATGCTGAAGTTCTTCGCATGCCCGTCGATCGCCGCCAGCACCCAGAACACAAGCTGCGCGACGAAGAAATTCATCCGGTCGGGCTCGGCGTCGGCCGAATTGGCGAGGATGCCCATGATCGTGTCGATGCCCGGGCCGCCGTCGGATTCGTATTTCGCGCCCGACGGCGTGCCGGTCGCCTGGCACATGTCCTCCTGCGGCAACCGCAGGATCCACGTGCGGTCGCGCGAAGCACGCCGGTCGAAGCGCTCGACGATCAACGCCTTCTGGTCGTCGAACCGGCCGATGTCGCACGCCGCGACCGGCAAGCCGTACGCGGCGACGAGCTTCGCGCACAGCCATTCGTTTTCGACGGACGTCCGCATGTCGGCCTGCATGTTCCCGACACGCCCGAGCGGCAGCTTGAAGATGTGCGTCGTCGGCGTGCTGCCCGACGGCCGCAGCCAGCGGTTTCCCTGGCGCAGCAATGCCGTCTTTTCCTGCGCGCCGGCAATCGACAGGCGCAGGTCGCCTTCCGGCTCCGCATGGCCGGGCAGCGGCGCGGCGGTCGCGTGGCGCAGCACCTCGGCGACGGCCGTATCGTCGAGCGTCACGCCGTCGATCGTCTCGAGATCGATGGGCGTTTCGCCGGGCGGCAGCATCTGGATCGCGCCGACGCAATCGCGGCCGATCGACGCGAGCAGCTCGAACGGCGCCGTCGACCGGAGCCGGTAACGCTGCGCGATGCGGCGGCGGATCGGCTCGCTGTCCGGCAGCAGGTTGTCGAAATAATCGGCGACGATCGCGCCCTGGTGCGGCTGGTTGCCGGGCGTGAAGGGCAGCGACAGCGACAGCGGCCGCCCCTGTGGATCGTCGAGCCAGGCCGGCAGGTAGACGAGACGCTCGACGCCGCGCCGGACTTCCCAGTAGCCCACCGGAATGCCGTTCATCCACAGGTCGAGCCGGTCGTGACGGGCACGCGTGGCCATCGTCACCAGTCCTCCCGCTTCGAAACCCGTGGCTTGCCGGGTGTCGCCGTCGCCGGCCGCTTGCGCGCGGCGCCGGCCGCAGGCCGGGCTGGATTTTTGGCGGCCGTGGTGCCGCGCGCCGCATCCGGCTTGCGTTTGCTCGCGGCGGGTTGGCGAACCGCCGGCGCGGCATCGGGCGCAGGATCGGCCGATGCCGCCGAAGCGTCCTGCGTGCCCGGCGCGAGCGTCATGCGCACGCCGAGTATGTTCAGCACCTTGAAGAGCCGCTCGATGCTGACCGCCGACGGGTTGGCTTCGAGCTGCGCGTAGGATTGCTGCGTGACGCCCAGGCGGGCGGCCAATTGCGCCTGCGTGAGCCCCGCGGATTTCCGGAAGCCGACGAGTATCGGACGCAGCTGGGTCAGGGTCTGGACAGGAAAGGCCATCGGGCGCTCCGCGGAATGACAGGCGATCGTTTGTAATCGGAAAATACAATCTACAGCATGTATTGTCAAAATACAAACCAAATACTGTATTCAACAAAACAAACGATAGCCTGTCAAACGGGCAACCCGCCGACCATCCCGCGGCAGCGCGTCACGCCGCCCGCAGCGGGTTCGCATGCGCGCTTCGCGCGCTTTCCGGATCGTCGTCGCCGAGCGGAATGAACGCCATGATCTCCAGGTCGTGTCCCGACAGCGCGGGCAACCGGAACGGGCTCGACAGCACGTTCAGCCGCCGCACGCCGAGCTCGCGCAGGATCTGCGAGCCGATTCCCGTCACGCGTCCGTCGCGGCGCGCATGGCCGGCCGGCATCCGCATCGCGTCGCCGCGCATGTCGCAGTCGAGCAGCACCGCGACCCCGCAGCCGGCCGCGTCGATTCGTTGCAGCGCGGCATGCAGCGGCCACGAATGCGCGGACGGCTCCGCATCGAGCAGGTCGAGCAGCGAATGGCATTCGTGCACGCGCGTCAGCACCGGCGTCGACGGATCGGGCGCGCCGCGCACGAGCGCGAGATGCGGCGCGCCGTGCACGGTGTCGCGATACTCGATTGCACGGAATCGCCCCCACGGCGTATGCAGCGGCCGCTCGCCGACGCGTTCGACGAGCGATTCGTGTTCGCGCCGGTAATGGATCAGGTCGGCAATGGTGCCGATCTTCAGCCCGTGATGCGCGGCGAACGCCTTCAGCTCGGGCAGCCGCGCCATCGTGCCGTCGTCGTTCATCACCTCGCAGATCACCGATGCGGGCGTGAGCCCCGCGAGCGCCGCGAGATCGCAGCCGGCCTCGGTGTGCCCCGCGCGCACGAGCACGCCGCCCGGGCGCGCGGCGATCGGGAACACGTGGCCCGGCTGGACGAGGTCGTCGGGGCGGGCGCCGGCCCGCACCGCCGCGCGAATCGTATGCGCGCGATCGGCCGCCGAAATGCCGGTCGTCACGCCTTCGGCCGCCTCGATGCTGACGGTGAACGCGGTGCCGAACGGCGTACCGTTGTGATCGGCCATCGGCGGCAGGCGCAACTGCTCGCAGCGCTCGGCGGTCAGCGTCAAGCAGATCAGCCCGCGCCCGAAGCGCGCCATGAAATTGATCGCTTCCGGCGTCACGTGATCGGCCGCGATCACGAGATCGCCTTCGTTCTCGCGATCCTCTTCGTCGACGAGCAGAACCATCCGGCCCGCACGCAGTTCGTCGACGATCTCCAGCGTGCCGGCGAGGCTCATGGCGCCTCCGTCGCGTCGAACGCGCGGCGCAGCGCGTCGGCGCCGAAGGTCAGCACGCGGTCGGCCGCATCGATCGCGCCGAGCATGCTGGCGAAACCGTGAAGCTGGCCCGGCCAGCGCACGACGGTCACCGGCGTGCCGGCCTGTGCGAGACGCAGCGCATACGCTTCGGCCTCGTCGCGCAACGGATCGAATTCGGCGCTGACGATCGTCGCCGGCGCCGCGCCCGCGACGTCCGGCGCGGCAAGCGGGCTTGCAAGCGGCGACGCGCGATCGGCGCCGTCGTCGAAATAGTGGCGCTTGAACCAGCGCATCATGTCCGCCGTCAGGAAATAGCCGTTGCCGAGCGATTCGTACGACGGATGCTCGGTCGCGCAATCGACGACCGGATACAGCAGCAACTGGTGCGCGATCGCGATGCCCGAGCCGCGCAACTGCAGTGCGGCGACAGCCGCAAGATTGCCGCCGGCGCTGTCGCCGGCGACCGCCAGCGCGCCAGCGCGTGCGCAGAGATCGCGCGCGCTGGCGGCGGCCCAGCGCACGGCGTCGCATGCATCGTGCGCGGCGGCCGGGAAACGCGCCTCGGGCGCGAGCCGGTAGTCGACCGACAGCACGAGCGTGCGCGCACGGGCCGCGAGGCTGCGGCACAGGTTCGCGTGCGAATCGATGCCGCACGCGACGAAGCCGCCGCCGTGGAAGAACACCGTCAGCGGCAAGGGCCCGTCGGCAGCGGGCCGATACAGCCGTGCGGACAACTGACGGCCCGATGCTGGAATCTGCCAGTCCTCTTCGGCGGCGACGGCATCGCCCGGGGCGAACGCGCCGCCGGCGGCGAGACTCGCGCGATACGCGGGAACGGTGAGCTGCGCGAAATCGATCGCGGGTGCCTGGGCGAACACGGCGAGCAGCGCCTGCGCCTGTGGGTCGAGCGGCATGGGGACTCCTGTCTGAATCGGATGCGGTTTGAATCAGGTAAACCCGTGTCGCGGTTTTCCCTGAGGCCGTGCCGGACGCTTGCCGGCACGGCCTGACGGGCATTCCAGCGTAGCGGGCAGGGCGCCACATCATCCGATCGGACGATGGTTGGTTCGCCCGGATGGCCAATTCTCACCATTCAGTAAATCTCCCGATGACGCCGGAATTTAGACGCGTCTTAATCATGGCGGCGCGGTTGGGTCGCGTCGGAAACATGTCGTATGGAGGATGGAGCGTGCTGATGGAGACGAGATGGGCTCCGCAAGAGAGCCAGGCAACCAGTGACGAGGCCGACATCGGCGTCGCCGATTTCAGCGAGCTGATGGCGCGCATCTACCAGGGCCCGCTGGAAACGCCGCCGTGGGCGGGTGCGCTCGAGCTGGTTCGCCGGTTGCTGCAGGCCAACTACGTGACGCTGATCCTGCGCGCGGCCGCGAGCGACCGCCGCGCGCCGCTGTCCGTGCACGCATCGGAATACGGCCCGGTCGTGCCGGGTGACGGCGAAGCGTCGTACAACAACTACTACTATTCGCTCGATCCGTTCGTCGGCCTGCCGGCCGATCGCGTGGTGACGGTCGACGACGTGTTCGGCGACACGGGCTGGCTGTCGAGCGAACTGTACAAGCAGTTCCTGAAGCCGCAGGACGTGCGCTACATCCTCGGCGCGGATCTCCGCACGCCGTCGGGCGTCGAGTGCCGGTTCCGCGTATGCCGCAACCATGCTTCGAAACAGTTCTCCGCGCGCGACAAGGCGATCTGCGCGTTGCTGCTGCCGCACCTGAAGCGTGCGGTCGAGCTGCATTCGCGGCTCGACACGGCCGAGGTCGAGCGCTCGATCTACGCGAACGCGATCAACCGGATGCAGATCGGCACGATCACGCTCGACGAGAACGGCACGATCATCGACATGAACAGCGTCGCCGACGAAATCCTGAAGCAGAACAACGGCCTGACGATTGCGCGCGGCACGATCGAGGCGACCGACGCGCAGGAGAACCGCACGCTCAAGCGGCTGATCCGCCACGCGGTGATGGGGCACCACGGCACGGCCGCGGCGACCGTCGAGGCGATGCCGATCACGCGCAGCTTCGACAAGCCGCGCCTCGGGCTGCTGGTGCGCACGGTGCTGCTGTCCGACTGGTCGGAGGACAACAAGCGGCGGCCGGCCGTCACGCTGTTCCTGCGCGACCCCGACCGCAAGCCGCAGGGTGCGCAGGAAATCATCCGCAAGCTGTTCGACCTGACGCCGGCCGAGACGTCGCTCGCGCTGCTGCTGACGAACGGGCTGACGCTCGAGGAGGCCGCGGAGGAATCGGGGATCAGCAAGAACACGGCGCGCACGCACCTGCGCGCGATCTTCTCGAAGACGGGCGTCACGCGCCAGGCGACGCTCGTGCGGATTCTGCTCGGGAGCGTCGTGCCGCTCGGGTAAGCGGCAGCCGACGCCGATTCATCGAAACCGGCCGCATTCGTCCGGCGATACATCGGCAACGATCGACGTGGCACGTGTCACGTGCCACGCCGTGGCGACGACATCACGCGAAAGAGGCTCGCACCCGCGCGAGCCGCTCCTTCGTTCAGCGCAGCCGCTCGCGGAGACCGGATGCCCGACGCCGGCGCTGCCGGGCGCGTTCACCACCCGCGCGTGGAACGACCCGCCCACGACGCCAGCGCCGGCCACTGCGCGTAACCGCGCCGGATGAAACCCGCGCCCGTGCGGATCACGAGCGCGCCGATCGCGAGCGCGGCCAGGTCGTCGAGACGGCCGAAACCGATCCGTGCCGCGCCCATCGCGAGCGCCGCCAGCAGCGACGCCAGCGCATCGGTCCGGACATGCCAGCCGCTCGCCTCGAGCAGCGCGGAGCCCGTCTCGCGCGCCTTGCGCAGCATCCAGTGCGACAGCGCGGCCTTGCCGGCGAGCGTGACGGCGACGAGCGCGAGCGTCGTCATGCCCGGCTGTACGACGGGCGGCGCAGCGAACCGGTTCGTCGCGTGCCAGATCATCTGCGCACCGGTCGCCACGAGCAATGCGCCGAGGCCTGCGAGCGCAAGCGGCTCGCAGGTCGGGCGCCGTTCCGGCGGCAGGCGCGCGTCGAGCCGGCATGCAACGAGGATCAGCGCATCGGCTGCGAGATCGATCGCCGCGTGCGCGACGTCCGCGAGCAACCCCGACGAATGCGCGGACCATGCCGCGACCGTCTCGACGACGAGCAGCAGCAGGTTGATCGCAAGGCTGGCGGCGAGGGCACGGGACGTGGCCGCATAAACGTGGGGCGTGGCGCGCGACGTGCGCTGCATGGCGGATTCGTCTGTCGAAAGCGTGGGTCAGACCCGAACGCTACCGGGCAACGGTGGCAGATCAATGACAGGCGACGGTCGCGACGCGACCAGTCAGCGATGCGCATCCGGCGGTCTCCGCGGCCCACACAGATGCGAGACAAGTTGCCGGCGTGCGCCGGGTCGGCCGAACAGGCGCTCACCGGGCATCGCGATAGTGATCCCTGATGAATACGGGAAGATCGTTTGACGGTGGCGCGAAAGGCACCTGATACATCATGTCGCCGACAAATCCGCGGTGATAGGTGGCGTGATTGACGACATGCAGCACGATTTGCTCGCGGGTCATGACGCCTTCTCCTCCGCCAACAAACTCGAAATGAACGGCTTTCGCGAGATCCGCGTCCGACCAGGTGTCGACAAGATTGATGTACCAGCGGTCCATTTCCTGAACCGCTTTCCAAAGATCGGAAACGGCAGGCGTGTGGTCGGTGTTGCGCGAGGTATAGGTGTGCTTCTTTCCTTGCAGATGATGTCTGAAAATGTCGTCGACCACGTAGACATGATTCAAGGTATGCACCATGTTTCCGAACCGCGTCGGTCTCTGCCGAAGGGCTTCGCCAGCCGGCAGGTCCATCACGCTCTTGAACGTCAGTCCATTCGCCCAGGACTTGTAGCGCACCAGCATTCTTAAGGTGTCTGCCGCCGAGGCGGGCAGTGTGATGCGATCGGTGGTTACGGATGGAGCAATCGGGTTCTGCGGGGGGGCAGACATGCTGAACTCCTTGCGTGTTTTCGAGCGTCAGAACAGTGCTCAGGTTGATCCGGTGCTGTCGCGTCACGCCGGCAAGCAGTCTTGCGAGCAAGCTGTTCAGCGTATGGGGCGACCCGGACAGGCGTTATGTGCGCCAGCTCGCCCGAACATCAGGTTGCAGCTTTCTCGTTTGCCTTTTCAAAGGCCGTGGAGCCGGCCTTCGACATGCGTGCGAGTCTTGCCGCCGACCCAGATTTGGCCAGCCTCGTCGCGGGTCAAATGAATGCGGCCATGGCGGCCGAGGCGTGTCCCCTGGGCGGCGACATAGTCGTCCTCAACCACACCTGTCGCGAACAGCCACTGCGCCATTGAAGCATTGAGGCTTCCAGTAACTGGATCTTCGACGATAGCGCCCAGATGGTCGCTGAAGAAGGCGCGAACCTCGAAGGCCGCGTTGCCGCCTGTTGCATGAGGGCCAATAACGCCGACATCGATCCGGCCGGGCCAACTGCGGAGCGGATTGAGGGCAAGCACCGTCTCCGCCGATACCAGCCTGATGCCCAGCCATCCGGGGCCGTTGTCGATCCAGGCGGCATCGAGGACATCGCCCGATTCGATCCCCAGCAGTCGCCGAGCCTGATCCAATTCATCCTGCGTTGGCGCACCGGAGCGGATCAGCGGCGGGGCGGCGAAGGAAAGCCGCTCGTGATTGCGTCGGATCGGAACCAGCCCGGCGCCGCATTCCTGGACGATTTCCGCTTCGCTCTTCGGCACGCGGCCCGTCGAGAGCCACGCATGACAACTGCCGAGCGTCGGGTGCCCGGCAAAAGGCATCTCCCTGTCCAGCGTGAAGATCCTGACCCGGTAGTCAGCCTCAGGATGCGTGGGTGGCAAGAGAAAAGCGGTCTCGGACAGGTTGAACCACCGCGTCAACCGCTGCATGTCATCCGTTGCCAGGGCATCGGCACCGATAACGACCGCCAGCGGATTGCCCGAAAACGGCCCGGCGCCGAAGACATCGATCATATGGATCGCAAAAGTCATGACATCGCTCTTTCAATTCAGATCGGTTCGTGAGGGCGCCGACAAGCCGGGATATCAACGTTGCCAGGCAAGCAGCCGGACTCCCGCAACGGCGAACACCGCGGATAGCGTGCCTTCAATCCAGCGCCGGAGGCGGGTATACAGGGCGATCATCCGAGCGGTCGAGAAGAGGACCGCATAACCACCAAACACGATGACGGCGAGGAACGCGCAACCACCGATGATCGCCGGCAAGGTACCGCCGGGGGCGTGCTCCGGAAGCCCAAGTGACATGATTGCCATCCAGGCCAGAACCGCCTTCGGGTTTCCGATATGCATGAGAATGCCCTGGCGGTAGAGCCGCCGATAGCGAGGTGTCGAGCGTCCCGGTTCCATCTTCGCGAAGTCGGAGCCCGGTTTCAGCGCCGACCTGCCCGTGCGGAACGCCAGGTAGAGCAGGTAGACACCACCCACCATCTTGATGACGAAAAGCGCCTCGGCATAGGCCGCCAGCACGGCGGAAACGCCGGTCGCCGCCAGGATCGCCCAGAAGAGTGAGCCCGTGATGACGCCTGCCGCCAGAACGAGGGCAGGCAGGCGGCCGTCACGCATCGCTGTTCCCATGATCGCCATGTTGCTCGGCCCGGGGCTGGCGGTGGCGATGAGATAGGTGCCGTAGGCGAGTGCGATCTGACTGGCGATCATTCGAGTTTCTCCAGAGATGCGGGGCGTCTCCAGCGTTATGGCTGGAGGTCTCCGCGATGAACGATATGGATCTTGTTCCCGTCAGGGTCGCGCAGATACGCGCCGAAGTAGCCGTCACCGTAGCGGGGGCGTAACCCGGGTGCACCATCGTCCGTCCCGCCGTGCTCAAGACCCTTCGCGTAGGCCGTGTTCACGGCTTCTTGCGACGGGGCCAGAAAGGCGACCATGCTGCCGTTGCCGATGGTCGCCGGCTCGCCATCGTAAGGAATGTAGACATAGAAGCGAGGCAGCGGCGTTTGACCGGTTACCCAGCAAAGCGCCGGAGGCCCGCCATCGGACGTGACGACGCGACGCTTCAGTCCGAGCGGAGCGAGTACCGCGTCATAGAAACGGCCTGCCCGCCCAAGATCACGCGCCCCAACAGTTACATGGCTGAACATTTGACTCTCCACGCGCCCGTCATGGCGATCAGGCGCCTCCAGAAATGCATGACTTCATCCAATCACATCGCGCATGTTACGCTTGTTGTTTATATAAATAGTGTCACGTGACACTAATATCTAGGCGGCGAACATGCTCCTGCAATCTCCCTGGTCACCACGGCTTGCCGACATCGAGGCGAATACCGCCGAGCGGTTGGTCCTCGCCCTGGCCGACGACATCGTCGAGGGGCGGCTGACGGGAGGCGACCGCCTGCCCGCTCATCGCGATCTCGCGTTGAAACTGGGGATTGGCCTTGGCACGGTGACGAAAGCCTATGCCGCGCTTGAACGGCGCGGCCTGACGCGCAGCATCAAGGGCCGGGGAACTTTCGTGGCGATTCGCCAGGCGTATCAGGATCGCCAGATCGACCTTTCGTCCAATGTGCCGCCAGCCATGCTCAACGCTCGCTTGCTGGCGCGAACATTGACGGGGATCGCACGCAAGATCGATGCGGACCACCTCAATCTCTATGCCCCGCCCGCTGGGCATATGGAGCACCGACGTGTGCTGGCTCGCTGGCTCGAAACGCTGGGCCTGATGGTGGAACCGTCGCATCTAGTGCTAACGAGCGGCGCCCGCCAGGCGCTATCGTTGGCGTTCGATCTTGCCTGCGGCTCGCAAGGGCTGCTTCTGACCGAGCGGATTACCTATCCTGGCGCGATCGCGCTGGCTCGGCGCAACGGATATCGGATGCAAGGCGTCGAGACCGACGCGCAAGGGATGGTGCCGGGGGCACTGGCGGACGCACTCGACGGCACCGCGTCGACCGGCAGCAAGGCGGTCTATCTCACGCCGACGCTGCACAACCCGACCACTGCGACGATGGGCACGGAACGAAGGCAGGCCATCGTGGATATTTGCCGCCGGGTGGGCGCGTGGATCATCGAGGACGGCGTCTATGCGTCGGCAGAGCCGGCTTCGCCACCGCTTGCGGCATTGGCGCCCGAGATCGCCTTTCATGTGAACGGACTGTCCAAATCGCTTGGCCCCGGTTTGCAGATCGGCGTGCTCGCGCTGCCGGCCGGACTCAACGACGCAGCGGAGGACGCGCTGCGGGACCTGCCAATGGCGCCGTCGCCGCTCTCTTGCGCAGTGGTTGAGGAATGGCTGGCCACCGACGTCATCTCCTCGATCCAGCGGGATCTGCACCATGAGGCGCGGCGTCGATCCAATCTGGCCATCTCTCTGCTCGGCGCGAGCGAACTGGTCTCGCATCCCGGCGCCTACAACGCCTGGCTGCCGATGGAGCGCGATGCTGCCAATCGTGTCGCATCCGTCGCTACAGCGATGCGTATCAAGTTGACCCCTCCGGAATCCATGATGGTGAACCCGGAAGATCGGGCGAGCGGGATCCGACTTTGCCTCGGCGGCCCGTCGTTCGACGATCTGACGGAAGCACTGACCCTTCTGGCAGGGCTGCTGAAGCAGCGCGCTTGACGCCACCGGGCGAGCACCGTACTGGCCGAGGGCCGCGCGCCGCATACCGGCGGGGACATACCGATATTCCACGATCTCGACATTATAGAAATAATGTCAAATCTATAAATCGACATAATTGTATTTTTAACGGTTTACGTTATATTATTTACGAAATTGCCACCGAAACCTGCCATGTCCGATCTCGCCGCCGACGAATCCCGCCTGACCGCCGAAATCGAGCGCCTCAAGGCCGACTTCCCGAAAACCCGCGAGCTGTATCGCGAAGCCTGCGCGCTGCTGTTCTTCCGCTTCGGCATCACGCCCACCGCGAACCGCCTGTACCAGCTCGTTCGCAAGGGCAGCATGAGCACGCCGACGGCCGTGCTCGGCGAGTTCTGGGCCGAGTTGCGGGAAAAGAGCCGCGTCCGCATCGAGCATCCCGACCTGCCGGCCGATCTGCAAGCGGCCGCCGGCGAACTGGTCGCGGCGCTATGGAATCGGTCGAGCGCCGCCGCAGCCGCCGCGCTCGACGCATTGCGCGCGGAAGTCGAAGCCGAGCGGACGGCGGCGAAGGCGGAAGTCGCGGCGCTGCAAGCTGAGCTGGCCCGCACCGAAACCGCGCTGGAGCAACGCACGGCCGCGCTGCTGGCCGCGCAGGTGCGCATTCAGGAACTGGAGCAGGCGAGGGCGGCCGACGAAGCATCGCGGCAAGCGCTGCAAGCGGACATCGAGCGCCTGACAGCCGACAACGCGGAAGGCGACCGTGCACTCGCGCAGGCCCGCGCGGATTTCACCACCCAGCTCGACCGGTTACGCGATGACGCCGGCCGGGCCGAGGAACGCTTGCGTGCGTCGGAGAAGCGGGCGCTCCAGGAGATCGATCGAGAGCGGCTCGCCGCCGCGCGACTGCAAAAGGAGCTCGATGCCGTGACATCGCGCACGGAGCAGCGCGATGCGCAGCAGCGAAAAGACGTGGCCGCGCTGCAGGCGCAACTGGGCGACGCGCTGCATCGATGCGGCGTGCTTCAGGGGCAGCTCGACGCTGCGCAGGCGGCCGATGCGGCGCGCGGCAAGGAACTCGATGCGCTGCGGCGCGAGATGACGGTGCTCGTGCGCCGCGCGCCGCTGCGTGGCGCGAAGGCGGCACCGGCCGCGCAACGGGACGAGCGACGGGCACGCACGCGAAAGCGTGCTGACGAAGCGCCGCGCTGACGGCGCGGCTGCGAGCGTGCATCAGCCAACGGCGATGCACACCAACCGCCGGCAAGCAGGCAAACGAGACGACTACACCCCCGATCGCCCACCCACCCAACGTTACCGGTCAACTTGCCATATACCGCGACGGCAGCGTCGGCTCCGGTGGACAAAATCAGTTCATGAGAACAACAAAATCGTGATCTGACGACTGGATTATTCCGACGGAGAAATGAGCTTGAACATCATGGATCAGGATATTCGGAATATGCCCTGTCGCTACCGTGATCGAGATATCGGTTTGCAACAGCTTCGCGCGTGGTTGGACAGCCAGGGAGCGCGTGTCGAGGCCCAAATTCCACGAGTTATGCGGAAGCTCGATGAATCGCCCGCGACGAAGCCGGGTCGTGCGTGTGACGCCGTGCGCGGCAACGCGGAGCGAGGAAAGGAAGGCCGGCGCAACGTTTGGGTGCCCGGCGGGGATCGGGTAAAGTGCCGCTCAACATGCCGGATCGACGCCGCTAGACGACCGGTCTAATCGTTGCTAACATACGCCACCATGAACGCATCTTCGGGCGCCGAAGTCCGCCAGCACATCCTGAATATCGCCAAGCCGATCATGCTCCACAAGGGGTTTTCGGCGGTCGGCCTGAACGAGATTCTCGCTGCGGCAGGCATCCCGAAGGGCTCGTTCTACCATTACTTCGGCTCGAAAGAGGCATTCGGCGAAGCGCTGCTCGAAGCGTATTTCGACAGCTATCACGCGCATCTCGACAACCTGCTCAAGCATCAGGCCGGCACCGGCGCCGAGCGCCTGATGACGTACTGGCGCAACTGGCTGCACACGCAATGCGCGGACGATCCGCAAGGCAAGTGCCTCGCGGTGAAGCTCGGCGCGGAAGTGTCGGATCTGTCGGAAGCGATGCGCGCGGTGCTGCGGCAGGGCACGAGCCAGATCATCGAGCGGCTCGCAGGCGGCATCGAGGCCGGACTGGCCGACGGCTCGCTGAGCGGGATCGCCGATCCGTCGCACACGGCCGCGATCCTCTACGAGATGTGGCTGGGCGCGACGCTGCTGGAAAAGATTCACCGCGACCGCAAGCCGCTCGAAAGGGCGATGGTCGAAACGCGGCGCATGCTGAACCTGCCGCCGGCCGAGCATGGCGGCGCACAGTCGTAACCCGGGCGCGCATCGGCGCGCCTTGTTTTTTCCTGACTCTAGACGACTGGTCTACTCAAGCAAGTATGACGAACGTGCCACGCCGCGTTACGCTGTTCCCCATTGTTTCAAGCGCCCGCACGCAGCCGCGACGGCCCGACCGCCGACGTTGCCGCATGCGGGCGTCTCCGCTGGTCCACCCCTGATCCGATCGTGCCCACGAAGCACGTCCATTCCTGTTGACGGAGGCTCACATGCCGCAAAGCAAGACCGTAAACCGCCAGATCGTCCTGAATTCGCGCCCGGTCGGCGCACCGACGCCGGGCAACTTCCGCACCGAATCCGGTGCCGTGCCGACGCCCGGTGCCGGCCAGGTGCTGCTGCGCACGGTCTGGTTGTCGCTCGACCCGTACATGCGCGGCCGGATGAGCGATGCGCCGTCCTATGCGCCGCCGGCTCAACTCGGCCAGCCGATGGTCGGCGGCACCGTCAGCCAGGTCGTCTCGTCGAACCTGCCCGCGTTCCGAGAAGGCGACCTCGTGGTCGCGGGCGCCGGGTGGCAGGACTACGCGCTGTCCGACGGCCGCGACCTGATTCCGCTCGGCCGCGACGTCGCGCATCCGTCGTATGCACTTGGCGTGCTCGGCATGCCGGGCTTCACCGCCTACACGGGGCTGCTGAAAATCGGCGAGCCGAAGGCCGGCGAAACCGTGGTCGTCGCGGCGGCGAGCGGCGCGGTCGGCGCGGTGGTCGGCCAGATCGCCAAACTGAAGGGCTGCCGCGTGATCGGTGTCGCGGGCGGCGCCGACAAGTGCGCCTACGTGACCGATACGCTCGGTTTCGACGCGTGCGTCGATCACCGCGACCCGGCATTCGCCGCGAAGCTGAAGGACGCATGCCCGAACGGCATCGACGTCTATTTCGAGAACGTCGGCGGGGCCGTGTTCGAGGCGGTGTGGCCGCTGCTCAACGATCACGCGCGCGTGCCGGTGTGCGGGATCATCGCGCACTACAACGACGCGGCATACGACGACACCGCGGTGTCGACCGGCCGCGATCGCGTGCCGGCACTGATGGGCACGATCCTGCGCAAGCGCATCCGGATGCAGGGTTTCATCATCCTCGACCACTATGCGACCGGTTATGCACCGTTCCTGAAAGAGATGAGCGAATGGGTCGCGCAGGGCAAGGTGAAGACGCTCGAGGACGTCGTCCCCGGCCTGGCCGACGCGCCGGAAGCGCTGATCGGCTTGCTGGCCGGCAAGAACTTCGGCAAGGTCGTCGTGCGCGTGGGCCCGGACGAACTGGCCTGATACCGCGGCACGGCAAACCATGACGATTGCACGCTGGCGTCGCGCGACGCCGGCTTGTGGCATGCTCGATTTCGATTCAAAAGGAGTGACAAGATGGCGCTTCACGTGATTGCGTCCCTGTACCTGAAACCCGAACACGCGGAGGCCGCCGAAGCCGAGCTGCGCAGCATGGTCGCGAAGACGCGCGCCGAGCCGGGCAACCGGCGCTACGACCTGTTCCGCGAACAGGACGGTTCGCCCAACCTGCACCTGTACGAGATCTACGACGACCAGGCTGCGTTCGACGCACACCTCGCGAGCCCGTATTTCGGCGAATTCCGCGTGAAATCGGCCGACTGGTTCGCAGCGCCGGCGGTCATCAAGGTGCTGTCCGGCATCGACGTGGCCGAGTAACGAAGCAGCACCCACGCCGCGGCCCGCTCCGCCCCGGGCCGCGCGGCAGCCGTCTCGCCCGGCAACGGCGAAGACAGCGACGAAATCGAAAACCCCGCGCGGCGCGCGATGCGCGTCGTTTCCCCAATACACCGGCCCCGGAGGCTGAATGGTCACCCTCAACATCAACGGCGAAACCCGCACGGTCGACGCCCCCGACGACATGCCCTTGCTCTGGGTGCTGCGCGACGTCGTCGGCCTCACCGGCACGAAATTCGGCTGCGGGATCGCGCAATGCGGCGCGTGCACCGTGCATCTCGACGGCGTCGCCGCGCGCTCGTGCGTGCTGCCGGTCGCGGCCGTCGCGGGCCGCAAGATCACGACGATCGAAGCCGTCGGCGCGACGCCGGCCGGCCACAAGGTCCAGCAGGCGTGGCGCGAGCTCGACGTCGTCCAGTGCGGCTACTGCCAGTCGGGGCAGGTGATGGCCGCCACCGCGCTGATCGCATCGAACCCGAACCCGAGCGATGCCGACATCGACGCGGCAATGGCCGGCAACATCTGCCGCTGCGGCACGTACAACCGGATTCGCGCGGCCGTGAAGCAAGCCGCGAAGGAGGCATGACATGTCGCGAGGACTGATCGAAGCAGGCAAGGTCGCTGGACAAGCCGCCGGCGCGGGCGTGTCGCGCCGTTCGTTCCTCAAGCTCGGCATGTCGCTGGGCGCGGCGGCGGGCGGTGGCCTGCTGCTCGGTTTCAGCCTGCCGGCGGCAGGCGACGATGCGCGCCGTTCGGTGATCGGTGGCGACGGCGATGAAACCGCGCGCGCAGGCGTGTTCGCACCGAACGCGTTCGTGCAGATCGACCGCGCCGGCAAGGTCACGCTGGTGATGCCGAAAGTCGAGATGGGGCAGGGCGTCTACACGGCGCTGCCGATGCTGATCGCCGAGGAACTCGAAGTGCCGCTGTCGAGCGTGACGCTCGACCATGCGCCGCCGAACGAGAAGCTCTTTCTCGATCCGCTGCTCGGCGGCCAGCTCACCGGCGGCTCGACGTCGGTACGCTACGCATGGGAGCCGCTGCGCCGCGCGGGCGCGACCGCGCGCACGCTGCTGGTCACGGCCGCCGCGAAGCAATGGAACGTCGATCCGGCATCCTGCCGTGCGGTGAACGGCGAAGTGCAGCATCCGCCGAGCGGCCGGCGCGTGTCGTACGGCCAGCTCGCCGATGCCGCCGCGAAGCTGCCGGTGCCGAAGGACGTCGCGCTGAAGAAGCCGGCGGATTTCAAGCTGATCGGCACGCCCGCGAAGCGGCTCGATTCGCCGGAGAAGGTCGACGGCACCGCGCAGTTCGGGCTCGACGTGCGGCTGCCCGGCATGCTGTACGCGGTGATCGTGAACAGCCCGGTGTTCGGCGGCACGGTCGCGAGCATCGACGATACGGCCGCGAAGAAGATTCCGGGCGTGCGCCAGGTCGTGCGCGCGGACAACGCGGTCGCGGTCGTCGGCGATCACACCTGGGCCGCGAAGCGCGGCGCATCGGCGCTGGTCGTGAAGTGGAACGAAGGCGCGGGCGCGAAGGTATCGACAAAGGACATCGTTGCCGATCTCGCACAGGCCGCGGCGAACGGCAAGGGTGCCGTCGCACGCAAGGACGGCGACGTCGGCAAGGGTTTCGCGGATGCGAAGACGCGCATCGACGCCGTGTACGAGCAGCCGTTGCTCGCGCACGCGACGATGGAGCCCGTGAACTGCACGGTGCACGTGCGCGCCGACGGCTGCGAGATCTGGGTCGGCACCCAGGTGCCGACGCGGGCAGTCGACACCGTGCAGAAGCTCACGAGCTTTCCGCCGGAGAAGATCGTCGTGCACAACCACCTGCTCGGCGGCGGCTTCGGCCGGCGCCTCGAGACGGACATGATCGGCCAGGCGGTGAAGATCGCGAAGCAGGTCAACGCGCCGGTGAAGGTGATCTGGACGCGCGAGGAAGACATCCAGCACGACATGTACCGCCCGTACTACTACGACCGGATCTCGGCCGGCCTCGACGCGAACGGCAAGCCGATCGCGTGGCAGCACCGGATCGTCGGCTCGTCGATCCTCGCGCGCTTCGCGCCGCCCGCGTTCCAGCACGGTGTCGATCCCGACGCGGTCGAGGTGGCCACCGACCTGCCGTACGACCTGCCGAACCAGCTGATCGACTACGTGCGCCAGGAGCCGCGCCACGTACCGACCGCGTTCTGGCGCGGCGTCGGGCCGACGCGCAGCACGTTCGTCGTCGAGAGCTTCATCGACGAACTGGCCGCGCAAACCAAGACCGACCCCGTGCAATACCGCCGCGCGCTGCTCGGCAAGACGCCGCGCGCGCTCAACGTGCTCGACGTCGCGACGAAGGCGGCCGGCTGGGGCCCGTCGCTGCCGACGGGGCAAGGGCGCGGCGTATCCGTGATGCACGCGTTCGGCAGCTTCTTCTCGATCGTCATCGACGTCGCGGTGGATAACGGCGAGGTGCAGGTCAAGCGCGTCGTGTGCGCGGTCGATTGCGGCATGTCCGTCAACCCGAACACGATCGAGGCACAGGTGCAGGGCGGCATCATCTTCGGGATCACGGGCGCGCTGTACGGCGAGATCACGATCGAGGACGGCCGTGTCGTGCAGAGCAATTTCACCGATTACCGGATGCTGCGGATCAACGAGACACCGCCGATCGAGGTGCATCTGGTGAAAAGCGGCGAAGCGCCGGGCGGAATCGGCGAACCGGGCACGGCCGCGACGGCCGCGGCATTGTCGAACGCGATCTTCGCGGCGACCGGCAAGCGGCTGCGCAAGCTGCCGGTCGGCGACCAGCTGAAGACGGCTTGAGGGGAGGCGACGATCATGCGAAACCTCACCCTGAATACGTTCCGTGCATCGCTGCTCGCGCTGTCCGCCATGCTGGCCGGCCCGGCCGCGCAGGCCGCGCAGACGGCACCGGCCGACAGCGCGCTCGTCGCGCGCGGCGCGTACCTCGCGAAAGCGGGCGACTGCGTTGCGTGCCACACCGCGCCACGCGGCACGCCGTTCGCCGGCGGCCTGAAGATGGTCACGCCGATGGGGGCGATCTACACGACCAACATCACGCCCGATCCGGAAACGGGTATCGGCGGCTACACGGAAGCCGAGTTCGCCGGCGCGCTGCGCAAGGGCGTCGCGAAGGACGGTCACAACCTGTATCCGGCGATGCCGTATCCGTCGTACGCGAAGCTGAAGGACGAGGACGTGAAGGCGCTGTACGCGTACTTCATGCACGGCGTCGAACCGGTGAAGCAGGCGAACCGGCCGTCCGACATCCCGTGGCCGCTCAACATGCGCTGGCCGCTCGCGTTGTGGAACATGGTGTTCCTCGACACGACGCCTTACGCGGACAAGCCGGTCAAGGACGCGATGTGGAACCGCGGCGCGTACCTCGTGCAGGGGCTCGGTCACTGCGGGTCGTGCCACACGCCGCGCGGCGTCGGCTTCCAGGAGAAGGCGCTCGACGAAGGCGGCGCGGCGTTCCTGTCGGGGGCGCCGATCGACAACTGGTTCGCCTCGAACCTGACCGGCGAGCCCAACACGGGGCTCGGCCGCTGGAACGAGGCCGAGGTCGCGCAGTTCCTGAAGACCGGCGCGAACCGCCATGCGACCGCGTTCGGTTCGATGGTCAGCGTGATCAACCACAGCACGCAGGCCCTCTCGGACGACGATCTGGCGGCCATCTCCCGTTACCTGAAATCGCTGCCGGCGGCAGGCGGCACGGGCGCGCCGCCGTACCGCTACGATCCGAAGGCGACGCAGGTCGCGCTGGGCCGGCCGGCAGCCGATCCGGGCGCGAAGGTGTATAACGCTTACTGCCTGCATTGCCACGGCGCGGACGGGCGCGGTTACGCGCCGCTGCTCGCGCCGCTCGCCGGCAACCCGAACGTCCTCGAAGGCGATGCCGCGTCGCTGATCAACGTGACGCTGAACGGCAGCGAGACGCTCGTGATCGATGGCGTGCCGTCCGCTTATCCGATGCCGGCGTTCTCGAACCAGTTGAACGACCGGCAGATCGCCGACGTGCTGACCTTCATGCGCGCCGGATGGAACAACGGCGCGCCGGCCGTGCAGGCGGCGGACGTCGCGAAACTCCGCAAGGCGACGGCGGCCGCGCGCTGAGCGCGGCGTCATGCGGAACGATGGCGGGCCGGCGTGCCTGCCGTCGACGCCGCCGGGTGCGTGCCAGCCCCGGCGGCCTGGCTTTTTCTGTCAACCGGCGCGCGGCCGTTCGCGGCAGCGCGCGTTTATCGACGCAATGTAGGGGTGTCTGGATGGCTAACGTGACTTATACGGATACGCAACTGCTGATCGACGGCGAGTGGGTCGACGCCGCGAGCGGCAAGACGATCGACGTCGTGAACCCGGCGACCGGCAAGCCGATCGGCAAGGTGGCCCACGCGGGCATCGCCGATCTCGACCGTGCGCTCGCCGCCGCGCAACGCGGCTTCGAGGCCTGGCGCAAGGTGCCCGCGCACGAGCGCGCGGCGACGATGCGCAAGGCGGCCGCGCTGGTGCGCGAACGTGCCGACGCGATCGCGCAGCTGATGACGCAGGAACAGGGCAAGCCGCTCACCGAGGCGCGCGTCGAAGTGCTGTCGGCGGCGGACATCATCGAATGGTTCGCGGACGAAGGCCGCCGCGTGTACGGCCGGATCGTGCCGCCGCGCAACCTCGGCGCGCAGCAGACCGTCGTGAAGGAGCCGGTCGGCCCGGTCGCCGCGTTCACGCCGTGGAATTTCCCGGTCAACCAGGTCGTGCGCAAGCTGAGCGCCGCGCTGGCGACCGGCTGCTCGTTCCTCGTGAAGGCGCCGGAAGAAACCCCGGCGTCGCCGGCCGCGCTGCTGCGCGCGTTCGTCGACGCGGGCGTGCCGAACGGCGTGATCGGCCTCGTGTACGGCGATCCGGCGGAAATCTCGTCGTACCTGATTCCGCACCCGGTGATCCGCAAGGTCACGTTCACGGGTTCGACGCCGGTCGGCAAGCAGCTCGCCTCGATGGCCGGCCTGCACATGAAGCGCGCGACGATGGAGCTCGGCGGTCACGCGCCGGTGATCGTCGCCGAGGACGCCGACGTCGCGCTCGCGGTGAAGGCCGCCGGCGGCGCGAAGTTCCGCAACGCGGGGCAGGTCTGCATTTCGCCGACGCGCTTTCTCGTGCACAACAGCATCCGCGACGAATTCACGCGCGCGCTGGTCAAGCATGCCGAAGGGCTGAAGGTCGGCAACGGCCTCGAGGAAGGCACGACGCTCGGTGCGCTCGCGAACCCGCGCCGGCTCACCGCGATGGCATCCGTCGTCGACAACGCGCGCAAGGTCGGCGCGCGCATCGAAACCGGCGGCGAGCGGATCGGCTCGGAAGGCAACTTCTTCGCGCCGACCGTGATCGCAGACGTGCCGCTCGAAGCAGACGTGTTCAACAACGAGCCGTTCGGCCCGGTCGCGGCGATCCGCGGTTTCGACAAGCTCGAAGACGCGATCGCGGAAGCGAACCGTCTGCCGTTCGGGCTCGCCGGCTACGCGTTCACGCGTTCGTTCGCGAACGTGCACCTGCTCACGCAGCGCCTCGAAGTCGGGATGCTGTGGATCAACCAGCCCGCGACGCCGTGGCCGGAAATGCCGTTCGGCGGCGTGAAGGACTCGGGCTACGGCTCGGAAGGCGGGCCGGAAGCGCTCGAACCGTACCTCGTCACGAAGTCGGTGACGGTGATGGCCGTCTGACGACCGTCTGACCGCCGACCGATCGCGTGCGCGGCGCCGCCGGCGCGGCGCGCGCGATCGGCGCGGGCCGGGCGGCGCTCGCGTTGCGCACTGCGCAACGGCACGCCCGGTCTCCCGCCGGCCTTCCCGCCAGCCGTGCATTCGCATGGCAACCTGACGGCAATTTCAATACGCGTACCACTGCGGACGGATTGTTTCGATTCCGTCATCGGCAGCACCACACGCCACACTACGCGACGCCCCTCGGTGAATGAGCGCCGGCACCCGGTGCCGGCCCGAGCGGAACACGATCCGCCCGATACCGCTCAGGTCACGTCGTACGCAACCCGGCAAGTCAGGACTGCACCTCGTACCCGGAAGTCGTACTTTTTGGTATAGGTTATTCAGAACAAACCATAACGACCGGTGCGTCGGCGCCGGGCCAATCTGAGAGGACACGGATGCATCCGCGGTCGGCAGCGCCGTACTACGTTGTGCTGGCGGGGACCTTGATAGCGTGCGCGCTGATGGGCCTCTGCGTGTTGCAGTTGTTTCAGAGCCGTCACGATGCGCTCGATCGCGCGCGCGAGACGTCGCGAAATCTGGCGCTCGTCGCCGAGCGCGACATCGAACGCAACATCGAGCTGTACGGCCTGTCGCTCGAGGCGGTGATCCAGGGCCTCCGGCGGCCGGACGTCATGGCCGCCCCGCCGGCGCTGCGGCGCGGCATCCTGTTCGATCACGCGATGACGGCGAATTTTCTCAGCTCGATGCTCGTGCTGGATTCCGCCGGCAACATCATCCTGGATTCGGCGAACGACGTGCCGCGCCACGGCAATTTCGGCGACCGCAAGTACTTTACGGTGCACCGCGACAATCCGGACGTCGGGCTTTACATCAGCGATCCCTATGCGTCCCGCCTGCGCAGCGGCTCGCTCAGCGTTGCGCTGACGCGCCGCGTGTCGAACCCGGACGGCTCGTTCGCCGGCATCGTGATGATCGCGGTCAATCTCGAGTATTTCCACACGCTGTTCGCCGGCCTCGCGCTCGGCTCGCACGGCGCGATTTCGCTGATCGGCACGAACGGCATCATGTTCATGCGCCAGCCGTTCGACGTGCGCACCATCGGTCGCGACATCAGCAAGGCGCCGACGTTTCGCCACTTCATGACGGCACCGGAAGGCTCGTTCGTCGAAACCTCGACGATCGACAACGTGCGCCGCCTGTACTACTTCAAGACGCTGCCGCACCTGCCGCTGATCATCATGGTCGCCGAGGCGGAGCAGGACATCTACGCCGCGTGGCGGCACCGGGCCATCACGATCGGCGCGCTGGTCGCCACCTTCGGCGCGGCGTTCATCGTGCTGTCCTTCATGCTGGGCTCGCAGCTGCGACGCAGGATGCGCGCCGAATCCGAGCTGGTCATGCTCGCGCGCACCGACGGCCTCACCGGGCTCAACAATCGCCGCTCGTTCGGGGAGGTGCTGGATCTCGAATGGCGCCGCGCGCGCCGTGCCCGATCGGTGTTTTCGCTGCTGTTCGTCGACGTCGACCGCTTCAAGGCCTACAACGACACGTATGGCCACCAGGCCGGCGACGACGCGCTGGCGGCGGTCGCACGGTGCATCGGCGACAACATCCGGCGCCCGGCGGACACCGCGGCCCGCTATGGCGGCGAGGAGTTCGTCGTGATCCTGCCCGATACGCCGGCGACGGGCGCGACCGAGATCGCCGAAAGGATTCGCGCAGCCATCGACGGACTGGCGATCGAACATGCGGAAAGCGAATTCGGGCGCGTCACCGCAAGCATCGGCGTGGCAAGCTGGGCGCCCGGGCAGGAAGGGGAGGTCGAGTCGGTGATCAAGGCAGCCGACGAGGCGTTGTACGTCGCGAAGGAAACGGGGCGAAACAAGGTCGCGTCGTGTGGTGCGGCCACCTGACGCCTCCGCCGGCACCCATCGCCCGCGACCGATGGCGGGTGCGCGGTACGTCGCTCAATGCCTGCCGCTGCCGCGATAGCTTTCCACTTCCGCGTCGTACGCCGCCAGAAACGCCTTGCCGAACACCGACGCGAAATCGTCCTCGATCGCGAACACCGTGTCGCGATGGGTCGCCGCGTAGCGATCCCACATCCTCGCCTTGTACAGCACGGGCACGCGCTTCTCGTACCAGCGCATCGCGTCGTCGCGCTCGCGCAGGCGCTGCGGTGAAAAGCGCGTCAGCAGGTCCATCAACGCCGCGCGCATGCCGGCGACCATGCCGATCTGGTGCGCGTGCAGATCCTGGAACGCGTCGCTGACCGCGCTCTGCGGCGACATGAAGCCCGGCAGCGGCAGCCCGAACATCTGCCGCAGCACGGCGCCGCCGTCGGGCAGCAGCTTCAGCGGATTGTTCTCGCGATCGAGCAGCATCGTCATGTGCGCCTTCACCTCGCGCTTCAGGATGCTGCGCGACGACAGCAGCTCGACCGTGCCGTTCGCGAACAGCGCCAGCAACTGGCCCGCGATGTACAACTGCTCGGCCGACCACTGATGCGATTCGGCCGCGGTGTCGAGCCCCGCGCCTTCGAAGAACGCGCTCAGCAGTTCGTCGGGGGTCGGCGCGCGCGCAGCATGCGGCGCCGGTTCGTCGGCCCGCCGCGTATCGGTGCGCGCCGCGGCCGGTTGCACGCGCACGTGCTGCGTCCACTCGGGCGCGTGATCCGCCTGCGTCGCGGATGACGCATCGCGATCCGCGTTGCCGCGATCGGCGTGCGCCGCCGTGCCCGCTGCGCCGAGGTCGCTCGACGACTGCGCGAACAGGTCGAGCGGATCGGTCGACAGCTGGTGCAGGTCACGCTGCGACGGCGCGGGCGGTGCGGCCTGCTGCGCCGCGCCCGCACGTGCGGGGCCGCCTGGCCGCGCAGCGGCGTCCGCCGCCTTGCCGCGCGGCGCGAGACGATCCTGGAGGAGCCCCCACAGCCGGTTGCCGGCGCCTTTCGTATCGACACGCGATGACGACGGTTGCGCGGGCGCCGCTGCCGCCCGGGCCTGCGCTTGCGCCGGCATATCGACACGCGTGCCGGAATCGGTCTCCATGTCGATGACCGGTGCATGGCCGCCATCGACGCCGTCGCCGCCGTCGTCACGATCGGCGCGCAGCACGTACGGCCCGATGCGAATGATGTCGCCGGTGTTGAGCGCGCGCTCCTGCGCATAACCGACCGGCTCGCGGTTCACCTCGATCGTCGAGACGCTGCTCAGGTTCTTCAGCAGGCAGGCGTCGTCGCCCACCTGCAGCAGCGCCTGAAGCCGCGAAATCTGCCGCGTGTCGTCGCGCAACACGAGATGGTTGTCGCTGGCCCGGCCGATGGTGCCGCCCGGCGGATGAAACACGACGGCGTCGTAGGAGTCGTTTTCGACCGGCTCGCCGGCATGTTCGATCACGATCAGTTGCATGTCATACGTCGCTCGGTGAAGTGCTCGCGCGCAGGCCGGTTCGTTCAGGACGACGACGCATGCCTGCGGCGCGCGAATTCGAACGCAGGCCCCCAGATCGGATGTCCCTTCTCCGCAGGGGACAAGTCGAAGCGCGGGTTGAGGTCGAGAATTTTCGAGAACTCGGCGCGGCACGGCGTGATGCGGTTCGTCACGCAATAGCTGAACGCGAGGAGCTTGTGCGCGGCAACCTGCGTGTCGGTGTCGGCGCCGTCGATTTCCTTCGCGTGGCTCAGCAGCGCGATCGTGCGCCCGTAGTCGCCGCTGTCGTACGCGGCGCGCGCGCTGTCGACCGTCGCGCGTGCAGCCGACTGGGTCGGGGACGTACTGCACCCGCCGGCCCCCAGCAACAATGCGCCAAGGAAAAGAACGAGCGATGAACGACCTTTCATTATTGAAATTAAGAATTGGCGTAATTGGAAGGTGCCACACAAGCGCTGTTGGATTCTAGTGCCAATCATCGGCGCCGAATCGTCTGTTACGTTTTGTTTCATTTCGCCATTCCATTTCCACCTGAATACAGAATCGACTACGAATTTCAGTGCTTGTGAATCCGGAAAAACGGCCTATAGTTCGCTGTGTTTTTCGGATTCGTCAGTTGTTTGGTCAGCGCACGTCAATGCACGAAAAAACGGGCCGTCCGTTCGTGCGAAACGAATAGCCTGGCACACCGTCAGCGCCGCGAGCGTTCGTTGCCCGGTGGCCGGCCGGCTTGCGCCCGAGCCCATCCGACAGGTGTCCACGCCACAGAACCGGGCCGCGACGGCGAACCGGTCGGATTGATTTTTGCCATTAATTCATCAACCCCAATTCTCAATTGACCACCATCTCGCCAAATCGACTTTCAAAATACATGAATGATATGACCCGGCTTTTTACAAGAACAATTTGCCGATGCGGATTGCGATGGATGGATATACGGATTACACAATTACCGATCAATTAATCGTCCATTTTTCAATCGGATCAACCGGTTTCGCGGTCGAAAACCGGCGAACGGCTATTGGGTGGCGAGGGTGGAATATGCAATGGCGGTCGAGCAGTTTCATCGTATGGGGATGCGTGATGCTGTTGCCGGGATGCGGCGCGACGGAGCACGCCGCGGCGGTGCCGTATGCGATCACGGTCGACGTTGCACCCGACGTCAACCCTGACCCGAACCGCAAGCCTGCGCCGATCGTGCTGAAGGTGTTCCAGCTCCGCGCGGCATCGTCGTTCGACAGCGCGGATTTCTTCTCGCTGCAGGACAAGCCGGAGAACGTGCTCGGCACGGACCTGCTCGGCACCGATCGCGTGATCCTGCGGCCGGGCGAGTCGCGCACGCTGCACTATCGCGGCAACGTCGAGGCCGGCGCGATCGGTGTGGTCGCCGAATACCGGATGCTCGAAAAGAACCGCTGGCGGCTGACGGTGCCGCTGCCGCGCGCGAAGCAGCTCAATCTCTACAAGTTCTGGCAGACGTCGCCGGGCGAGCTGAAGCTGTCGATCGCGGTGCGCAACGGCGGCCTCGCGCTGAACGATGCGAAGGGGCGCCCATGACCGAACCGACGATGTCCGGGACACCGGCCGCGGCGCTCCGCCAGCGGGTGGTGTGGACCGAGGGGATGTTCCTGCGGCCGCAGCATTTCCAGCAGCTCGAACGGCACTGGGAACGCTACGTCGCGCTGCGCTGCCTCCCGCTGCAAGGCTTCTTCTGGGGCTTCGACACGCTGGAGCTCGACCGCGAGCAACTGGCGCTCGGCAAGGTCGCGCTGCGCACCGCGTCGGGCGTGATGCGCGACGGCACGCCGTTCGACCTGTCCCATCCGGACGATCTTCCCGAACCGCTCGACGTGCCGGCCGACGCGAAGGACCAGCTCGTCGTGCTCGCGCTACCGCTGTGGCGCGGCGGCGGCGAGGAGGTGTCGTTCGGTGCAGGCGGAGGCCATGCCCCGAACGGCGCGAACGGTACGAACGGCACGAACGGCGGCGCGGATGTCGCGCGCTACGTCGTGCGTGAATACGAAGTGGCCGACGCGAACGCGGTCGCGCTCGGTCCCGCACTGCTGCAGACGGGGCGCCTGAACGTGCGGCTGATGCTCGAAGCCGAGCTCACCGGCGACTGGCACGCACTCGGCGTCGCCCGGATCGTCGAGCGGCGCACCGATGCGCGGCTGCTCGTCGACGACGGCTACATCCCGCCGCGCCTCGTCGCGCAGCACGACGCCGTGCTGCTGGCCTACGCGCGCGAGCTGCACGGGCTGCTCACGCAACGCAGCGAAGCGCTCGCGGAACGGCTGTCGGAGCCCGGGCGCGGCGGCGTGTCGGAAGTCGCGGACTTCCTGCTGCTGCAGCTCGTGAACCGCTATCTCGCGCTGACCTGGCATGCGCAGCAGCACGTGTCGACGCATCCGGAGACGCTGTTCTGCGACTGGCTGAAGCTCGCGTGCGACCTGAGCACGTTCACGGCGGCCGGCCGGCGCCCGCAGTCGCTCGCCGTCTACGTGCACGACGACCTGCGCACGAGCTTCGCGGAGCTGATGACAGAACTGCGGCGGTCGCTGTCGACGGTGCTCGAGCAAAACGCGATCCAGATCGAGCTGCGCGATGCGGGCAACGGCATCCGCGTCGCGACGCTGGCCGACCCGGTGCTGCGCGACACGGCCGGCTTCGTGCTCGCGGTGCGCGCGGACGTACCGGCCGACAGCCTGCGCGCGCGTTTTCCCGCGCAGGCCAAGCTCGGGCCGGTCGAGCGGATCCGCGATCTCGTGCAGCTGCAACTGCCGGGCATCACGATGCGCCAGTTGCCGGTCGCGCCGCGGCAGATCCCGTATCACGCGGGCCATACGTACTTCGAGATCGACAAGGGCAGCGACCTGTGGAAGCAGCTGGCGCGCTCCGGCGGTCTCGCTTTTCATTTCGCCGGCGAATTCCCTGGACTCTCGATGGAGTTCTGGGCGATACGCGGGTGAGGGCGGGGCGACGCGATGAATTCCTCCTCCGATTCGATCTCCCCCGGCGCAGGCGGATTCGTGCCGCCGAATCCGGGTGGCACGCATCCGGCCGCGGCGGGGGCGGCCGGCCCGACCGCGACGCAGCCGCGCCCCGGGCGCTGGGCCGCGAGCGGCACGAACCCGCTCGTCGCGGCCGCCAATCCGCTGCTCAACCTCGTGCCGCAGATCCGTTCGACCGTCCATCACCCGAATCCCGCGTGGCTGCGCGAGCATCTCGTCGTCGAGATCCGGCAGTTCGAGGCGCGCGCGCAGGAGGCTGGCGTGCCGTCGGAAGCGATCATCGGCGCGCGCTACTGCCTGTGCACGGCGCTCGACGAGGCGGCCGCGCTGACGCCGTGGGGCGGCAGCGTGTGGTCGTCGCACAGCCTGCTCGTGTCGTTTCACAACGAGACCTGGGGCGGCGAGAAATTCTTCCACCTGCTCGAACGCCTGTCGCAGCAGCCGCGCCAGCATCTCGACCTGCTCGAGCTGCTGTATTTCTGTCTCGCGCTCGGCTTCGAGGGCCGTTATCGCGTGCTCGACAACGGCCATGCGCAGCTCGACGCGCTGCGCCACCAGCTCGCGCTCACGATCCGCTCGGTGCGCGGCGAATTCGAGCCGGCGCTGTCGCCGCACTGGCGCGACGTCGTCACGCGCGATGTCGCGCGCCGGTTCGTCGTTCCGCTGTGGGTGTGCGTGGCGCTCGCGCTGCTGATCGGCTTCGGCGTGTTCGTCGGGCTGCGGATCGCGCTCGCCGGGCATTCGGACCGGCTGTTCGCGTCGATCGACGCGCTGCACGTGCCGAAGCTGCAGCCCGCGCAGGCGCCGCCGCGCCCGGCACCGGCCCCGCGCATCGCGAAGTTCCTGGAACCGGAGATCGCGGCCGGCCTCGTGTCGGTGCGCGACGCCGCCGATCGCAGCGTGATCGTGCTGCGCGGCGACGGGTTGTTCAAGTCGGGTTCGACGTCGGTGATCGACCGCTACGTGCCGGTGCTCGCCCGTGTGGCCGATGCGCTGGACAAGGTGCCCGGCAACGTGCGCGTGACCGGTTATACGGACGACACGCCCGTGCATACGGCGCGCTTCGCGTCGAACTGGGACCTGTCGCGCGAACGCGCGGAAGCCGTGCGCGGCATGATCGCCGCGCGGCTCGATCATCCGGAACGGCTCGCGGCGGAAGGGCGCGGCACGCTCGACCCGGTCGCACCGAACGATTCGCCCGCGAATCGCGCGCTGAACCGGCGCGTCGAGATCACGCTGCTGCCGGCGCCCGGCAGTGCCGCCGCCGGCGCGAGCGCAACGCAGGGGGCCAACTGACATGAACCAGGCTGTCGCGCGTTTCGTCCGGCCGTTGCCGTCGCGGGAGATCTGGACCTTCGCCGGTCTCGTCGTGCTCGCGTGCTTCGTGTGGCTTGCCGGCCCGCTGTTCGCGTTCGCCGAGGTCCGCCCGCTCGAAAGCGGCTGGGCGCGCGGGCTGACGATCGCAGTGCTGTTCGTCGCGTGGGGCGCGCGCGTCGCGTGGCGCAGCTGGCGCGCCGGCCGGCTCAACGCGCAGTTGCTGAACCAGCTGCGCGAAGCGGCGCCCGGGCCGGCCACCGCCGACGATCCGGCGAAAGCGCAACTCGACGAGTTGCGCAGCCGCTTCGACGAAGCGGCGACGCTGCTGAAGAAGGTCCGCTTCGGGCAGGCCGACACCGTGCGCAAGGGCCTGCCGCGCTGGTTCGACCGGATGTCGCGCCAGTATCTGTACCAGTTGCCGTGGTACGTGTTCATCGGCGCGCCGGGCTCGGGCAAGACCACCGCGCTCGTGAATTCCGGGCTCAGTTTTCCGCTCGCCGAGCAGTTCGGCCGCGCGGCGATTCGCGGCGTGGGCGGCACGCGGCATTGCGACTGGTGGTTCACGAACGACGCGGTGCTGATCGACACGGCCGGCCGCTATACGACGCACGAAGGCAACCGCGCGCTCGACGAGGCCGAGTGGAAAGGCTTCGTCGACCTGCTGAAGAAGTACCGCACGCGCCAGCCGCTGAACGGCGCGATGCTGACGATCAGCGTGGCCGACCTGCTCGGCGCGTCGGAGGCCGAGCGCACGCAGCACGCGATGGTGCTGCGCAAGCGGCTGCTCGAACTGCGCGCGCAGCTCGGCATCCGCTTTCCCGTGTACCTGCTCGTGACGAAGGCCGACCTGCTCGCGGGCTTCGCCGAGTATTTCGGCAACTACGGCCGCGCGGAATGCGCGCAGGTGTGGGGTTTCACGTTCCCGCTCGCGCAAAGCGAGGCGCCGGGTTTCGATCTGCGTGCGGCATTCGACCGCGAATACCGGCTGCTTCACCAGCGGCTGAACGACGGGCTGCCCGAACTGCTCGCCGCGCAGACCGACGCGCGCCAGCGCGAGATGACGTACCTGCTGCCGCAGCAGATCGCCGACCTGCAGGACATGCTCGGCCAGTTCGTCGCCGAGGTGTTTTCCGTGTCGAGCTACGAACCGATGCCGATGCTGCGCGGCGTCTACCTGACGAGCGGCACGCAGGAGGGCACCGCGTTCGATCGCGTGATGAGCGGCATCAAGCGCTTCCTGAAGATCGAGGGCGTGCCGCCGGTCGCGCAGGTCGGCTCGACCGGCCGCAGCTTCTTCCTGAAGTCGCTGCTGCAGGAGCACATCTTCCGCGAAGCGTCGCTCGCCGGCAGCGACCTGCGCTGGCATCAGAAACGGCGTGTGCTGCAGATCGCCGGCTACGTGCTGCTCGCGCTGGTGTGCGTGGCCGTGCTGGTCGCCTGGCTGCGCAGCTATTCGAACAATCGCGCGTATCTCGACCAGATCGGCGCGCGCGTGCCGGCCGTCGATGCGCAGATTGCCGGCGCGAAATTCTCCGATGCGGCCGACGTCGCCCGCCTGCTGCCCGTGCTCGACGCGCTCGGCGGCCTCGCGAATACCGGTGGCGTCGACCTGCAGCATCCGCCGCTCGCGTACCGGTGGGGGCTGTTCCAGGGCGAGAAGATCGACGAGGCCGTCGACGCCGTGTACCGGCGCGCGCTCGAGGACGTGCTGCTGCCGATCGCCGCGAGCCGGATGGAGGCCGCGCTGCGCGACGCGCGGCCCGACGAGACCGAATTCGCGTATGCGGCGCTGAAGGCGTACCTGATGCTGTACGACAGCGCGCACTACGATCCTGCGTTCGTGCAGGCCGTCGTCGATCTCGAAATGGAACGCGCGCTGCCGCCCGATTTCTCGCCGGCCGAACGCACCGCGCTGCGTGCGCATCTCGCCGCGCTGTTCGGCGGCCGCGTCGCGGTGTCGCCGTATCCGATGAACGAGCGGCTCGTGGCCGACGTGCGCGACCGGCTGCGGCAGGTGCCGTTCTCGCAGCGGCTGTACCGGCAGCTCACAATGACGCTGCGGCCGGCCACCGCAGCGTTCGACTTCAGCGTCGCGCGCGCGGTCGGCCCCGACGCGTCGCTGGTGTTCCGCCGCCAGGGCGGCAAGCCGCTGTCGGAAGGCGTGCCGGGCCTCTATACGCGCAACGGTTATCGCAACGTGTTCGCGCCGCGCCTGGCCGGCGAGGTCGAGGCCTACGGGCGCGAGGAAGTGTGGGTGCTGAACCTCGGGCTTTCCGAGATTCCCGGGCCGAACGACGCGGCCGCGTGGGCCCGCGATATCCGCCAGCTGTACCTGAACGACTACCTGAAGATCTGGGACGACTATCTCGCCGACATCAAGCTGCAACGCACCGCGACGCTCGCGCAGAGCATCCAGGTGGCACGCGCGCTGTCGTCCGCCGATTCGCCGCTCACGCGGCTGATGGTCGCGCTCGCGCGCGACACGGCGCTCGGCGATGCACCGGGCGGCGGGGCGCGCAATCTCGCCACGCGCGCGCAGGACAAGGTCGACGAGGCGCGCAGTTCGCTGTCGCAGATCTTCGCAAGCAAGGGAAGCGATGCGAACACGTCCGCGGCAGCGCCCGCGAGCGCCGAGCAGATCGTCGACAGCCACTTCGCCGGGTTGCGCGCGTTCGCGCCGGGCAGCGGCGACCAGGCCCAGGCGTTCAACGACGTGCTGAAGTCGATCGACGCGCTGTACACCTACCTGACGGCCACCGACGACGCATTGAGGAGCGGCGCGCAGCCGCCGCCGTCCGACGCGCCGGCGAAGCTGCGCGCGCAGGCCGGCCGCCTGCCGACGCCGTTCCGCGACGTGCTCGACGACCTGTCGAACGTCGCGAACGGCAGCGTGGCGACCGTCGAGCAGCGCAGCGTCGCGACGCGGGCCGGCGCGAACGTCGGCGACTTCTGCCGGCAGGCGATCGCGGGGCGCTATCCGTTCGCGCGCGGATCGTCGCGTGACGTCGCGCCGGCGGATTTCGCGCAGATGTTCGCACCCGGCGGCCTGATGGACGACTTCTTCCAGAAGAACCTGCAGTCGATCGTCGATACGACGTCGCACCCGTGGCGCTTCGCGAACCGCAATGCGGACGCCGATCCGTCGGCCGCCGCGATGCTGGCGTCGTTCGAGAAGGCGGCGGTGATCCGCGACGCCTATTTCGGCGGCGGTGCGCGCACCGCGCAGCTGAAGGTGCAGATCCAGCCGCTCGAAATGGACCCGTCGATCACGGAGATGGTGCTCGACGTCGACGGGCAGATCGTCCGCTACGCGCACGGCCCGCTCGTGCAGAGCGCGGTGGACTGGCCGGGCCCGCGCGGCAGCAACCAGGTGCGGCTGCAGGTGTCGGGGCAGGCCGGCGCGACCGACGGCTTCTCGACCGACGGGCCGTGGGCGCTGCACCGGCTGTTCGACCGCGCGGCCGTATCGGCCGGGCGCGGCTCCGACCAGATGATTGCGCGCTTCACGGTCGACGGCAAACCGGTCGTGCTGCAAGTGAATGCGGGCAGTGTCCGCAACCCGTTCAGGCTGCCCCAGATGGAGTCCTTTACATGCCCTCCGAAGCCATGAGCCCGACACCGCCGTTCACGCGTACCGACGGCGATGCGCCGGCCTGGTACGGGAAGATTCCCGGCGCCGGCGACTTCGTGAACAGCCGGCTGCCGCATGCGCTCGCGCTGTGGTGGGAGCGCTGGCTCCAGCAGGGGATGGCCGCGATGCGCCAGCGCGGCGCGGACGAGATCGAGCGCCATTACACGGTCGCGCCGGTCTGGAATTTCCTGATCCCGGCGGGCGCCGGCGCGTCGTGCGTGCAGCCGGGCTGCCTCGCGCCGAGCTGCGACCGCGTGGGGCGCTACTACCCGGTGATCGTCACGCTGCCGATGCGTGCGGCCGATTACTGGAACGGGCTGCCGGACGCCGCCGACGCGTTCTACTGGCAGGTCGGACAGGCGCTGCTCGACGCGATCCGCCATGCCCGCGCGCCGGGCGATCTCGAGCGGACGCTCGAACGCGTGCGGCTCGCGCCGGGCGTCGACAGGCACGCGGACATCGTCGACGGCACGCCGGCGCCGCTGCCGGAGCGGCCGGCGCCGGCCGCGTGGCCGGGGCTGTCCGGTTACTTCGACCCGCACGGCGGCACCAGCTTCTGGTGGACCAACCGCGCGGACGGATCGCCGCTGCGCACGCACGCGCACACGGGCACGCCCGACAACGCGCTGTTCCTGACGCTGTTCGGCGGCGGTTAGCGGCCGGACAGAAGGACGGCGGGCCGCCGGGCGCGGCGGCGGGCGGAAAGGACGCGGTTTCGAGAGGTGGTGGAGATGAAGGACGCTGGATCGAGAGACAACGAGCACGACACGGCGACACGCGGCGACGCATCCGAATTCACGGTGCGGCCGCTGCCGCTCGGCCATCGCCTCGGCGAATTGCAGCTCGACGAGGTGCTGGGCATCGGCGGCTTCGGGATCGTCTATCGCGCGTTCGACCGCACGTTGCGGCGCGCGGTCGCGATCAAGGAGTACATGCCGTCGATGCTGGCCACGCGCGGCGGCGACTATACGGTGTCGCTGCGCTCCGAGCGGTTCGCGCAGGCATTCGACGCGGGGCGCGGCGCGTTCCTCAACGAAGCGCGCCTGCTCGCGCAATTCGACCATCCGGGGCTCGTCAAGGTCCTGCACTTCTGGGAAAGCCACGGCACCGCGTACATGGTGATGCCGTTCTACGAGGGGCGCACGCTCAAGCAACTGCTCGACGGCGGGATGCGGATCAGCGAGACACAGTTGCGCAACATCGTCGGCGCGCTGCTCGGCGCGCTCGACACGCTGCATCGCGCGCAGTGCTTCCATCGCGACGTCGCGCTCGACAACGTGCTGATCCGCCCGAACGGCAGCGCGATCCTGCTCGACTTCGGCGCGGCGCGCAAACGGATCGGCGATCTGGTCGACGACGGCGCGATGATGATCAAGCCCGGCTACGCGCCGATCGAGCAATACACCGACGATCCCGCGTTCAGCCAGGGGCCATGGACGGATATCTATGCGCTCGGCGCGGTGATGCACGCGATGATCACCGGCGAGTTGCCGCCCGCGGCCGTCGTGCGCAGCATCAAGGACACGTACCGGCCGCTCGCGTCGCGTGAACTGCCGGCCGGCGAGGTGTACAGCCCGGCTTTTCTCGCGGCCGTCGATCATGCGCTGCAGTTGCGGATTCCGGACCGGCCGGAATCGGTCGCGGCATTCGCGGCGGAACTCGGGTTGCGGGACTTCGACCGGACGGGCAGCGGGTATGGCGCGCCCGCCGTGCCGCCCGTGGGCGATGCGGGCAGGGGCGGGGGGGACAAGGGGGCGGCTTCTGTCGAGGCCGGTACCGCGTCGGTTGCCGCCGCGACTTCGATCGGCGCGGGTGGGGCTGCTTCGGGTAGCGCTGCGCCGGATGGGCGGCCGCCGACGCAGGCGGGTGCAGGCCCTGTGTCGACGCCTACGGACACGGCATCCGCATCGCCCGGTATGTCGGACGGCAAGCCGGAAACCGATGATGTGTCTTCAACGTTGAAAGCGGCCACGCACGGCGCAGCCGCCACGGCGGCTGCGGGAGCGCTCGCAGCGTCCGCAGCGCATGCGTCCCGGCCGGCCGCGGAACCGGTTGAATCCGATGCGCCGAATGGAAACGTCGAACGCGCGAAAGAACCGGCCGCTGCACGCACCGACCCGCACGACGAAACCAGCGCGCGATCCGCAAGTACCGATACGGACATCGGCGCGCGTGGTGCGGCGGGTTCCGCGAAAGCGGACGCGTTCGCGGCTGAAGGCGCTGGTGCCGGAGCCGGTGCCGGTGCCGGTGCCGCCAGTACGACCGCACCGTATCCCGCCGCATCGTCGACAGCGTCGTCAGGCGGCGCTTCCGTGCCGCCCGGCGCCCAGCACGGCCAGGCCCCCGCCGGATCGCGCAAGCGCCGGCTGCCTGTCTACGCCGGTGGCGCGGTCGTCGCGCTGATCGCCGTCGGCCTCGCCGCGACCTATCTGTCGCGTCCCGCCCGCGTGGCCGACGAGCCCGCGCCCGCCGCGAGCCAGCCGCAGGCCGGCACGTCACCACCCGCGAGCACGCCGGCTGCCACACTGGCCCAGCAGGGGCCAACTCCGATCGTCGTGCCGCCGTCCAGCCTGCCGGCCGGATCGTCTGCCCAGGTTGCGCCGCCACGCGTCGCCGCCGAGCCTGCCAGCACGCCTGCCGTCGAGGCCGCCGCGCCCGCGCCGCAGGTGGCGACCACCGTGACGAACGCGGCCCCGCCGCCGGCCGGCGCCAGTCCCGCCATCGCGCCCGCCGGCAGCCTCGACGCGTCGGAGCGCGTCGTCAACGTACCGCCGTCGGAAGCCGCCGTTCCGCCGGTGACGACGCCAACCCCGGCACCGAAACCGCCGGACAGCCAGACGGCCGTCGCCGCCGTGAACGCGCTGCCTGCCGAGCAACAGCCGCGTGCGCCGAAGGCGCAGGAAACCGTGCAGGTGCGTTTCAACGTGCGGCCATGGGGCGACGTCTACGTGAACGGCGCGCGGCGCGGCGCGAGCCCGCCGCTGCGTTCGGTATCGCTGACGCCGGGCGTCTACGTGATCGAAATCCGCAACGGCTCGCTGCCGCCGTTGCACCGCACCGTGGCGATCGATTTCGGCAGCAAACCGGTCAACATCGACTATGCATTCGAATGACGTCAGCCAGGCGGCGCTGGCCGCCGCCGCATCTTCCGCGGTGCCGCCCGGCATCCCGGCGACACCGCGCGCGGGCCTGATCGGCCCGTTGCTCGCCGATGTCGCGCCCGATGCGCCGTGCGGCGCGAACCTCGAATACGACGCCGAGTTCCTGCAGTTGCAGGAGCGTGCGACGCCGCGCGCCGAGCAGCAATACGGCGACACCGTGATCCCGGCCGAGGCGCCCGACTGGCGCGCGGTCGAGCGGCTCGCGCTGGCGCTGTCCGCGCGCACGAAGGACCTGCGCGTGATCGCCTGTCTCGCGCGAAGCTGGACCGAGCAGCACGGCATCCCCGGTTATGCGGACGCGCTCGCGCTCGTCGCGAACCTGCTCGAGCGCCGCTGGGACGCGCTGCATCCGCGGCTCGACGCGGACGGCGAACCGGACCCGACACCGCGGATGAACGCGCTCGCCGACGTGGCCGGCGCGCACGACTGCGCGCGCGCGGCGCGCCGCCAGCCGCTGTTCGAAGGCGGGCCGAGCGTGCGCGACGCCGAACGGCTGCTCGACGGCCGCGACGATACCGGCAGCCCCGTAGCCGGCAGCCGCGAAAGCCTGCTGGCCGCGCTGTCGGCCGCGTCGGGCGACGGCACGACGCCGCTCGACGCGGCGCGCGCGGCACTGCACGCGCTGGATGCGATCCGCGTGTGCGTGACCGACAAGCTGGGCCGCGAATGGGCACCCGACGAAGGCGACGCGGAGAGGGCGCTGCGGCGGATCGTACGCGAGGTGCCGCTACCCGAGCCGCAACCGGTGTCGCCCGACACGCAGCAGACCGTTCCCGGCGACGCATCGCAGGCCGCCTCGGCACTCGCTGCGTCGACGCCGATGCCAAACGCCCACGCGTGGCGCGAGGCCGACATCACGAGCCGCGACGACGTGCGCATCGGTCTCGACAAGATGTGCCGCTATTTCGAGCAGCACGAACCGAGCCACCCGGCGCCGCTGCTGCTGCGGCGCGCGCAGCGGCTGCTCGCGCTCGACTTCTACGAAATCATCCGCGATCTCGCGCCGGAGAGCCTCGCGAAGCTGGACCTGCTGAGCGGCGAGCGAAGCGAATGAAACGAATGGACCGAACGAAAGGAACCGCCATGCGGGCGGCAACGACGGACTGCGCAACCTGATCGATGTGAAGGAGTGGACGATGACGGACAGAACTAAGGCGGCGGGCAGCGGACAGAAGTTCATCGCGCGCAATCGGGCGCCGCGCGTGCAGATCGAGTATGACGTCGAGACCTACGGCGCCGAACGCAAGGTGCAGCTGCCATTCGTGATGGGCGTGATTTCGGACCTGGCGGGCAAGCGCGCCGAGCCGCTGCCGGACCTGCCGGAGCGCAAGTTTCTCGAGATCGACGTCGACAACTTCGACGAGCGGATGAAATCGGTCGCGCCGCGCGTCGCGTTCCAGGTGCCGAACACGCTGACGGGCGAAGGGATGCTCAACGTCGACATGACGTTCGAGCAGATCGACGATTTCTCGCCGGCCGCGATCGCACGCAACGTCGACGCGCTGCGCCGGCTGCTGGAGGCGCGCACCGAGCTGTCGAACCTGCTGTCGTACATGGACGGCAAGCACGGTGCCGAGCAACTGATCGAACGCGCGATCAACGACCCCGACCTGCTGAAGACGCTCGTGCGCGAACCGCACGCGAGCGCGCAGAGCGGCGACGCGACCCAACCGGAGGCCCGCGATGAATGATCCTGTCCAGTCCCGCGCCGATGCGCGCGATGCCGCGCGACCCGCCGTCGCGCACGACGAATTCGCGGCGCTGCTGCAGAAGGAGTTCAAGCCGAAGACGGCCGAGGCGCGCGAATCGGTCGAGCGCGCGGTGCGCACGCTTGCGCAGCAGGCGCTCGAACATATGGTCGGCATGACGAACGACGCGTACGGCAGCGTGAAGCAGATCATCGCGGAGATCGACCGCAAGCTGTCCGAGCAGATCAACCAGATCCTGCATCACAACGAGTTCCAGACGCTCGAAGGCGCGTGGCGCGGGCTGCATTACCTCGTCACGCACACCGAGACCGACGAGCTGCTGAAGATCAAGGCGCTGCCGGCGTCGCGCAACGAAGTCGCGCGGACGCTGAAACGCTACAAGGGCGTCGCGTGGGACCAGAGCCCGCTGTTCCGCAAGATCTACGAGGAGGAATACGGGCAGTTCGGCGGCGAGCCGTTCGGCTGCCTGGTCGGCGATTTCCATTTCAACCACAGCCCGCCCGACGTCGAGATGCTCGGCGAGCTGTCGAAGATCGCGGCGGCCGCGCACGCGCCGTTCATCGCCGGCGCGTCGCCCGAGCTGATGCAGATGGATTCGTGGCAGGAGCTGTCGAACCCGCGCGACCTGACGAAGATCTTCCAGAACACCGAATATGCGGCGTGGCGCAGCCTGCGGCAATCGGAGGATTCGCGCTACATCGGGCTCGCGATGCCGCGCTTTCTCGCGCGGCTGCCGTACGGCGCGCGCACCAACCCGGTCGACGAATTCGACTTCGAGGAAGACACCGACGCCGCGAACCACGACCGCTACACGTGGGCGAACTCGGCGTACGCGATGGCCGCGAACATCAACCGCTCGTTCAAGCAGTACGGCTGGTGTTCGTCGATCCGCGGCGTCGAATCGGGCGGGGCGGTCGAAGGGCTGCCGAGCCACACGTTCCCGACCGACGACGGCGGCGTCGACCAGAAGTGCCCGACCGAGATCGCGATCAGCGACCGCCGCGAGGCCGAACTCGCGAAGAACGGCTTCATGCCGTTCGTGCACCGGAAGAACTCGGATTTCGCGGCGTTCATCGGCGCGCAGTCGCTGTACCAGCCGGCCGAGTACCACGATCCCGACGCGACCGCGAACGCGCGCCTGTCCGGCCGCCTGCCGTACCTGTTCGCGTGCTGCCGCTTCGCGCATTACCTGAAGTGCATCGTGCGCGACAAGATCGGCTCGTTCCGCGAACGCGACGACATGGAGCGCTGGCTGAACGACTGGATCATGAACTACGTCGACGGCGACCCCGTCAATTCGTCGCAGGAAACCAAGGCGCGCAAGCCGCTCGCGGCCGCGCAGGTGGTCGTCGACGAGGTCGAGGACAACCCCGGCTACTACACGTCGAAATTCTTCCTGCGGCCGCATTACCAGCTCGAAGGGCTCACCGTGTCGCTGCGGCTCATCTCGCGGCTGCCGACCGCGAAGGCGGCCAACGAATGAGCGGTGGCGCATGCAACGATCGGACTTCAACGCGGCATTCATCCTGACATCGCACTGAAACGGAGACGGTTATGGGCGTGGCAATGTTTATGAAGGTGGACGGCGTGACCGGCGAATCGGCGGACGCGCAGCACAAGGGCTGGACCGACATCCAGTCGTTCACGTGGGGCGCGAGCCAGCCGGGCGCCATGGCGAGCGGCAGCGGCGGCAACGCGGGCAAGGCGAGCTTCAACGATCTGGTCGTCGCCGCCTACATGGACAAGGGGGCACCAGCGATCATCAAGAACTGCGCGAACGGCAAGCATTTGTCGTCGGTCGAGATCTCCGCGTGCAAGACGGGCGGCACGCAGGTCGAGTTCATGCGCGTGACGCTGCAGGAGGTGCTCGTCACGTCCGCGCAGGTCGCGGGGATCGATCCGGGCGACGTCGCCGACCGGCTGATGATGCATTACGGCTTCCAGGCCGCGAAGGTGAAGAAGCAGTACTGGCAGCAGAACGACAACGGCGGCAAGGGCGCGGAGGTGACCGTCGGCTGGAACATCAAGGAAAACACCGAGATGTGACGGCGCGGAGACGACCATGGACGACCCGCGAACCCGCGACGGCCGGGAGGGCAACCTGCGCGACCGGCTTCAGCCCGCGCTGCTCGACCGGCTCACCGACGACACGCCCCAGCGCGCGAGCGAAGCGCCCGGCGCGCAGTGGATCGGCACCGAACGCCTGCGTGCGGCCGTGCTGCGCGATCTCGCGTGGCTGCTCAACACGCGCAACGCCGAGGACGGTTTCGTCGACTGGCCGGCGTTCGCGCACGCGCAGGCGTCGGTGCTCAACTACGGGATGCGGCCGCTCGTCGGCAAGCCGATGTCGGGCGTCGAGCGGATGTCGGTCGAGGCGTCGATCCGCGACGCGATCGTCCGCTTCGAGCCGCGCATCGCGCCCGACAGCATCGACGTCCGCAGCGTGACCGATGCGCCGGGCGGCCGCGCCGGTGAACGGCGCCACAACGTGCTGCTGTTCGAGATTCGCGGCACGCTGTGGTCGATCCCGCATCCGCTCGAATTCGTGCTGCGCTCCGACCTCGATCTCGAGACGGGCGCGATGTCGCTGCAATCCGTGGCGGGAGCCTGACGCGATGGATACGCGACTGCTCGATTACTACAACCGTGAACTCGCGTACCTGCGCGAGCTCGGCGGCGAATTCGCGCAGCAGTTCCCGAAGGTGGCCGCGCGGCTGCGGCTCAATGAATCGGGGCCGCCCGACCCGTACGTCGAGCGGCTGCTCGAGGGCTTCAGCTTCCTCACCGCGCGCGTGCAGTTGAAGATGGACGCCGAGTTTCCGCGCTTCACGCAGGCGCTGCTCGATGCCGTGTATCCCGGCTATGTCGCGCCGCTGCCGTCGATGGCGATCGTGCGGTTCGCGCCGATGCTGAACGAAGGCAGCCTCGCGCAAGGCTGGCGGCTGCCGGCCGGCACGGCGCTGCGTGCACGGCCGGCCGCGTCCGAGCAGACCGCGTGCGAATTCCGTACCGCGCACGACCTGACGCTGTGGCCGCTCGAACTGACCGATGCGAGCGTCACCGGCGCACCGTCGTGGCTGCCGCGCGGCGTCGTCGCCGCACGGCAGGACGTGCGCGGTGCGCTGCGCATCCGGCTGAAGGCGCGCGGCGGCGCCAGGCTGTCGCAACTGCCGCTCGACCGGCTGACGTTCCATCTCGCGGGCCCCGAGCGCGACGCGCTGCACCTGCTCGAACTGATCGCCGCCCATGCGCTCGGCGTCGTGTGCCACGATCCGGCGCAGCCGCCGCGCTGGCTGCATACGCTCGATGCCGACGCGATCGTCCACGAGGGTTTCGATCCCGCGCAGGCGATCCTGCCCGACGACGGCCGCAGCTTCCACGGCTACCGGCTCCTGCGCGAGTATTTCGCGTTTCCGGCGCGCTTCCTGTTCTTCAGCATCGGCGGGCTGCGTGCCGCGCTCGCACGCGCGACCGGCGACGAGTTCGAACTGACCGTGCTGTTCGACCGCCACGACGCCGCGCTCGAGGCGGCCGTCAGCGCGCGCCACCTCGCGCTGAACTGCACGCCGGCCGTGAACCTGTTCGCGCGCCGCGCCGATCGCATTCAGTTGCAGCCGGGAGCGCGCGAACACCATGTCGTCGTCGATCGCAGCCGGCCGCTCGACTACGAGGTCTATGCGGTGCAGCGCCTCGCGAGCGAGCAGCGCGACGACGGCCAGTCGCGCGAATTCCGGCCGTTTCACGCGTCGTTCGCCGGCGACGACGGCAACCACGGCGCGTACTACACGGTGCGGCGCGAACCGCGGCTCGTCTCCGCCCAGGCGCGCGCGAACGGCACGCGCACCGGCTACGTCGGCAGCGAGACCTACGTGTCGCTCGTCGACAGCCAGTGCGCGCCGTACGACGAGACGATGCGCTACCTGGCGGCCGACACGCTGTGCACGAACCGCGACCTCGTGCTGCTGCAGCCGCCCGGCGACGCGAACACGTTCACGCTGCGCGTGTCGGCCCCGGTCGACAGCATCGTCGCGATCCGCGGCCCGTCGCGGCCGCGCCCGCCGATCGCCGACGCGCAAACCGCGTGGCGGCTGATCCGCCATCTCGGGCTCGCACGTCACACGCTGACCGATCTCGACGACGACGAGGGCGCGCATGCGCTGCGCGAACTGCTCGGCCTGCACGCCGACCCGGCCGATGCCGCGATGCGCCGGCAGATCGACGGCGTGCTGCGCGTGGCGTTCTCGCCTGTGTTCCGCCGGCTGCCGGCGTCCGGCCCCCTGATGTTCGGGCGTGGCGTGCAGGTCGACGTGACCGTCGACGATCATGCGTTCTCCGGCGACAGCCCGTTCCTGCTCGGCGCGGTGCTCGAACAGTTCTTCGCGCGCCACGTGTCGATCAACGCGTTCGCCGAATGCGTGCTGACCAGCGCGCAGCGCGGCACGCTCGCGCACTGGCCGGCGCGTGTCGGCAGGCGGCCCGCGATATGACGCGCGACATGTTTCCGCGTGCCGGAACGGCCACCGAAGCCGCACGCCGCGACGCGTGGTGGGCGCGCCTGCGTGCCGCGCCGCACGGTTACGACCTGTTCCAGGCGCTGCGCTGGCTCGATGCGCTGTCGCCCGGCCGCGCGCCGCTCGGCCATGCCACGCGGCCGCGCGACGAGCCGGTGCGGCTCGGGCAGCAACCGTCGCTCGCGTTCGCGGCGTCGATGCTCGCCGGCGTGACCGACGACGGCACCGTGCCGCCGCGCATTGCGATTCACGGATTCGGGCTGTTCGGCCCGAACGGGCCGCTGCCGACGCACCTGACCGAATACGCGCACGAACGCGCCGCGCAGCACGACGACCCGACGTTTGCCGCGTTCGCCGACCTGTTTCATCACCGGCTGATCCTGCTGTTCTACCGCGCGTGGGCCGACGCGCAGCCGACGGTGAGCCTCGATCGCCCGGAACGCGCGCGCTTCGACGGGTATGTCGCGAGCCTGATCGGGCGCGCGGCGCACGACAACGATCCCGCCGCGCATGCCGACGCCGACACGCTCGCGCCGCATGCGCGTTATTTCCATGCCGGCCATCTCGTCCGGCACACGCGCAACCCGGAAGGGCTCGTGCAGATCCTGCGCCGGCATTTCGGTGTCGAGGCCCGCATCGTCGAGCACGTGCCGCAATGGGTCGCGATCGAGCGGTCGCAGCGCTGCACGATCCGCGCGACGCGGCCGACCTTGCGGCTGGGCGCCGTCGCGCTCGGCATCGCGGTGCGCGATGCGCAGTCGCGCTTCCGGATCGTGCTCGGCCCGCTGTCGCTCGACGCGTACCGCCGCTTCCTGCCGGGCGGCCCGCATGCCCGGCAGCTCGCGTCATGGGTGTGCGAATACGTCGGCATCGAGTTCGACTGGGACGTGCAGCTCGAACTGGCGGCCGACGCAGTGCCGGCGATCGCGCTCGGCGCGCCGCAGGGCATCGGCCGCACCGCGTGGCTCGGGCAGCGGCTCGAACCGGGTCCCGCGCGCGACCTCGTCGTCCGCTACGACGTGCGGCGCGCCGGCGCCCCCCTTCATCGCGAAACCGCCTAAACGGGAACCGTCATGTCCGATATCGGCCGCGTCAACCTGTTCGGAAAACTGAATCCGTTCCTCTACGAGACGCTCGAGCAGGCGACCGGCTTCTGCCGGTTGCGCGGCAATCCGTACGTCGAGCTCGCGCACTGGTTCAAGCAGATGCTGCAACGCCCCGACGGCGACCTGCAGCGCGTGCTGCGCCACTTCACGATCGATGACGCCGCGATCGACCGCGGGCTCGTCGCCGCGCTCGACAAGCTGCCGCGCGGCGCGGGCTCGGTGTCGGATCTGTCCGTGCATATCGACGACGCCGTCGAACGTGCGTGGGTATACGCGACGCTGAAGTACGACGCGACGCGCATTCGCGGCGCGGTGCTGCTGCTCGCCATCCTGAAGACGCCGCAGTTGCGCAACGTGCTGCTGGCGATCACGCGCGAATTCGAGCGCATCGTGCCGGACGTGCTCGCCGACGCGCTCGAATCGATCGTCGAAGGCTCGCCCGAGGCGCCGCCGGCCGGGCAAGCGACGCCGGGCGGCGGCACGGCGATGCGCGGCGCGGCCGGCGCCGCGGACGGCCCGGCGCTCGCACGCTTCGCCGTCGACCTGACCGCCCGCGCGCGGGCCGGCGAGATCGACCCGGTCATCGGGCGCGACGCCGAGATTCGCCAGATCGTCGACATCCTGCTGCGGCGCCGGCAGAACAACCCGCTGCTGGTCGGCGAGGCCGGCGTCGGCAAGACGGCCGTTGCGGAAGGCTTCGCGCTGCGGATCGCCGCCGGCGACGTGCCGCCGTCGCTGCGCGACGTCGCGCTGTACCTGCTCGACATCGGGCTGCTGCAGGCCGGCGCGAGCGTGAAGGGCGAGTTCGAGAGCCGGCTGCGCGGCGTGATCGACGAGGCGATGTCGTCCGAGCGGCCGGCGATCCTGTTCATCGATGAAGTCCACACGCTCGTCGGCGCGGGCGGGGCCGCCGGCACCGGCGACGCCGCGAACCTGCTGAAGCCCGCGCTCGCGCGCGGCCTGCTGCGCACGATCGGCGCGACCACGTGGTCCGAGTACAAGCAGTACATCGAGAAGGACCCGGCGCTGACGCGACGCTTCCAGCTCGTGCACGTGCACGAACCGGAAGAGGCGGCCGCGCTGACGATGCTGCGCGGCCTGGCCGGGAAGCTCGAGGCACATCACCGCGTGCTCGTGCTCGACGACGCGCTGCAGGCCGCCGTCACGCTGTCGCACCGTTACATTCCCGCCCGCCAGTTGCCGGACAAGGCGATCAGCCTGCTCGACACGGCCTGCGCGCGCGTCGCCGTCAGCCAGCACGCGGTGCCCGCGCCGATCGAGGATGCGCGCCGCCGCATCGACAGCCTGCGCGTCGAACAGGAGCGGATCGGACGCGAATGCGCGCTCGGCACCGGCGATACCGCGCGGCGCGATGCGATCGATCACGACATCGCCACTGCCCGGGCCGAGCTCGACCGGCTCGACACGCGCTGGCAGACCGAACGCGACGCGTTGACGGCGATCGTCGATGCCCGCGCGCTGCTGCTCGACGACGACCCGTCGCACGTGCTCGACGCCGACGCGCGCGGCGCCGCTCAAGCCCGCCTGTCGGCCGCCCAGCAGGCGCTGGCCGACCTGCAGGGCGATGCGCCGCTCGTGCTGCCCGCCGTCGACACGCACGCCGTGGCCGCCGTCGTCGCCGACTGGACCGGTATTCCGCTCGGCCGGATGGTGCGCGACGAAACGCAGGCCGTGCTGAAGCTCGCCGATACGCTCGGCGAGCGCGTCGTCGGCCAGAAGCACGCGGTCGAGCTGATCGCCGAGCGCATCCAGACCGCGCGCGCCAGGCTGGACGACCCGAAGAAGCCGCATGGTGTGTTCCTGCTGTGCGGACCGTCCGGCGTCGGCAAGACCGAAACCGCGCTCGCGCTGGCCGACACGCTGTACGGCGGCGAACACAACGCGATCACCATCAACATGAGCGAGTTCCAGGAGGCGCATACCGTGTCGACGCTGAAGGGTGCGCCGCCCGGCTATGTCGGCTACGGGCAGGGTGGCGTGCTCACCGAGGCCGTGCGCCGGCGCCCATACAGCGTCGTGCTGCTCGACGAGATCGAGAAGGCGCACCGCGACGTGCACGAGATTTTCTTCCAGGTGTTCGACAAGGGCTGGATGGAGGACGGCGAGGGGCGCGACATCGATTTCCGGCATACGGTGATCCTGCTGACGTCGAACGTCGGCGCCGATCGCGTGATGCAGCTGTGCCGCGATCCCGAGCGCCTGCCCGACGTGCAGACGCTCGCCGATGCACTGCGCGCGCCGCTGCTCGACGTGTTTCCCGCCGCGCTGCTCGGCCGGCTGACCGTCGTGCCGTACTACCCGCTCACCGACGCGACGCTTGCACGGATCGTCGCCCTGCAGTTGCGGCGGATCGAGCAACGGATCGACGCGCATCACGGTATCCGGCTGCGCTGCACCGACGCGGCGACCGCACTGGTCGTCGAGCGCTGCCGGACGATCGAGTCCGGCGGCCGGATGGTCGACGCGATCCTCACGCATACCGTGATGCCGCGCATCGGCCGCGCGATCCTGCAGGCGACGCTCGAGGGCCGCACGCTGTCGTCGATCGAGCTGGGCGCGGCCGACGGCGAATTCGCATACCGGTTCGACGAGGAGGAGGCGACTTGAATCGCGTATTCACACTCGACAGCCCGCACGGCGACGACCTCAAGTTCCATACGCTCGACGGCAGCGACGAACTCGGCCGGCTGTTCGAATTCCGGATCGAGGCGCTCGCTGACAGTCACAGCCTGTCGCTGAAGGACATGCTCGGCAAGCCCGTGACGGTCCGGATCGAACAGCAGGACCTGTCGACGCGTTACCTGAACGGCATCGTGGCGCGCGCGTCGCTCGCCGGCCGGCGCGCCGAGCGGTACTACGGCTACGAACTGATCGTGCGGCCCTGGTTGTGGCTCGCGACGCGCCGCTCCGATTGCCGGATCTTCCAGAACAAGACCGTGCCGGAGATCGTGCAGGAGGTCCTGTCGACGTACGGCTTTCCGATCGAGAGCCACCTGGCGGAGACGTACGTGCCGCGCGATTACTGCGTGCAGTACAACGAGACCGACGCTGCGTTCGTGTCGCGGCTGATGGAGTTCGAGGGGATCTACTTCTGGTTCAGGCACGCCGAGGATACGCATACGCTGATGCTGGGCGACGCGATGTCGTCGCACACGGCGCTGCCCGGCTACGAGACGATTCCGTACATCGCGCGCGACCGCACAGCGATCGCCGACGAAGAGCGCATCGACGGCTGGCTGCCCGCGCAGGAAGTGAGCGTCGGCCGGCACCAGACCACCGACTACGACTATACGAAGCCGCGTGCCGACCTTTCGTCGCAGAAGGTCGATCCGCGTGGGCACGATCACGACAGTTTTGCGTCGTTTGAGTGGCCGGGCGGCTATCGCGACGATGCGCCAGGCGCACATTACAGCCGCGTTCGGCTCGAGGAGCAGCAGGCCGAGCATGAGCGGGCGAGTGCCGATACCGATGTGCGCGGTGTCGCGCCCGGTTACCTGTTCACGCTCGAACGTTGCCCGCGCGCCGACCAGAACCGCGAATACCTGATCGTGCGGTGCCAGTACCGCTTTCAGGAGAACGTGTATGCGAGCGATCAGGGCGCGGAGGCTGTGGTGCATCAGACGATGATGCTCGTGCAGCCGTCGAGCCTGCCTTACCGGTCACCGCGCGACACGCCGCGGCCACGCACCAACGGGCCGCAGACGGCCACCGTGGTCGGGCCGCCGGGGGAGGAAATCTGGACCGATCAATACGGGCGCGTGAAGCTGCAGTTCCGGTGGGATCGATATGGGCAAAGCAATCAGGATTCGTCGTGCTGGGTACGGGTGTCGAGTCCTTGGGCGGGTGGTGGGTTCGGTGGTGTGCAGATTCCGCGGGTAGGCGACGAGGTCGTCGTGGATTTCCTGAACGGCGATCCGGACGAGCCGATCGTGACCGGGCGGGTTTACAACGGCGAAAAGATGCCGCCGTGGGGGCTGCCCGGAAGCGCGACGCAGAGCGGGTTGCTGTCGCGCTCGTCACCGGGCGGGACGACCGAGCATGCGAATGCGTTCCGGTTCGAGGACAAGAAGGGCGCCGAGCAGCTCTGGATGCACGCGGAACGGAATTTCGATGCGGAGACGGAGCTCGATCATTCGCTTTCCGTCGGGAACAACCATACGCATACGGTCGGGAACGACGAAACGATGCAGGTGAAGAACAACCGGCAACGGAGCGTGGGGCAGAACGAGACGGTGAATATCGGGCAGAACCGGGTCGCGCAGATCGGGGCGAACGAGACGCATGGGGTCGTCGGCAACCGGACGCGAACGGTCGGACAGAACGAAACCGTGACGATTGCCGCGAATCGGGATGCGACCATCGGTGGCGCGCACACCGAAACGGTTGCAAAAGCCAAGACCGAAACGATCGGCGAAGCCAAGACGCTGAACGTCGGGCAGATGTATCAGACGACGTCGCAGGACATGAAGACGCTGGTTGCGTCGGCGCATACCGAAGAGATCGGCACGCGCACTTCGACGATTGCGAATGCGCACACGCACACGGTCGGTGGTGAGCACACCGTCAACGTCGGCGCGAACCATACGACGAACGTGCAGCATCAGGTGCTCGTCAACGCAGGCGATCAGCTTGCGCTCGTCTGCGGGATGTCGAGCATCGTGATGAAAAGCGACGGCACCATCATGATCCAGGGCGTCAACGTCGCGTCGACCGGCACGAACACCCACAGCGTGAACGGCAAGACGGTGACGTCGTCGGCGACTGCGGAGCACACGGTCGAAGGCGCCGTCCTGAAACTGAACCCGTGACGGAGGCCCGCACGAATGCAGAACTGGCAGCCGACCAATCCGGTGGAGCGCAGGTTCATGGATGCGCATGCGGACTGGATGAGTTTCGCGAAAGACAAAGCCGCGAGGTTGATGGTCTGGCAGACCGACGAGACCGATTCGGAACTCGTGCGGCTGTATTTCCAGGTTCAGGACGAGACGTCGTGCGCGGTCAGGACGATGCGGGCGTCGTTCGTCGATGAATCGGGTTATGCAAAGGCATTGACGGATGAACTCGTTGTGTTCTACGACAGCCGGCGAGAGGGGTCTGATGCGCAGGGCGTGCGTGCGAACTGGCAGCCGCCGTATGACGACGGCAAGAATCCGTTGCTGTATCTGTTCGCGGTTACCGACAGCCTGATGCAGCACCATCCGGATGTTTTTCCGGCGATGGTGTTCGTGCTGGAGCCGGCGAAAGTGCGGGATGACGCGGCATGGGTGCGATGGATGGACGATGTGCTGTCGATCATTGCAATCGCGCCGCAGCTTGCCGAGCGATTGCGCTTTGTCGTGCCGCGTATCGAAATCGCACCGTTTGCTGCGTTGATGCAACGGCATCGGGCGGCAGTGCGTGTCGTACGGGGAAAATATTCGATGGCGAGTGTGCCGCGCGAATTGCTGGCGGAATCGGGCGAGCGCGGGCCGAGCGGCGAGTTCCGACGGCACTTCGTGATGCTGACCGAGATGATCGAAGGCGGCAGTCCCGCACGGCTCGAGGAACTGCGTGCGGCGGCACTGGGCGTCGCGGAACGCGAGGAGTGGTTTGATCAGTGCGTGGTCGTCCATTTGATCGCAGGTTCGGCATATCTGAAGTGGCGCGATCGCGCGCGTGCGATCGAAGCGTATCGCAGCGCTGTCAGCAGCGGGATGCGTGCGGTCGAAGCAGGGCATCCGGCCGGGCACAAGCTTGTCGCGAATGGTTTGTTCGGCGAAGCGAGCGTGCATCTGACGCACGGGGATTATGCGCACTCGGCGTATTGCTATGAGCGTGCGGTGGCGTCGACTACCGCCGCGAAGGACGGGCTGATGACGGTCGAGGCATGGCGGATGAGCGCGGTGTGCTGGGAGCGGGCAGGGGAGCGTGACCATGCGCTGGAGGCCGGGTTCAACGCGCTCGATGCGGGATTGATGATCGACGAGCCGATGCGGGCGAACAGCAATCTGCCGATGGTTGTCGAGTGGATGGTGTCGCAGCTCGGTGTACAGGACCAACGGCGCAACGCGTTGAGCGAGAAGGTCGCGGCGTTGCGCAGTGGTCGCTGAGCGGGGGCGAAACCGTGGCACTTCTGGCCGTCAAGCATCTGGATCCCGTTGTTGGCGTGGACGTTCATTCGGTACTGGTCACGCCGGGTACGCCACCGGTGTTCCTGCCGCACCCCCATGTCGGGTTCATGCTCGATCTGCGCGAGTACATCCAGGCCGCAAAGGCTGTGGCCGGCTGCATTGCGATGATGATCGTGCAGGAGAAGGTGGCCGAATACATCGAAGATCACCCTGAAGATGTGGCGAAGCTCGAACACCTCGCCGATGAAGCGGGCCAGCAGGTCAATGAACTGACCAGCGACCCCAATGTCGCCGAGGGGATGAAACTGGCGAAAGCAGCCAACACGATCAAGAATCGCATCAGCGACGATCTTGGCTCGAACGTCGGATCGGGTGGCGGCAGCGGCAGGCCGATTTTCGTGAACGGCATGATGCGGGCCACGGCCGGAACGCATGCGTATCACGTTCCGGGTTTGCATTTTCCGCTTGGCGAATCGTTTGCCCCGCCGCCGGCCGAGTTCGAACCGTCAAATGACGGGGAATCGTTCATGGGCAGCAAGACGGTGCTCGCCAACAACGATCCGATGTCGTACATGGCGCTGGAGGCGTTGAGTTGCTGGTCGATCGGGATGGAGCCGCCACCGCATAACAGCGCGCATACCGATCGAACCTATCCGTCGATGCCGAGTTCGGTGATGCTGCCGATTCCGGCAGGAAGGCCCGTGTTGGTGGGCGGACCACCGATCATGAACATGGCCGCGGCGGCGAAGGGGTTGTTCAAGGCATTTCGGGGATCGAAGTGGGCGAAGACGCTGGCGGACAAGCTGCATTTGAAGCCGGGGTTCTTGCGCTGCAAGGTGTTGCACGCGGAGCCGGTGGACGCGTCGACGGGTGAAGTGGTCGTGGAGCAACGCGACTTCATCGTATCGGGACGCTTGCCGCTCGAGTGGGATCGATACTATTCAAGTCACGATACGCATGTCGGTGCCGTTGGAGCAGGTTGGCAGACGCCAGCGGATATCCGGCTGGAGCTGTTGCCGAACGGCGACGCGATCGGCGTGGTCGCCCATCTTCCGGATCATACGACTGCGTTCGATGCACTGCCCGCGACCGAAGGCTGGTCCTCGCGCGAATGCGACTGGCAGCAAGCGGATGCGTTGTACCTGCTCGGCGACCGGCTTTTGCTGCGCACGCGCGAAAGCATCGAATACGGATTCCCGTTGCCGCCGCAATGGCGGCAAACGATTATCCCGCCGAGCGGCGAGTCGAGACCGACGCTGCCCATCCATCGCATCTCCGACCCGAACGGAAATGCATGGGTCTTCGAACGCGATCAGGGCGGACGACTCGAACGCATCGCCGAATGGAGACGGGATGGCGCAACCGGGCGCGTCATCGCATGCGAGATCCGGGACGCTACGCGTCATGATGCGAACGGCGCCGCGCATGCCGGATTGCTGACCGCATTGACGCTGGTCGACGCGAATGGACACGCGCATCCGCTTGTTACCTACGAGCATGATCGAGACGGCAACTTGCGTGCCGCGGTCGATGCAATGGGATGCCCGTATCGCTTCGATTATGCGGACGGGCATCGGATCGTCAGGCATACGACCGCGCGGGGCATGTCGTTTCATTACCATTACTGCACCGACGACGACGGCGTTTGGCGCGTCGACCATGCATGGGGCGACGACGGCTTGTTCAATTACCGGTTTGTGTACGACCGCACACGAATGCAAACGTGTATCACCAATTCGTTGGGACATACGACAGTACTGCAACTGAACGCGCAGGGCATGCCTGTATTCGAGCTGGATCCGCTCGGCGGTATCACGAGTTACCGGTACGAGGCAAGGGGACGCACGAGTGTCGCGACCGATGCCGCCGGACGTATCACGTCGTGGGCATACGATCGGCGCGGCAATCTCGTGATGGAAACGCTGCCGGATGGCAGGTCGATTCGAACCGAGTACGACTCGAACCATCATCCGGTCTGCGTGACGTTGCCCGGCGAACGACAATGGCGATACGAATGGGATGAGCGAGGCAATTTGCTTGCACAAATGACGCCGTCGAATGCGACCTCTCGTTACGAGTACGACTCGTACGGACAGCTTGTCGCACAGATCGGACCATGCGGCGAACTTTCGCGATTCGAATACGACCGCGACGGTCATCTGGCGGCGGTGACGGACCCACTCGGTCATCGAACGCTCTATCGGCACGATGCGCGAGGACATCTCGTCGAAGTGATCGACGCGCTCGGACAGACGAGTCGGTACGAATACGATCGCAATGGCAATTTGACGCGCGCAATCGAGCCGAGCGGGAAGGAGATTCTGTGCGGGTACGATGCCGACGGCAACCTGACGCACTATCGCGATCCGGCCGGCGCTACGGCGCAGCTTCAGTACTCGACGCTGGGGCGAATCACCAAACGGCTATCGCTGGACGGAACCAGCGTCGAATACCAGTACGATACGGAAGGCCGGCTCATTGGCGTCATCAACGAGCGCGGCGAACGATACCAGCTCAAGCGCGATGCGATGGGCCGCATTGTCGAGGAAGTCGACTACTGGGGCCAACTGCGTCGCTACGAGTATGGCGAGTTCGGCGAACTGCGACGGAGTGTCGACCCGGCCGGGCTGGCTGTTCTCTACCTGACCGACAGGTTCGGGCGCGTGGTGCAGAAGCAGGTCGCGGACGCCAGACAGGCCGACGGTTTCCGCATCGAGAAATTCGAATACGACCGCATCGGCAGGCTCGTCGGGGCGCAGAATCCGGACAGTTGCCTCAGACTGGGCTACGACGACGCAGGCCGCCTCATTGAAGAAGGGCAAGGCGACGATTTCGTCATCGCTTACCGGTACGATACGGTCGGGCGGCGCATCGAGCGCCGCACACGGCTCGTGACCGGTCACGAAACGGTGACGCACACCGTACGCTACGGCTACGACGCTTTCGGCGCCGTCGCCTCGATCCAGATCGACGATGCCGCGCCCGTCAAGCTCGAGCGGGACGCGCTTGGCCGGATCTGCGTGGAATACCTGGGCGAGGCGTTGCGACGCGAGCTGGTGTACACGAAGGAGGGGCAACTGGCACGGCAAACATTGTTGTCCGGTACCGGCGCCATCTTTGCCACCGAGTACACATATGATGCCAACGGCGAGATGACCGAGAAGCGCGACTCCCGACTCGGTATCGAACGTTTCGATTACGACCCGATGGGCAAGCTGACCGCACACCTCGACCCGAGCGGCAAACTGCTGCGCTTCCTGCACGATCCTGCGGGCGACCTGTTGACGACGAGAAGCAACCCGGGCCATCGCACCGGTGTGTCGGACCCGACATTGCCACTCGATGCCTGGGTACGCGAGGGCGAGCACGATGGCTGTCGTTATACGTTCGATCGTACCGGCAACCTGATACGCAAGCGTGACGCGCAACAGGATTTGCTGCTGCGCTGGGACGGCGACGGGCTGCTGGTCGAAACATCGGCGGTACGCATCCCGGCGGACCCTGCGATCCAGGCGAGTCGTATTCATACCCGCTACGCGTACGACGTCTTTCAGCGGCGCATCCGGAAGACTACGCAGATCCTCGACAAGCCTGACGCGCCGGCCGGGTCGGTATCAGCATCGACAGTCAGGTCGCACCGTCACGATTACTTTTGGGACGGCGACGCGTTGGTGGGTGAAATAGCGCGCCCGGACCAGAACGTCGACGTGCCGTTGATCAATGTCGTCAACGAGCTGGATCCCGGCTGGGGAGCGGGCCCGGTCGACATATCTCCGGCGGATGGCTACGGAGAATCGTGCGAGTGGGTTTATTACCCTGGTACGTTTCGGCCGCTGGCAGCGTTGCGATACGCACCGAAGAACCGTTCGGATCAGTCGACGGCGGCTTCGGAATCTGCGGCGCGCAACGTGTTCTTTCAAACCGAGCCCAGCGGGGCGCCGACACGACTGATCGATCAATCCAGTGCAATCATCTGGGAAGGGCGCTACGGGGCGTGGGGGCATGTCGGTTCAGCCCGGATGCACGCTGCCGACGATCAGCGACTACGGCTCCAGGGGCAGTACGAGGACTGGGAAACGGGCCTGCACTACAACCGATACCGATATTACGATCCGGCGATCGGGAGCTTCGTCAGCCAGGACCCCATTCGAATCGATGGTGGAATCAACCCATACCAATACGCGCCCAACGTATTTGGCTGGCGAGATCCTCTCGGTCTTAAACGAGAGGAAACGCCATTTGACGGCTATCAAAGAATCCGGTCATTTCGGGAAAGAAGAGGGCTCGATCTGCCAAACAATCCTGATGGCCGGTTCAAGACCGGGGATAAATTGGGATCGATCGGCACGATCTTGGGCTCGGATCGCGTGTACGGGATCAATTCCACTTTGCGGGAGACCCAGGATTTCCAGTTGACGCGGGCGTGGCGTCAATGCCTCGGCCTTGATGGGTCAAAGGGAAACACGTTTCAATTTCTATTTCACTCCGAGGCGGGCACTTTATTGCTGGGGCATCGTGAAGGCCTGCTCGGCGATGAGGTCACCCTGATCAATGACCGGACGACATGCGCGCCTGCCTGCAGACCGATGCTGTCCCGGCTCTTGGCCCCACTGGGCATCGGCCGTTTGACGGTGTACTCCGGTGGTTCGATGTCGCAGATTGCGCGCGTGGACGTCTATACACGCGGCGGACGGCACGAATGCATGACCGGCAAGCGCGATCCCAAGTTGTAACGTCGGCACGCCCGCCGACCCAGGTTCGTGCCACGCGTCGCGGCACGTCCGGCCGCCACGACCCGGCAGCAGTTTGTTCAATTTTTCGAATTGACATAACGTGAATTATCGGTAGTTTGTGTTGTAGTGGCTAGATTGAAATGTCCGCTTTTGGCTACATAGAAATGTCCGCTTTCGGGCCGCGTAAGCTGTCCGGCTGCCGGTTGTCCGGCGCCGGAGGCTGCGATGTATCCAGGTGCACTGGTGACACTGAACATGCGAGAACTCGACCGTCTGAAGGTAACCCAGGCCGTGGTGGACATGGGACTCAAGCCCGGACGCGCGGCCGAACGACTGGGCGTGACCGTGCGTCAGCTCCAGCGTCTGGTGGATCGTTACC